>JBEKAN010000119.1:0-11402 GCA_050015895.1 Verrucomicrobiota bacterium
TGGGGATTACAGTCTGTTTGCGAGGCGGAGTTGTTCGAGTCAGTCATAAGTTGTTCTAGTCAAACACATTGACTGCTCTCGGCTCCGCCTTGTTCAATATATCGGTGAGAAATGCGGGCTAATCACAGATTGCAGGATGACGCGGATTGCCGCGGAACTCAAAGGGGGCGGACAGAAGTTCTTAACCAGTGATATCACGAATTGCACGGATTGACGGGAACGCCGGATGAGCGAATTTCGATCCGCCGACGGGGGGAATGATGTTGCCGCAAAAAGCTCAAAAGGTGCAACAGACGAACACAGGGATTTTTTACCGCGAACCAAGCGAAATACGCGAAAAAGCTGCCTGGCAATTCCGGAAGTTCCTCTGGTTGTGACGTTGATTTGCAATGATTTACGCCTTAACTAAGCGCCATTCTTGTTTGACCCCTTCGATGATCTCCGTCGTCGCGCAGGGCGTCCCTTCCGCGATGGTTTGACGGTTTGCCGCTCCTGCGTAAGTGCTTGCTGCGCAATCAGTCGCGCTTGACATTGGACAAAACTATAGTTTGAGCCCTTCGACCCTTCGACGACGAACGCATCGCAGCCCCGCTGCCGGTCGGTCGCTCACGGCCAGCGCAGGAGGTAGAAGCGCTGCGGACCGGCGGGGGCGTTGGTGTCGGTGAATTGATACTGGCCGGGGCTGGTTTCTATCACCGGGCTGAGCGGCAGCCAGTTGCTCAGGGGCAGCGCCACGTTGGTCGTGCTCAGCACCGTGTAAGTGGAATTGCTTGGGCCGGTGAATTGGAACTGGAATTGGGTCGAGGCATTGAATGTCCAGTTGGCGATGGTCGGCGGCAAAGGCGCCGCCGATTGCGTGATGGGGATGGTCTGGCCGAGGAGGGTGATGTTAGCCGTGCGGGGGGCGGTGTTGGTATTGGCGGTGAAGCTGAAGCTCACCACGCCATTGGCCACGCCGGTAATCGTCAGCCACGGCTGGTCGCTGCTGGGGGCAAATATCCCCGAGAGATTCTGGCTGGCGGGCAGCACCGCTGGCAACGCATCATTTCCCGCCGTCGCACCCTCCGCGACAGATGTTGTGCATACAAAGGCGCGGAGCAGTTCCTCGATCGTGCCGTAGTAGTTATCGGCGATATAGACATTGCCCGCCCCATCCACCGCCACGCCGGCGCAGGATTGGCCAACAGCCAGATTGGTCATGGCCCCGGTGACCGGGTTCCACTTCCTGACCGCCCAGTTGACGGTATCGGCGATATAGACATTGCCCGCCCCATCCACCGCCACGCCACCGGGCTGGTTTAATCCCGAGGAGACCAACGTGCTCACCGTGCCGCTGGCCGCGTTCCATTCTTCGATCGTGCCGTAGTAGTTATCGGCGATATAGACATTGCCCGCCCCATCCACCGCCACGCCGGCGCAGGATTGGCCAACAGCCAGATTGGTCATGGCCCCTGTGACCGGGTTCCACTTCCTGACCGCCCAGTTGCCGGTATCGGCGATATAGACATTGCCCGCCCCATCCACCGCCACACCCATGGGACCGCTCAATCCCGAGGAGACCGGCGTGGTCATCGAGGCCGCCAACACAAAGCCGGCCCCGGCCTGGGTGATGGTCACGGTCTGCCCGGCAATCGTCAGCGTGCCGGTGCGCGCGGGGCCGGCATTGGCATCGAAGGTGAAAAGCACATTGGTGCTGCCGGCGCCGCTGGCGCTGGTGACATGCAACCAGGAATCATTGGCTGTGGCGGTCCAGGAGGCGGAGGCCTGACTGTCCCCCAGCACCACGCTGTCACTGCCCGCAGCCGGGCCTTCGGTGAGATTCGTGGTCCCCAGCGCAAAGACCAGTGGGACAATCCAAACCGGGCCGTTGATCAGCGTCCCCACCACCGGGGACGGCCCGATGGAGGTGCAAGTCGTGCCAGCGCCTTCGTGGAATTGCCAGTTCGCCACCAGATTGGCCTCCGAGCCGGTTAGTTGGTTGGTCAGGCTGGTGGAGATGTCGGTGGCACTCAGGGCCTTGCTCCAGACGCGCACGTCGCCCAGGCTCCCCGGCCAGTATTCGCCAATACCGCCATACTGGCACCCGAACTGCAAGCCGGTGGACGCGGCGGGATTGACCATGGCCGAGCCTCGGGCCAGCCGGTTGGTGCCATCCAGATAGAAAATCGTGTTGGTGCTGGATTTGACCACGGCGAAGTGGTGCCAGCCGCCCCCGGGGAAAGCCACGGCGGGCGACACCGCACCCCAACCGTCGCCCAGCAGGATGTTGTTAGCCGTGTCGGTGCCAATATAGATCGCGTTGCCGCTGCTGCCTTGCGAGAGGATTTCCTTGTAGGTCGAAGGCGCGGTGGGACAAGCCGCCCAGACCTCCACGGTGAAATCGCCGCTGCTCGGAATCACCCCCGTCGAAGTCTCCACATAGGCGGACGTGCCGTTGAAGGAGAGTCCATAAGTCGGCGCGGCCCCGGCGCGCGTCGTGAGTGTGAACAAAGCGGCAAGGGCCGCGACGGTGAGTCTGGAATGGAAGGCTCTCAGGTTGTAAATCGCATTGGTTTTCATCGGGATTCCTCATTTGGATTCGTGTCCACAAGTCGTGTGGGTGTTTTTTCATATATACGTCTCGCTTATAGGTTGCAAGCTATTTTTCCAGGAAAACTTATCTGCTCCCAAAAGTCCGGCCCATTTTCCCCGGTCGTTTGGCAGCTTTTCCGGGGTTTTCCCAAAACTATTTTTGCGTCCAGGTTTTTGGAAACTCACATTTTCAACGCAAAACCCTCCACACCAGCCACTTCCAGCAAAACAGAAAAACGCAGTTGCTTCCCACCGTGGGAAGGAACTTTTTGGTTCCGCTTTGGGCGCGCAACTCCTGGTGGCTGCATGTTCAATCCGATCCCAACTCATGGCGTTCTTTTCCATTGCGTTCGGCGTGGGGCGGGGTAGAGTGGGCGAACCGGTGAACAGCGAATATGTCAAACTAGCCCTGGCCAAGGTTGGAAACCCCAACGTTTTGGTGAACATCCTCTCCCGTCGGGTCCGCCAGCTCACCAGCGGGGGCGCCAGCGGGCGGCCGCTGGTGGAGCAGACCGCGGGGATGGGAATCGCCGATGTGGCGCTGGTGGAGTTGATCGAGGACAAAATGGCATTCGAGATTTCCAGCGCCACGGAAGAGGAGGCGCAGCCGGCCCCCAAGAAGCGCCGCCGGAGTTGAGGCACACTCAAAGTTCCATGGGATATGAAAGAGGCAGCGATTACCGCAGCCTTGTTGATGGCGGCTTTCCCTGTCGCGGCCGCGACTCCTTCGCATGGGCCGGCGGCGCTGCGCAATCTGGCGGTTGGGCCGAATGTCAAAATCACTTTTGGATACAAGTTCGCCGAACGGGATTGTCTGGAGGTCCTCATCGAAGACAAGGACCTGTCGGGGGACATTCGGCGCCTGCAATCGGGGTTGAAGGAGCACCCCGGGGATGTGCGACAGATGAACGAATTGGCGGACATGCTCGATCAAACCGGGGCCACCAACGCCGCGAGGCAGGCCTGGGAGGCTGTGGAGAAGCTGTGCCGGAAACATCTGGAAACCACGCCGGAGGACGGAATGTTCCTCATGCGGCTGGGGGAGGCGCTGGACGGCCTTGGCCAGAAGGCGGAGGCCGAAAGCGATTTTCGCCGCGCGGCGCTGGTTTGCTCCAATGAATGGAGATGCTGGGCGGGTTTGGGAGATTACTTGGAAGCCGGGGCCACAACCGCGCTGTTCGCGCCGCTGGGAAGATTCCAGCCCGGCCCGGTCGCGGCACCGCATGAGTTGCTGGATTACCACCCGTCGCCGGACGCCCTGCAACAATACGAAGTGATGAACGGCGAGGCGGCGCGCTGCCTGGATCGCTCGGCGAAGTTGGGGTCCAAGGACCCGGAGATGTGGGTCAATCTCGCTCGCTATGCCAGTTGTTCGAATTGGGAGGCTCGAGTGATTGCGCATTACAAGGGCGAGGACCACCCGCCGCTGGACTCGGCGGGTTGGACCGCGGCCTTCCTTTGCCCCGCTTGTTTGGCCGACTTCAAGCAGGCCGAGGAGTTGGGCCGGACCAATTATAATCTGATTGCCGGCGCCTGCTTCTTCAACGTCATGGCAGAGCATATTCGAGAGCCAGACGCGACACCGGAATCTCTCCAGCAGACAGCGCGGGAAGAAATTCGACTGCTGGAAAACCTCGGGAGTCAGCCGGACAAGAAAGCGGCGGCGGGAGCTTTGGTGGGCCTTGGGTTTGTGAAAACGACCCTGGGCGACGCGTCCGGCGCACGGGCCTGTGCGCGCGAGGCGGCGGCGGCCGATCCCACGCTGAACTCGGCTTGGGAACTGCAGATCGCACTGGCAGCCGCCTCCGGCACGCCGGAAGAATTAGTGGGGCTTTGTGAATCGCGGCTCAAGCAGGAAGACACGCCGAGGAACCGTTTGTTCCTGGCCAAGGCATTTTTGCGCCAGGAAAGACCGGAGAAGGCGGCGGAACAGGCCCAAGCCATCTTGAAGATGGAAGAGACCAATGTTGCCGCGTATATCGTGTTGGCGGCGGCGGACTTGAAACGAAGTGACAATCCCCAGTTCCTGGACGCGGCCGGGCGGGACCTCAACGCGGCCATGATACTCGCCGGGACGATGCCGACGAGTGATGAGAGCTTGGATCGCCGGAGGGAGGTTTCGCTGGACTTGGCCATTTGGTGCGGGTTGCAAGACGATCCGGAGGAACGGAAGAAAGCCAAAGATGTTCTCCAGGCAGTGTTAGCGGTCTATCCGGACGACCAAACGGCCAAGGACATTTTGCAGGCGCTGGAGTAGTCCGCCTATTTCTTGAACCGCTTTAAATTTGGAGAATGCCTTTGAGTTTTTCCATGTCGGCCTCTGTTTTGGCGAGGAGGCGGGGGAAGTCGTCGGGACTCAGTTGGAGGGTGTCCAGGGCGGCGTCGGAGGATGTCAATGGGTCCGCGTCCGGCAATTCCTCGCCGAAGAGAAGATGTCCGATCCTGTCGGCGACCTGGACGACCGCAGTCAGTTGCTCCAATGGAGGCGAGGCGTCGAGTTGATGGTGGCGGGCCACGGCGGCGACGACATCCGGAGGCAAATTCCAGCGGCGCATCAATTCGCCGCCCAGTTGGGCGTGGTCAATCCCCAGGAGCGCGCGTTCGAGGGTGCTCAGAACCTCGCCTTGGTCTTTTGCCATTTGGGCCAGTTTGGCGTAAGCCCCGCGCTCGGCGGAAGCGAGCACCAGTTTGCCAATGTCGTGCAGCAACCCCGCCGTGAAAGCGACCGCCTTGGGCTGTCCGGCCTCATCGGCAATAATGGAGGATGAGATGGACACCGCCACGGAGTGACGCCATAGCTCGTCCTGATTCACCCCCTGCCCGGCACCCGGCATGGATTTTGTCCGGGCGCCAAAGATGGCCACGACCATGCAATAGACTTGGTACAACCCCATTCTGGCGACGGCGTTGAAGATGTCCACAGTGGGCTGTTCGCCGGCGAAACAGGCGCTGTTGGAGGCGCGGAGAATCTGGGCGGTCAAGGCGGGATCGCAGCCGACCAGTTCCACCACGCGGTCCAAGTCATGCTCGGGGGAGCGGAGAATGGAGAGCAGTTCGCTCATGAGCACCGGGGCCGGGGGCAGACCGGCGACGGCATT
The DNA here is from genome assembly GCA_050015895.1 of Verrucomicrobiota bacterium. Taxonomy (GTDB): domain Bacteria; phylum Verrucomicrobiota; class Verrucomicrobiia; order Limisphaerales; family Palsa-1400; genus JBEKOF01. Next base: position 5,670 of record JBEKAN010000119.1, read on the forward strand.
CAAATAGCGCTCGGCGGGCTGGAGAACGCGCCGGCGTTCGTCCTGGACCTTTCGCGCCACGACATCGCAGTAATCTTTGGTTGGATTGGCCGAGTTCATGGGAATCGAAAGCGGGTCCCGCGCAAGCGCGCCGCGTCGGGTTCAGCCGCGCGGAATCCCTCCGCAAAGGCGCCCAATCCTGCGTTGTCCGGTTGCAATTGCATGTTCCACACGTTCTCCGCGCCAAATTCGTCCGAGCGGCGGGACCGTCATGATCCCGCTGAATCCTTATCGGCTTGCTTGGGAGAAACCTTAGAGGAGGGTTTTGGGGAAACCTCCGGCTGACCCGCAAGGATCGCGGTGGCGGGTCTGAGGCGCTCGTTCTCGTTTTGAAGCGACTGGACACCGTCAATTGCGGGCGAGCATCCAGTTGTGGGGCCGTTTGCAGACGCCGTTGCAAAAGGCCAGAAAGACCTTGGCGGCGTTCATCGCGTTTTTCGGGATTCTGTCCTCCGGGATCTGGGTGGCCACGTGCATGATCAGAGCGCAGTCGTGGCTTTGGGTGCAGACATCCTGGGCGAGCGCCCCCACCAGCACGAAGGCCAGGAATTGTTCTTTCTTCGTCATAAGTCCCTTTCCATCATTTTCGCCCCAGTTTCCCCCATGCACCTGGACATTCGCTGTCCATGTGAATAAGTATTTGGCGGTCTCAGACCAGGCGTCCGTCGAGGAGCTGGAGGCGGCGGCGCAGGCGGGCGGCGAGATCGAGGGCGTGGGTGGCCAGGATGAGGGTGACGCCCTCCTCGGTGTTGAGATCCAGGAGCAGACGGGACAACCCCTCGGCGGCGGCGCGGTCGAGCGCGCCGGTGGGTTCGTCGGCCAGGAGGAGGCGGGGTTGGTTGATGAGGGCGCGCACGACCGCGACCCGCTGGCGCTCGCCGCCGGAGAGCTGGCCGGGGCGGTGGTCCATGCGCGCGCCCAGCCCCACCCGGTCCAGCAGCCGCCGCCCGCGCTCCAGCGCCAGGCGGCGGTCCTCCGCGGAGCGCCGGGCGGCGAGTGTGGGGACGAGGGCGTTTTCCAAGACGGTGCATTGGGGCAGGAGATGATGGGCCTGGAAAATGAAGCCGAGGCGGCGCTGACGGAAGGAGGCCAGTTCCAGTTCGTTCAACTTGCCCAGGTCCTCGTCCTGGAAAAAAACCCGTCCGCTGGTGGGACGGTCCAGGGCGCCGATGAGATTGAGGAGAGTGCTTTTGCCGGAGCCGGAGGGGCCGAGCAGGGCGACCGATTCGCCCTGGGCGATTTCCAAGTTGACGGCCTCCAGGACGCGGACGGGCGGGCCGTCGGCGACGGAGTCGTATGATTTGGAGACATCCTGCAATTTAAGGAACGAGGCCATGCGGGATGATTCTGGCGCAAATCGCGGCCGGGTCAACCGTAGAGAGAGAAGACACCGCAGAGAGAGAAGAGGCGATTATTGTGTTCCCATTGAGTCCCGGTGGACATATACTGGTGGGGGTGATGATGGGCGGCAACCAGAGCGAGACCCCGGCGGATGTGTTTGGGGTGTTATGGAATTGCCCTGAACACGCGGGAGGATGGAGTGTCAGAGAGCCATGGCATGGCTCATGCTTGGTTTGATGGGTCATGCTTTGTTTGAACGTCCGGGATGACCGCCCATGAATTGTGAGGCGGTTGGATCAACGAATAACCAGGAATAAAGTCGGAGGAAATTATGAAGAAACTGAATCGTCTTTTAGCGGCGGGTGGTGTCTCTCTTGTTCTTGTCTTCTTCGGCGCCAAAGCCATGGGGCAAGGCGGAGGACCAGGGGCTGGCGGGTATGGAGGTGGAGGCGGGATGGGAGGTGGAGGCGGCGGTGGAGGATTTGATCCCACACAGTTCTTGCAGATGGCGGTGGACAACATGCGGGATTCCCTGTCGGTGACCAATGATGATGAATGGAAGGTGATCTCGGCCAAGTTGTTGAAGGTCATGCAGTTGCAAATGGAAGAGCGCCTCTCTGGAATGAGCGCGATGGGACGGAACTTTGGCGGTGGCGGGGCCGGTGGAGCTGGTGGCATGCAGCGTCGGTTGGGGGCCTTTGGCGGCACACCGGATCCGTCCGAAGACGCCTTGCAGAAGCTGCTGGATGCCAATGCGCCGACCGCCCAACTCAAGGCGGCGATGGTGAAAGTTCGCGCCGCGCGCAAGGCGAAGCAGGACGAGAGAATCAAAGCGCAGTCGGAATTGCGGGATCTGCTGACGACCCGCCAGGAAGCCATCCTGCTGGCGGATGGGATGTTGGAATAGCGCCGAATCTTCCGGTTTCGGACCGGGAAGCCCCTTTCCACAGGGGCGCGCATCTTTTGCGCAACTTCGCGCAAGGTTTGCGCGTCTATGTCATTGCGTTCAGCAGAAAACTTGGTCTTTTGCTGGTAAAACGGCCTTTTACTCCAGTTGGCACGTTAATTGCCTTGGAGCAAAGGTGTTGCGTGTTCGGGGGGGTAATCCACCCCGGAGTTGCAGAAAACCTTAAACAAACAAAGCAAGGTATTATGAGCATATTGAAGAAAACATTAATCCTGGCCGGCTGTGTTGCCGCGCTTGGATTGGGCAGCACCTGTCTGTTGGCTGGTGGTGGTGGTGGCGGCGGCGGCGGCGGCGGCGGTGGCGGCGGCGGTGGTGGTGGTGGTGGCCGAGGCGGTCGAGGCGGTGGTGGTGGCTTCGGCAACCCACAGGCCATGCTGGACCAGTATCGGCAGGACCTTGGGGTGACCGATGACGCCGAATGGACAGCCATCTCGGCAAAAATCACCGCTGTGACGGACGCGCGGACAGCGGCGATGGGTAACAGGGGTGGTCGTGGTGGCCGTGGTGGCCGTGGCGGCGCCATGGGCGGTGCGGCTCCGACCCAGACCGACGCAGAGGCAGCCTTGCAGAAGACCATTGATGACAAGGCGCCCGCGGCCGACATCAAGGCGGCTTTGGCCAAGGTACGAGCAGAGCACAAGGCCAAGCAAGACGCCTGGGTGAAGGCGCAGGATGACCTGCGCAGTTTGTTGAACGCCCGGCAGGAAGCACAAATGACGATGGCCGGTGTGTTGCAATAAGCAAGCAGTGATCATCGCCAGAAAAATCTGCACCGGCGGCGCGGTCCGCCGGTGGGTTTAAGGAAGCCCGGCGGCGCTCCCCCCACGGAGCGCCGCCGCGAGCTTGAGAGAAACAAAGAAAACGGGGATTGAAAGGGCTGGATGAAGCGGGATGAAAAGGGGCAGAGCAAAGCAAATATGAACGAGAGCCAGACAGTCAAATCGCCAGCATCGCCAGCAGCGCCAGCATCGCCAGCGGCGGATTTGCTGGAACGCATGGTGGAAGCCAAACAGCTTTCCGTGGCGGACGCCGGGATCCTGGCGCAGCAGGCGGCCAAGGGGAGGCCCGAACTTGTGCAGTCCGAGGATCACGTGCTGAAATGGCTGGCCAAGGAGTATCATTTGAATTTCACGGATCTTGAGAACATCGAGCCGGACCGGGAATTGCTCTCGTTGTTTCCCGCGCGGGTGCTGCTCAAGGAGGAGCTGCTGCCGTTGCAGCGGCTCAACGGAGTGGTGCAGGTGGCGACCAGCCGCCTGTTCGCGACGCAGGGATTGGACACGCTGAAGACATTGACGGGGCTGAAGGTGCAGCCGGTGCTGGCGCCCGCGGAGGCGATCCGGCGGGAGATCAAGACGCGGCTGGGGATCGGGGCGGACACGATTGACACGTTGGACGAGGAGGCGCCGCTGCAAGTGCTGGACGAGGGGGGCGACGAGAACGCGGATCTGGAGAGCGCGGCGGAGGACGCCTCGATCATCAAATTCGTGAACCAGGTTTTCACCGACGCCATCGAGTTGCGGGCGTCGGACATCCATCTGGAGCCGTTCGAGGAGGAATTCCGCATCCGTTACCGCATTGACGGTGTGTTGCAGGAAGTCCCCGTGCCGGCCCAAATCAAGCGGTTTCAACCGGCCATTGTCTCCCGCCTCAAGATTCTGAGTCATCTCAACATCGCGGAAAAGCGCCTGCCGCAGGACGGGCGCATCAAACTGCTCCTGGCGAACAACGAAGTGGACGTGCGCGTGTCCATCATCCCGATGCTGCACGGGGAGGCAGTGGTGCTGCGATTGCTGCGGCAAAAGGGGACGTTGATGGGCATGGCCGAATTGGGGATGGGTCCCAACGAAATCAAATCATTCAAACGCATTCTCGCCCTGCCCCACGGGATCATCCTGGTGACCGGGCCGACCGGAAGCGGCAAGACGACGACGCTTTACACGGCGCTGAACGAAATCAATGATTTGGAGACCAAGATCATCACCATTGAGGACCCGGTGGAGTACCAGATGAAGGGGGTCAACCAGATACAGGTCAATGAAAAGGCGGGGCTGACGTTCGCGCGCGGCCTGCGCTCGATATTGCGCCACGACCCGGACGTGGTGCTGGTGGGGGAAATACGCGACGAGGAGACGGCGCAGATCGCGGTGCAGGCCTCCCTGACGGGCCACTTGGTGTTTTCGACCCTGCACACCAACGACGCCCCCGGCGCGCTGAACCGGCTGGTGGACATGAAGGTGGAGCCCTATTTGGTGGCCTCCTCGCTGGAAGCCGTCCTGGCGCAACGGCTGGTGCGTGTGCTTTGCCCGCATTGCAAGGTGGAGGACAAATCGGAGATCGCCGCGGCATTGAAAGAAAGGCTGGGATATCCGCAGAGCCAGGTGTTTTACAAGGCGGGCGGCTGCGGGGAATGCCGGCAGATCGGATTCCATGGACGCCATGCCATCTTCGAGTGGATGGACGTGAACAACGAGATCATTCAATTGCTCTTGAAGAACTCCTCGGCCGGCATCATCCGGGAGGCGGCGGTTCGCAACGGCATGCAGAGTTTGAGCGACGACGGCTGGCGCCTGGTGCGCCTGGGCGAAACGACCCCGGAGGAAGTCATGCGCGTGACCAAGGACCAGACCATGTTCGGCGACGGCAAGAAGCTCACACTGGACAAGGAGAAGGAGGACATAGATGTCATTTCCGAGGCTGAAGCGAAGCCCAAATTGGTAGTGGCCAAACATTAATTGATTTCCGAAGCTCATGCCAGTTTTTCAATACAAAGCGTTTGAGGCCGGCGGCGGAGTCGCCGAAGGCCAGATCGAGGCGGGCGGGCGGCAGGAGGCCTTCCGGCAAATGGAGGAGAAGGGCCTCAAACCGATCAGCCTGGCGGAGAAGGCGGCCGGCAAAACGGCGGAACCGGCCGGTGGCGCGCCGTCGGCGGGAGCGGGCATGCCGTTTCGATCCAGGAAGGTCTCCCCGCGGATGCTGGAGACGTTCACGCGGCTGCTATCCAGCCTGCTGGCGGCGGGCGTGCCGTTGAGCCGGGCGCTGGTCATATTGTGCAAGGAGTCCTCCAATCCCTTCGCGCAGGCCAAATGGAAGTCGGTGTATGACAAGGTGGTGGACGGGATGACGCTGGCCGACGCGATGGCGTTGGAGCCGGACACTTTTCCCAAGGTTTATGTGGCGATGGTGTCGGCGGGGGAGATGGGGGGATTTCTGGATTTGGTGCTGGCGCAGATCGCGGAGTTTCAGGTGCGGGAGAGGGACTTGAAGGGGAAGTTCATGGCGGCGATGCTCTATCCGGTGGTGCTGCTTTTTCTGGCGATCGGGGTGATGATTTTCCTGATGGTGTTTTTTATACCGCGATTCGAGAAGATGTTCGAGGGATTCAA
>JBEKAN010000120.1:0-11278 GCA_050015895.1 Verrucomicrobiota bacterium
AGATGCGCCCCTGTTGGCTCAATATGCCAATTCCCTCGCCCCGCGCAGCGGGGAGAGGGTCAGGGAGAGGGGTTCGTTCAATCCCGTGGTGGGTAGTGCCGAGATGCGCCCCTGTTGGCTCATCGAGGCTCTCGGTGGAATAGTCAATGCCCTCCCTCAACGCCTCGCCAGCGCCTGTTCTTCAATCCCAAAGGGATTGGATCGCTTAGCCAATCAACGGGGTTGGCCCGATTGCGAGAGGGCCTACCCTTATATGTTGCCCCATCCATGTTCCTCAACCCTGAAGGGGTTGAATATCAAAGACTTATGAATAATGCGGAATTCTCCCAGGGTTGTGTTTCTCTGCTTTCTCACCGGGGGGATCTCCTGGCGCCTCCCTGGCCCGCCGATTCGAAACCGGAGCCACAGACTAAGCCCCCGGTTCGCCCGTCTGCCCCTCACCCCGAAAAAAAAATCTGCATTTCGCAACATTATCAGCTTGACATTTGTTCGCAAGTATGATTCACTACCCACAGTCAGAAGTAAACCGCCCGTCGGCGGACCGCTGGCGCGGGATCCGCGGGGCGGACAAAACAGAAGGAGGACACTATGAGAAATGGCAAAATTGCAAAACTCCCACGCGACGTCAGGGAGGATCTGAACCTGCGGATGGATAATGGCGAGGATGGCCGGACGCTTCTGGAATGGCTCAACAGCCTTTCCGAAGTTCAGGAAACGCTCCAAGCCGACTTTGCCGGCGTCCCCATCAGCAGGCAGAACCTCTGCGAGTGGCGTCTGGGCGGCTTCCGCGAATGGCAAATCCAGCAGGATTTCGTCGGCCACGCCTTTCAACTCTCCGAAAACGCCAGCGATATGGCCGAAGTCGTGGATTCCGCCGCGCTTCCCGGCCACCTGGTCGCCGCTCTGGCCGCCCGCTACGCCGCCCTTCTCAACACTTGGGACGGCGGGGCCGACCCCAAATTCGAGCAGAAACTCCGCCCTCTGCGCGCCCTGGCCCAGGACATCTCCCTGATAGAGAAAACCATGCAACGTGCCCGCCATCAGAAAAACGAGTACCTTCAACAATTGGAGGACGAAACCCAGCGCGCCGTGGCTGCGGTCAAGGCAGAGGCCCTGACCCCCTTCTGGGCCGCCCTTCACAGAAACAGCCTCACCCGGCGTCTTGCCGGCGGCAACAAGGGCAAGAAGGCCGACAAGGCCAAACGGTTGGAGCAGGCCCAAAAAATTGCCACCTTCATGACCTCCATCATGTATGACCTGCCCGTGACCGAAAAACCCAAAGAGAAACCAGTGCCCTCCGTGCCTTCCCAGTCCGCCGTGCCGGAACCGAAGCTCGGTAGGGCGAGGCTCCTGCCGAGCCATTCCGCGGCTCTCCAGTCCGCCGTGGCGGAACCAAAGCTCGGTAGGGCGAGGCTCCGGCCGAGCCATTCCGCGGCTCTCCAGTCCGTCGTGCCGGAACCGAAGCTCGGTAGGGCGAGGCTCCTGCCGAGCCATTCCCCAGCTTCCCCGTCCGCCGTGCCGGAACCGAAGCTCGGTAGGGCGAGGCTCCTGCCGAGCCATTCCGCGGCTCTCCAGTCCGCCGTGCCGGAACCGAAGCTCGGTAGGGCGAGGCTCCTGCCGAGCCATTCCGCAGCTTCCCCGTCCGCCGTGGCGGAACCGAAGGCGGAACCGGACGCGCAAGCCGATCCAGAGCCTCCCCGTCAAACCCAGTCAAACCCAGTCAAACCAGAAACGGAGCTTTGACGCCAAGAAGATCTGTACTGCAATATGCCAATATCACTCATTCTCGCGAGGATTTCGCACCACGGATTTCGGTATGGGAAACCCCGTCTCTTCTTATCCGTGTCATCCGTGAAATCCGTTCGCACCTCTGGTGCGCTTCCCCCTATTGTGCTGACTGTTGAGTTTCTTTGGTTGCGGCTTGCCGCCGTGTCTTCCTTTGCGGCAATAATTCTGCTGGAACTGCATGACACCACCCAATTCCAGTGCGCGGTTATGACTTGTGGACGTACTATGCCCAAGCCCACCTCGCCACCTGATTGGGAACTGGTCCTGTCCGAGCTTCCAGCGCCAACGGCGCGTCTCCATACCAGCCCAGGCCACCGGCCTGGGTATCCATGCCTAAAAAACACCCAAGCCCTGAATGGGCGGCCCAAAATCTCGCCCGATCGTTCGCCCATGCGGGGGAATGCGCCTTGCCCAACGACGAATCCGCATTGCAGCAATAAAAAGTCTTGCTCCGACCCCGGTCAAATGTCAGAGTAGTTCAGTCAGATGAAAACATCTCGGATCATGTTCCTGGTGATGTTCGGCTTTCTGGCGCAGCAGGTCTGCTGGGCCGGCTCGCCCCTGGGCAAAGTAGTGTGGTGGGGGGCCGGGGGGATGGAATTTGATCGGCAAATTGCTGGGTTCGAACATACGAATGGCGTGATCGAAAGCCACCACCAGATTTTGACTAACGTTGTTGGCCTCTGTCCAGAAGGGGGTATGGTCCTGCAAAGTGACGGCACGCCCTTCAATTTGGGCTATCTGTATGATGTGGTTGCTCCCGGGATCAACAATGCGGCCATTATCACTGCGTCTGATGTTCCGGCCGGTTTGAGCAATGTGGTTTCCATTGCTCTGGAAGGGGAATCCTATTGGGCGATGAAACAGGATGGCACAGTGACTCAGTGGGGGAATGACAAGGACGACGCGAATATCGTGGCCAAATTGCGCAACGTCAAAGCGATAGCCTCGGCGGGCTACTCAAATTTTCTGGCGCTGCGAAATGATGGGACCGTGCTCGGCTTCCGCTTGACTGCCGGAAAGACCAATGACCCGGCAACGGAAACTGTGATTCGCCAGGTGAAAGTCGGCGGGCAAGTCTTGAGCAATGTTCTCGCATTGGCTTCCGTGGGCGTCAGCCCGTTGGTCCTCAAAAGCGACGGCACGGTCCTGGCATTGGGATGCCAGACTCCGGGGATGCTTCCACGGCAGCCGCAATACCGTGTTGTGGGGAATACGTACTTTTTTGATTTCGGAGGCGAATTCTCGCAAGTGCCTTACCAATACACCTCGGCGGATCCAGTCATGGCCGGTGGGAAGCCTCTGACCCAGGTGGCCGCCATCGCCAGCACCGTCAGCCATAGTCTCGCGCTGAAGGGAGACGGCACCGTGGTCTCGTTCGGCGAGAACGCGACGAACGTCGCGCCAGTGCCGCAGGGACTCAGTAATGTGGTTGCGATTGCGGTGGATGAAACGTTCAGCCTGGCGCTAAAAAGCGACGGGACCGTTGTGGCTTGGGGCGACAATTCCATGGGCCAAACCAATGTTCCCGCGGGCTTGAGCAACGTGGTGGCAATTTCGGCCGGAATGGGCAATAGCGGAGTGGCTATGGCGCTCACGACGGCCAACTTGCCCTCCAGCGTTTACAGGCGGCCTCGCGGACAATTGGAGGAGATGGCGGAAGTATCAGACCTGGTTTTCAAGGGACTGGTTCTTTCCACAGGACCGAGGACGAATGGAGGAATAGGTTTCTTCGATATGCGGGTGAATGAGACCAAGCTCAAAGTGATCTCTGTCCTAAAAGGAACCGCCGCGAGCAACATCATTGCATTCCAACACTTCACCACCCCGTATCAGGGAGGTTGGAGTGGGCCAGGGGGCCCGCCGGCTCACTATGTCTTACAAGTGGGACAGCCTTGCCTCATTTTTGCGGCGAGTTTGGACAAACCGGATGACGACTACAATCCGCCCCCTAAAGTGAAGCACCCGTCAGATGAACTTCGAGAAATAGTCGGAGTAGATGACAACATGTTCGGTGGTAGCATCATACACACTCTGGACGCTCGGCCATTGGACGGGCTTACGATCAAAGACGCCTACTGGCTTGAGCTGAATTTGCTCCTCAACGACCCGAATCCAACCAATGTGCTTTACGCCATAGCCAAGCTGGACTTTATGAGCTTCCGTGGCGCGAGCGATGACAGATGGTGGCACTCTGATGTTTTCAAACGCACGGACGTTTTGAACGCATTGCGGCCCCTGGTCACAAACAAGAATGAGGAAGTCGCCAGACGGGCTAAAAGTATTGTTGACACAGATTCCAAGTGAAAGCCGGGCGGTGCTGCATGATCGCGGGGGCCGGATGGGAAGTGTCTAAATAAGTCTTGACTCGCGCGCCCGTTTGAGCGCCTCTGCCATGGCGGGGATTGCTTTTGGAGAAAGCAAGTGGAAAAGGAGGATCAAACCGCCTGCAACTCCCGCGCATGGGCGACATCCCGGCGGGAGACTGGACGGAGCGTGCTCCGCTCCACCGTGGCCACCGTCAAGGTGCGCCCGTCAAGCGTGGTGAACTCCACTTCGTAAGCCACCCCGGCCTTGTGGATGTGGACCACCGTGCCGACATCGCCCGTCTTGAGCTTCTCGCCGGGCAAGTCCGATGTCAACACAACGCAATCATGTTCGTTGATCTTCATTCGTCCTCCAAAGAATACGCGGTAATCAAGCGGGGCGCAACCTCTCCGTGATCCCATTGCCAGACGGAGCGCGCACGCGAGGTGCGATGGAATTTGCAAGTCGCATCTTGCGCAGTTTCAGGGAGGAGTTAGCGCCTGGAGGCCCTCTGCCAGGGCCAAGGCAAGCTGATCCTGATCGAAGGTCACTAAGGCCACCATCTCTGAGGCCAGAGCGACAGCCAGATGCCACAAATCGAGTGAGCGACACGTCATCGTCCATCCCCGCCTCTCTGCCACCAATTCGGCCTGCCGCAATGATTTGGTCCATTCTATTGGTTCGTGCAACAGCGTTCCGTCATCCAAGTCCTCCTCGATGTGCCGCAAGATTTGACGGGCGTCCTCCTGGCCGATCAAGCGACTGTGGGCGCACTGGCGGACGGTGGTGCGCAATTCCAGGCGATGCAAAGGAGTAAACAGAATGGGTTCGGGGCCGCTGCGCTCACGGTGACGCAAAGCCGCGGCCGTGTGGTCATTGGGAACGTAAAGGGCGACTAGATACGAAGTGTCGAAATAAGTCTTCACCGGCGCGACCGCGTGAGCATTTCTGCCACGCCGGGGATTGGTTTTGCCGAAAGCCGGTTGAGCCTGGCTCTGAAGAGAGCGGCGGATTTGCCCACTCTCCGTCTGACCGGCGGCCCGAGCTTGATCCACGGTTTTCCGGCATCGGTTACGAGCACGACCTGACCGCCATGAGCCAAATCGCCGAGTGCTTCAAACGTCCGGACCGCTTGTCGTTTTGTCACTGTCTTCATACGCAAAACTATTCCGTACGGAGCGCCAAAGAGCAAACCCATTTTGACGCATATTCTGAGGCAAGCTTTGCAATCACTGGATTTCCGCGGCGAATTGGTAGGCGCCGGAGCCGATTTGATAGACGGCGGTACCGGCTTCCATGCGCAGGAATTTCACGCCGACCGATGTCGCCGCCGGTTTGCCGGATTCGGTCACGTTGTTCTGGGCGCTGGTCGGGATGTACACGGTGGCCGTGGTGTTGGCGGGAATGACCACGTTCAACATGATCTGCCGGCCCTCGCGTTTCCAAGCGCTGGTGATCTTGCCGTGAATGGAATCATAGCTGGCGGTCACAGAGGTGAGGTCGCCGACAAGGGCGGGCTTGATGATGATGCGCTGGAATCCCGGCGCGTCCGGGTCGCTCTGGATTCCAGCAAGGTCGTGGAAGAACCACTCGTTGATCTGGCCCAGCATAAAGTGATCCTGCGAGGAGGAACGCAGCGCGTCCCACGCCTCAGTAAGACTTGTCGCCCCCATTTTCAACTGGTAGCCATAACCGGGTTTGTCGGACTGGTTGTTCATGGCGAAGACGACATCGGAACGCCCCCCATCCGCCAGCGCGCGCAGAAGGTAACGGTAGCCCACGTCCCCGGCGGTCAAACCCACCTGCCCCGCATTATTCACCACATTGTCAAGAATGGCGGCGCGGTTCTCCGGCTGGGCCAGCCCCATCACCAGCGCGATGGAGTCGGCGCATTGCGAGCCGGTGGCATACTGGCGGGTCGCGGAGTTGAAGTACTTGGCGTTGAACGCCGCGCGAATCCGTCCGGCCTGCTGCTCATACTTGGCGGCGTCCTCCTTCAAGCCGAGCCACTGGGCCGTTTGCGCGAGGATCATCGTGTCCTGATAATAGAACGCCGTGGCGGTCACTCCCTTGGGCGTCAATTTGGACTCGCCCGGCCTGCCGGGGCCGATGTCATACCAATCGCTCAACCCGTAGCTCACAATCTCGTTGCTCGCCTTGCCGCCCAGATAGGCCGCGTAGCGCGCCATGCCCTGGTAGTTGCTGCGGAGCAACTCCGTGTCGCCCGTGAACTCATACTGCTGCCAGGCGACAATCGGAAACGCGCTGCCCCATTCCGGCGAGTCAAGAAAATTGCCGCTGAACGAGGCGTACTCCGGGGCCGTGGTCGGCACCATCCCGTTGGCCCGCTGGCTGTCGGCCATGTCATTCATAATTTTTGCGAAGAAGGCGTCCAGGTCGAAGTTGTAGCGCAACGCCGGGCCGTTGAGATGCGTCTGCTCCAGCCAGCCCAGCTTCTCCCGGTGGGGACAGTCGGTCATCACGCTGACCATGTTGTTGAGCTGCGCCCAGCGGACCAGAGTGTAAATCCGGTTGAACAGGTCGTTCGAGGTGGTGAACTGCCCGACGGGCGTCGCGGACGAATGCACCACCGTGCTTTCCAGTGAGTCCAGGACGGGCAAAGCGCCCCCGTCGGGCGGCGCGGCGCGCTCCACTTGCAGGTATCGGTAGCCGCAATAGAAAAACCGCGGCGACCAGCTTTCCCGCCCGCCGCCCGCCAGCGTGTAAACGCAGTAAGTCGGGCTTCCCATGCTGCCCTGGTCAATGGAGCCGTCCGCTTTCAACAACTCCGCGGGCCGCAGTCTCACGCTCGCCCCCGCCGGGCCATGCACCGTGATCTTGGGCATCTGCGACGCGTTCTGGCCGAGGTCGTACACAGTGGTCCCCGGCCCCAACTCCGTCGTCTTGACAGGTTTGAGGACCTCGAAACCCCGGATGGGTGGCGCGGCGCGGGAAATCCCCTTCAACGCGCCGCCCGGCCCCTCCGTCACCCGCGCCCGCGCCCATTCTGTCGCGTCAAAGCCCGGCTGGTCCCATCCGGCGGGATAAAGCCGGGCGTCATAATCCTCCCCGCCATAAGCGGAGGTGAACGTGACCGGCCCGGAGGAGGCGCGCCACTGGTCGTCGCTCACCACCAGTTGGCTGCTGCCGTCTTGATACTCCAGGCGCAATTGGGCGATGGCCTTTTGCGGCCCGAACGAACCTTTGAACTTGGTGTAACGACCGGGAATTTGCTGGACGTTGTACATTCCGTTCCCCAGAAACAGACCGATGGCATTGGTGCCCGCGCGCAGCGAGCGCGTCACGTCGTAGGTGTCGTAGAGGCACGTCTTGTCATATTTGCTCCAGCCCGGGGTCAGCAGATCGTCGCCCACCCTGCCCCCGTTGAGCGTCATCTCATAGTAGCCCAGGCCGCACACAAAAACCACCGCCCGCCTCAGGCCGGGCTTGACCACGAAATCGCGGCGGAGCAGGATCGTCGGATACTCGCCCACGGGGCCATTGGTCCTTTCCAAACTGATCCACTTGGCCTGCCAATCGCCGCCATTGAGCAAGCCCATCGTCCACGCCGCTGGCGCGCTCCAGGCGGAAGGCGCTCCCGCCTGGTCCCAAACCCGCGCCTTCCAAAACACCTGGCTGCCCGAAGCCGGCGCACGGCCCGCGTAATTGATGTTGACGGTTTGATCGGACACCACCCGCCCGCTGTCCCAAAGGTCGCCCCGGTTTTGTGCGAGAAGCTCCGCCGAAGAGGCCGCGAGAATTTGCCAGCCGGTTTGCGTCTCCCCGCGCTGATCGGATTGCACGATCCAACTCAGGGCCGGCAGCGCCAAGTCAACGCCAAGCGGATTCTCCCGGTATTCGCACCGCAGCCGCGCGGGCGTCAGGGTTGCCGCCTGGGCATGGACGCTGCTTCCCGCCACGCCCAGCACGAGGAGAGCCAGCAAGCGGCTTCTTGGTGATAATCGAGTCATAGGATTTCTGATGATGGCTCGAAATAGGGCGCGACGCCACACTTATCGTAAGCGCACGAGCCCCCGCGGGCAGCGGTCGGCGCCCTCGCCGAAGACACCACAATCAGTACTCGACGTTCCGGGGAGCGCGGTCGTCACGACCGCATCCGTCGGCGTCTCGCCGACGGAATTTGCCGCCCGAACCTGCTGCATCTTCAGGGTGATCCAAGGAGGCTGTATTCCACTCTGGCTGGTGTCTTTTTCTCTCGCGCCCATTTCCCATTGGTAGCGCCCAGCGGGTGCCGGACGCTCTCTCTCTCCGCTTGCGGGCAGAGAGCCGGAGAGAGGGGTTGCCGCTTCTTCCACTTCCAGGTTGGAAAAACTCTGTCCCATCCCCGCCCCCAGATAAACGGGGGCGTTTCCACTTGCATTGCCAGATGTTCAGAGTGACAATCGGGAACAAGCCGAACCGAACACGAGGGCAACGACGAGCCATGAAGATTATGAAGACATTTGTCACCATATTGATAATTTCTCATTGTGGGGCAGCCTGCATCGGTCAAACAGGCACCTTCCCACTTGAGACGACACCGGTCGGCAGAACCGCGGTCGAAGGGATTCAACTCTCGGCCAGTGTGACCAACGACGTTGTGAGAGCGGGGTCAAAAATAACGCTGTCGCTAAAAATTACGAACTCTTCTCCGTACACAATTAGGATGACACAAGTCCCATATTCGGTTTCTGCTTCGACCGATCCGTCGGGAAGCTCCGGGAAGGCCTATGGGCTTGCCGCTGAACGACCCCCTGTCGCGGGTCACGCGTTGCCGATAGACATGACGAACGGGGAGATCAGGGAGTGGAATGTAACAGTGGATGTTCAAAAGGAAATTGAGCCTGGGGATTACACCCTCAAAGTGTCGCAGCCGTTTAGTATTACCGCCAACCATTTTTGGGTGTACACAACCTTGAAAGTGCGGATAGATTGACGGGCCGGCTCTGTGGGAGGGGGACGACTTGGGAAATTGCGACAATGGCAAGTTCCGCCTGCCATTCCTCTGACCGTCATTCCTCTGCCTTCCCGGCGAAGCCTGGGAAGAAGCTTATCTTTTGACCAACGCCTGGTTTTCAGCCATTGTTCACGATAACCGGCCTTTTCACGCCGGATTGAGGACGATGATGGAAGAACAAAACGCAACTAATCCAACAGGCGGCGCGCCGCGTCCGCCCCTCTCGGAGGCCCGCTCCGCGCCGCCGCCCCGGCGGCGCTTCCGGCTGGGCTACTTCATTTTCTCTTTGATCCTGTTGGCGGCGGTCATCGCCACCGCCGTCTATTACGTCCACTTCATCGCGCCCTACGAGACGACCGACGACGCCTTCATTGAAAGCCACGTCACATTTGTCAGCCCCCGTGTTTCCGGCCCGGTGGTGAAGTTGCTGGCGATGGACAACCAGCGGGTCAAGGCCGGGGACGTGCTGCTGGAAATTGACACCAACGACTTCCAGATGCGCCTGGCCCAGGCCGCCGCCGATCTCGCCACGGCCACCAACCACGTCGCGCAGGCCGAGGCGCAAGTTCTTGTTGACCAAGCCAAGGCCGAGCAGCAAACCGCCGCCGTCGCCTCCGCCCAGGCCATCGCCGCCCGCACCAAAGCCGACCGTGAACGCTACGAATCGGTGGAAAGCAACGCCGTGTCGGGCAGCCAAATTGACCTCGCCAAGGCCCAGGCCGGCTCCGCCGCCGCGGAGGTGAAAGTCGCCAGCCACCAGGCCGAGGCCGCCGAGGCGCAGGTGCTTCTGGACCGCGCCAACGTCCAGACCGCCCGCGCACAAGTGCAACAGGCGCGGACGCGGCTGGACCAGGCCCAATTGGAGCTTTCCTACACCACCGTCCGCGCGCCGCGGGACGGGCGGGTGACGGGGCGCTCGGTCGAGGAGGGCGCCTACGTCCAAACCGGCCAGGCCCTCCTGGCCCTGGTGCCCGACGACATCTGGGTCGTGGCCAATTTCAAGGAGACGCAATTGGAGCGGATGCGTCCCGGCCAAAAGGTGCTCCTCCACGTGGACGCCTATCCGCGGCACGAATTCCAGGGGAAATTGGACAGTGTGCAGGCCGGCTCCGGCGCGGTCTTCAGCCTGCTGCCGCCGGAGAACGCGGTGGGCAACTACGTGAAAGTGGTGCAGCGGGTGCCGGTGAAAATTCTATTTGACGATCCGGCGGGCTTGTCCCAATTCAACCTCGCGCCGGGGATGTCGGTGCGGCCGAAGGTCAGGGTCCAATGAGCGAGCAGTGGCGTCCTCATGTCAATCCCTGGTGGATCGCCTTCGCGGTCATGCTGGCGACGTTCATGGAGGTGCTCGACACTTCCATCGCCTCGGTGGCCCTGCCCTACATCGGCGGCAACCTCGGCGCGACCCCCTCGGAGGCGACTTGGGTGCTCACCAGTTACCTGGTCTCCAACGCCGTTGTGCTGCCGGCCAGCGGTTGGCTCTCCAGGCATTTCGGAAGGAAGCGGCTTCTCATCACCTGCATCATGATTTTTTCCGTGTCCTCCGTTTTATGCGGGGCGGCGACCAGCCT
Source organism: Verrucomicrobiota bacterium (assembly GCA_050015895.1). Lineage (GTDB taxonomy): Bacteria > Verrucomicrobiota > Verrucomicrobiia > Limisphaerales > Palsa-1400 > JBEKOF01. The sequence goes on from JBEKAN010000120.1 coordinate 10,624, forward strand.
GCCCATGCTCGTGGTCGCGCGGGTGCTTCAAGGAGCGGGCGGCGGAGCGCTCCAACCGCTGGCGCAATCCATCATGCTGGAAAGTTTTCCCCCCGCCCGTCGCGGCACGGCCATGGCAGTCTATGGCGTCGGGGTCGTCTGCGCGCCCATCCTGGGGCCGACGATGGGCGGCTGGTTGACGGATACCTGGTCGTGGCGCTGGGCCTTTTACATCAATGTGCCGGTGAGCATCATCGCGGTGTACATGATCTCCCTCTTCGTGCGGGACCCGCCCTGGATTCGCGAGGGCAAGCCGGGACGGATTGATGGGGTGGGCCTGGGCTTCATGGCCCTGGGCCTGGGCACGCTGCAAATTCTGCTGGACCGCGGGCAGGAAATGGATTGGTTCGGCTCGATCTGGATGCGGTGGATGGCGGGGATTTCCGCCGGCTCGCTCTTGTTCTTCATTTTCTGGGAACTGCGCGTTTCGGACCCGATCGTCAACCTGCGCATTCTCAAGAACCGCAACTTCGCCGTGGCGTGCGGGTTGTTTTTTCTCTTCGGCGCGGCCATTTACGGGCTGGTCGCGCTGCAACCGCTCTTCCTCCAAACGCTCCTGGGCTACAGCGCGCTGGAGTCGGGATTGACGGTCACGCCGCGGGGCGTGGGGGCGTTC
>JBEKAN010000121.1:0-11261 GCA_050015895.1 Verrucomicrobiota bacterium
AGCGATTCCCCCGTCAGCGTCGCCTGAATGATGAACAAATCCTTCGCGGTGACAATTCGCACGTCCGCCGGAATCATGTCCCCGGCGGACAATTTGACCAGGTCGCCCGGTACCAGGCGCTGCAGCGGGATTTCCTCGGCCTTGCCCTCCCGCACCGCGGTGGCGGTGACCTTGATCATCGCCTTCAATTTGGCGGCCGCCGCGTCGGCTTTGGATTCCTGGATGAACCTCAGCGCCACGCCCAGCACGACCATCGCCACCATGATCCATCCCCCGGCCCAGTTGGCGGCGGTGGCTTTCGGGTCGCCGGGCACGTCGGCAGTGTAAAAGGTGATGCTCGCCAGCACCGTGAGCAGGATCACCAGCGGATTGCGCAGCGCGTGGTAGAGCCGCGTGGCCCAGTCATGGCGCTTTTCCGTCGAAACCTCATTCGGCCCCGCTTTGGCCAGTCGCTCCTCCGCCTCCGTCTCCCTCAACCCTTCCAGCGAGGTCTCCATCGCCCGCAGTGCGCCCGCCGCGTCCATGCGGCCCGCCTCCACCAATTTCGCCGAGACCCGTCCGGAGGCGGGTTTGCGTTTTGGGGGCGCGGCGGCGGCGGTGTTGGCCTGCGGGTTCATGCCTTTGTTTCTGGCGACGGCGAATTAACCACACCCCCGCCCAAAACGCCACTGCAAACAAATCCATCTGCGCGATTGACACGTTTGCCCCTGTCGGTATCTTCTCACCCTCTGAATCGCGGGTTCGCCGTCGTCGGCCCGCCGCCTCCCGTTGCGGAGGCGGCGCAACCATGCCATGCAATCGGAATAGACAATATATATGAAACGCCAGTATCAACCGTCAAAAATCCGCCGCAAACGCCAGCACGGCTTTTTGAGCCGCAATTCCACCAAAAGCGGGCGCGCCATTCTCACCAACCGGCGCCGCGTGGGCCGCAAACGCCTTACCCCGGTTTGACGCCTCATGCCCGGCAACCCTACCGCTCCCCTGCGTTTCCCGCGTTCCCGACGCCTGAAGCAGCCCGGCGAATTCGCCCGCGCGCGGGCGCAAGGCCGGCGGCTGGTCAGCGGCTGCCTCATCGCCAATGTCCTGGCCCGCCCCGGAAGTCCGGCCGCCCGGCTGGGCGTGGTCACCAGCAAGAAAGTCGGCGGCGCGGTCGCCCGCAGCCGCGCGCGGCGTCTGCTGCGCGAGAGCTTCCGGCTGCACCAGCACGAATTGAGCGGCCCGGTGGATTTGGTGCTGGTGGCCCGCCCGTCCATCGCGGGCAAGAAGTTCGCCGATGTGGAGCGGGATTTTTTGCGCGTCCTCCGGCAGGCGGGCATCGCCACCCAGTGAGCTAAAATGGCACGACGAATTTTCATTTTACTGATCCGACTTTACCAGACGCTGGTTTCGCCCGTGCTGGCGGCCTTTTTTGGCCCGGCGGGGCGCTGTCGTTACACGCCCTCCTGCTCGCAGTACGCCCGCGAGGCCATCCAACTCCACGGGGCCTGCGCGGGCGGCGCGCTGGCCGCCGGAAGGCTCTGCCGCTGCCATCCCTGGGCGCCGACCGGCGAGGACCCCGTTCCCACCCGCCTGCCCTCCTTCAAATTCTGGAACAGAACTTTCAAAATCCCCACCGGGCATGGATCGTAAAACCATTATCATTCTCGTCGTCTCGGTGCTTTTGCTGTTGGTGGCAAACAACGTGATTGACTATGTTTTCCCGCCCGGGCCTGCGCCGGTCAATCCGCCGGCCGCCGTCACCAACGTCCCCGCGGAATTGAATCCCCAGGCGGGAACCAACCCCGCTGCGCCCGTTCCAAACCCCCTCCCGGCGCCCTCCCCCGCCCCCATGCCCGCGCCCTCCGCCCCCGAGCGGACGCTCACGGTTTCAAACCAGGATTTGGTGTTTCTTTTCACCTCCTACGGGGGCGGCTTGAAAAGCGTCGCGTTGCGCAATTACCCGGCGGTGGTCAGCCGTCCGCTTGGCGCGCCGGGCCAGGACAATTATGCCACCTTGAACACCAACGCCGCGGCTCCTATCCTGGCTGTCTTGGGCGCGGAGACGCAGGGGGACAATGATTTCACGCTGACCCAATCCAACACCACCCAATCCAACACCACCGTCCGCGCCGATATGACCCTCCCCAATGGTTTGCGGCTGGTGAAGGAATTCCAAATTGGCAACAGCGGCACCAATTTTCTCTTCACCGCCACGCTGCGCTTCGTAAACTCTTCGTCCAATCCTATGGTCCTCTCCCGTCGCGAAGTGGTCGTCGGCAGCGCCACACCCATCGGACCCCTGGACGACCCCACCGCGCAGGGAACCATCTGGTATAATGGAAACAAGGCGGTGGACATCGGGGCATCCTGGTTCGCCAACCGCACCATGGGCTGCTTTCCGGGGACGCCGCGGACCCTCTTTGAGGACGGCGCCAGCAACGTCGTCTGGGCCGCCTCCCACAGCCAGTTCTTTGCCCTCGCCGCCATTCCGGCCCAACCCGCCCCCGGCATCAGCATCCACCAGATCAGCCTGCCTGCCCCGGGCACCAATGGCATGCCCCTGACCAATGGGTACTCCGCCTTTTCAACGAATGAGATCAAGGACTGGTCCGGGGTCATAGTTCGATGGAGGAGACAGACCGATCGAGTATCCAAGTTTCTGTGGGGGAGTTTGTCAGAAGCAGACCAATTACTGTTGATGAACTACCAGCCTTCGTCGCCACTCTCAACCGAAACGCAAGACGTCGTTGTTGAGTGTCTTAACAAGTTAATTGGAGGACGGTGTATTTACGAAGCTGAGCGATTCCAGGGCATCCAATTGCGGCCTGAAACGACCGAACTTCTGGAGCAAAGCATGGGAGGACACAATCTGCCCCACCTTAACCACTTGCTTCTTGAGGATGCATACCCGCTGGAGTTTTCGAGGAATCCGATCACCGGTTACGAGACGGCATTTGATTATCCCGCCGCGACCCTGGGGCCGGGCAAGTCCTGGGATCAATCCTTCACCTTTTACGCGGGGCCAAAGGAATACAACGGGTTGGCCGTCATTGGGGACTACATGGGGAACAAACTGGATCTGATCATGGGATTCACCGGCTTCTTGGGCTTTGGCTTCTTCTCCAAAATCCTGCTCATCTCGATGACCACCCTTCATAAGATCCTGCCCCAATACGGCCTGTGCATCATCGCCATCACGGTCATTGTCAAACTCATTTTCTGGCCCATGACCGCCGCCAGCACCCGCTCCCAGAAACGGCTCCAGACCCTTCAGCCCCAGCTCAAGGCCATTGCGGAAAAATACAAGGACGACCCCCTCAAAAAGCACGAAAAAACCTCCGCCTTCATGAAGGAGCACAAGGTCAATCCGATGGGCAGTTGCCTGCCTATGCTCATCCAGCTTCCCGTCTTCTACGGTTTCTATTCCATGCTCCGCAGCGCCATTGAATTGCGCGGCACCCATTTCCTCTGGGCCAGCGACCTGACCCAGCCGGACACCATCTGCCACATCTCCGGCTTTCCCATCAACCCGCTGCCCCTGGTCATGGGCGTCACCCAGCTTTGGCAGTCCCACCTCACCCCGGTGCAGCCCGGCATGGACCCCGCCCAGCAGAAACTCATGCGCTTCATGCCGGTCCTTTTCATCGCCTTCTTTTACCGCATGTCCGCCGGCCTCACCCTGTATTGGACCATCTCCACCCTCCTGACCATCGCCCAAACCAAGATGACCCGCACCGTCCCCGAGCCCAACGCACCCGCCGCCCCGGCGCCCCGGAAAAAAAAGTAGCCAGCGGCGGGCCAATGCCCTATACTCGCCTTGAATTCAACCCATGGAACCATCTATGTCCGCCCAACCAAAAGTCACGCTCCAACGACTCCTCGCCCTCCTGGGCTTTGAGGCCACCGTCGAAGAACACCACCTGGACGACGGCGTGTTTCTGGATGTCAAGACCGACGATTCCGGCCGCTTGATTGGCCGCCAGGGCCAGACCCTCTCCGACCTCCAATACCTTACCAACCGTCTGCTCTTCCAACAGGACCAGACCGTCCCCAAGGTGATGATTGACGTGGGCGACTACCGCGCCAAGGCGCGCGAGGCCCTGGTGGAAAAGGCCAAAGCCGCCGCCGAAAAAGTCCGCCGCTGGGGCGACGTGGTGGAAATGGAGCCGATGAGCGCCTTTGACCGCCGGATTATTTATGCCGCCCTGAAGGACGCCCCCGGCATCGAAGCCGCCAGCGTCGAGGTCGAGGGCACCACCAAAAAAGCCATCCTCCTGCGCCCAAAGCACTAGAGGCCGTTTGATCACAGAACCAGCAACTTTGCCGAGCTTGGCCCATCCAAAGGCACAGACGCACAAATCTCTGGATCTCCAGCGCGCACCGGCCAAGCCGGAGCGGGAAGACAACAAGCTCAAACTGGACGACAGGGCCGCCCACCAGTGGTATCGCTTCGTACTGTCATTCCCTCCCCATCTGGTTCGGGAATACGTCGCCAAATTTGGGCTGGACCCGCGTCACCAAGTGCTGGACCCGTTTTGCGGCACCGGAACGACACTGGTGGAGTGCAAAAAACTGGGCATTCCCGCCGTTGGGCTGGAACCCAACCCGGTGGCCTGTTTCGCCAGCCAAACCAAGCTCCGGTGGGACATCGACCCGCAAGAACTGCTCCGTCATGCCCGGCGGGTCGCTGAAGCGGCAGGCCGTCGGCTGGAACAAGACGGTTTTTACGAAGAGGACGCTTACCGCCTTCTCGAATGTCCGGCTGGGACGCAGCCAAAACTGCGCACACTGCCGGCGGAGGTCTTTGATTTATTACTGACGAATTCGATCAGTCCGGTCCCGTTGCACAAGACGCTTGTTCTGCTCGAAGCCTTGGCCAAACATCATGACGACCGCTTTGGCAACCACGAACGCCTCGCCTTGGTCACCGCGCTGGTCAACGCCATCGGCAACCTGCATTTCGGCCCTGAAGTCGGGGTGGGACCCGCCAAGTCCGACGCGCCGGTTGTTTCTTTGTGGCTGGACGGTGTGCGGGCAATCGCTCAAGACCTGGCAAACCTGCCCAAAACGAAAACGGCGCAAGCGGTGGTTTATCAAGCCGACGCGCGCGATGGCGCACCCATGCTGCCTGCCAATTCAGTGGATGCGGTCATCACTTCCCCGCCTTATCCCAATGAGAAGGACTATACGCGCACGACCCGCCTGGAATCGGTGTTGCTGGGGTTCATCCAGTCCAAGCAGGATTTGCGCGATCTGAAGAAACGTCTGGTTCGCTCCAACACACGCGGCGTTTACAAGGCGGACGCGGACGATGTCCATGTCGCGGGACACTCGGAAATTGAGAGCATCGCCGCCGCCATCGAAAAAAGGCGCGTCGAACTGAACAAGAACTCCGGTTTTGAACGCCTCTATGCGCGAGTCACCAAGCTCTATTTCGGAGGAATGACCCGGCATCTCGCCGCCTTGCGCCGCGTCCTTCGCCCTGGAGCGCAACTGGCCTATGTGGTGGGCGACCAGGCGTCTTACCTCCGGGTCATGATTCGAACCGGCCACCTGCTGGCGGACATCGCGCAATCGCTCGGTTACGAGGTTCTCCGTTTGGATTTATTTCGCACCCGCCTGGCCACCGCCACCAAAGAACAGTTGCGCGAAGAAGTGGTCGTCCTCCGCTGGCCCGGCGGCAAGCGCGGCAAAAAGGCAGCGATATGAAACAGAAGAACCGATACTCCGCCATCATCGAAAGAATATTCACCTCCAAGTTCAAACCCGGAATGAGACTGGTGGATTTTGCGCGGGAAGAATTTGAAATCGTCGCGCGTCAGCTTCGCGTCAAGCTGCCCAAGAATCTCGGCGACTTGGTTTACAGTTTCCGATACCGGGTTGACTTGCCCGAAAAAGTTCAAGTGGCGGCGGGCGAGGGAGAAACGTGGATCATCCGGCCCATTGGCAAGGGGCGCTATCGTCTGGCTTTGGTGGCGGATCGCCCCATCCAGCCGAACGCAAATCTGGCAACGACAAAAGTGCCCGACGCGACACCGGGCATCGTGGCGAAATACGCGTTCGACGATGAGCAAGCTTTGCTGGCTCGGCTTCGATACAATCGCTTGATCGACATTTTTACCGGCGTGACCTGCTACTCGCTGCAAAACCATTTGCGAACCACCGTTCCAGACATGGGGCAGGTCGAAACGGATGAACTCTACGTGGGGCTGGACAAAAAGGGCGCTCACTACATCTTTCCAATTCAGGCCAAAGGAGGCGGTGATAAGTTGAATGTCGTTCAGATTGAGCAGGATTTTGCCGTTTGCGCGAACAAATTCCCCGGACTGATGTGCCGCCCCATCGGGACACAATTCATGGAGGGTGGAATAATCGCACTATTCGAATTTGAGCAAGCCGACGGCGGCGTCAGGATCAGCGCCGAAAAGCATTACACGCTTGTCCCGCACGATGAGATTACAGAGGAAGATTTGAAAAGCTACCAGCAGCGAAGCGCCGATTGAAACTCTTCTTTTGGGGGAGACCTTCCAAGCAAAAACTTGGGTCGCAAAATCCATCCAACATTGACTTTCGGCCGTGCCAACCTGCGTTTGCGCGATGAGCAAGAAGCTCCCATTTACGGCCTCTTGTCAGCAATCGCCCGGAGCATTTGAAGCGCCGGCTCCGACAATTGGAGCCGTCCGCCATCGAACGCCACATAAGGCAGAACGTGCCCGTTCTTGTCTTCGACAAAAGCGGGCAGCAAGCGCGGATCCTCAACACTCGCAGCCAGCGGGTAGCCGTAGTGGTAGTAGTGCTTGAAGATTGTCTTCCGCGTGGTCGCGCCGCCGGGAGCCTGAAACACTTGTACCGTCGGCTCGGTCAGCTTTTGCTCTACGAGCTCCTCGGCCCGGTCAAATGTCAGTCCGTACGCCAGATCAAAGAAAACATGCCAGACATGGATCGGCACCCCTCGTTTCATTTGCCATTGCCGGAGAGGTTCCCGGTCCTCCTCTTTGATGATGATGGTTGGCAGCACTGCGCCTTTCTTCAGCCCCAGGTTTCCGCCAAGCCGTTTCTGCGGACGCAGCGGCGTTTGGAAATCAGGCATCTTGTGGCCGCGCCACAAACTGTTCTCACATTCAACAGCGATGAGGGCGCGCTTCAGAATGGCTCCCATCCATCGTCTTCCGCGGTGAAGGGCAATTCCGCCAGACCACCGGCGCCGGCAATGTCTTGTTCCAATGCCGCTTTGTAAGCGGCGAGGAAGATCAACAAATCTGGGCGCTTGATTTGACCCAGGCCTGCGGCCTCCAGTCGTTCAAAATAAAGTTCAAACTCCCGGACGCTGCTCGCGGGCGCTGTCCCGCTCGGCCCATACGGGATTGCGTGGAATTCATTTGTTTGATTGACTGCCTCAATCAGCCGCTTCCCACTCCAAACGCCTTGGGACCATCGCATCAGGAAATCACTCCCGCGAAGTCGCCGTGAATTGAGCCAAAACTCCAACCAGGGCGCCGGTTGCGGATTCTCCAAAATGCCTTCGAGATACTCACCGCAAACCGAAACGCAAGATTCAAATGGGTGCTCGTGGTTTGGCATCGCCTCACCAGAATAACCATTTATCCGCCGCGTTCAAACTAAAGCGCACACTTTGCCTTCGTGCGAATTTCGACGCCATTTGGGCAATGGACACCTCCCACCCATACGACCGAGCCAATGTCTGGATTCGAGAAGCCCGACACCTTCACCTGGCCCGGCGGCGGAAATTCGAATTCCCGGTCAGGCGGGGGATTCTCTGCGACACGGGCCAACTCCCGCACAAGGCCAATGCGTGGTGGGGTGTAACTTGTTGATGGCCTGAAAGTTGAGTCATTTTACCGGAAACCGGGCGCGCGACGTCTTGGCCTCAGGCATGAAGAAAGCAAGCCGATGGCCGGATCCGAGCCGGCAACAACTCTTGGACGAGGTCCGCGTTGAACTCGTCACCCCCGCCCTGATTCCGCGAATCCACCAACTGCACAGTCCGCACCATTACAAACCTCTTTCATCCGCCCCAGCACTTTCTTCCAGATTTGCGTTGACAATTCCTTCGCTATGTGATACACTTGAAAGCAACATGAGGTTGCGGGCGACAAACGTCAGCAGCGGCCGGGACGGCATTCCGTCCGCCGCCGAGCGGGGTGTCTTGCGCCAAAATGGCGCGCGGTCGCTTCCGTCCGGCCGTGCGCCCGCCCCGCCTGTCCTTCGGCGCCAGACCATTCCAATAAAGGTGGATAAAGGTGGATAAAGGTCAATAAAGGTAAAAAAAAATATTTTTTGAGACGAAATGGCAAACAACGGCAAAAAATGGCAAGGACGCGCCCTTTCACCCGCTCGCCTCTTGCCACTGGCGACGGTGCCCCGCGCTCTCCCAAATCGTGTCCAATCGTGCATAATCGTGCTATTTTCTGGGTCAAACCCTCCTGTATGGCTGATTCTGCGTCTTCTCCACGCATCCTGGCATCGCCGGTCATCCAGAGCGGCGGGTGGCCGCGACGTTCCCCTCCACGGCACCCTCATGAATTGGCCTTGACTCCCGGAGACGCTTGAAAAATTTTAGTGGATAAACGCCGCCGAATAGTGTAGAATGCCGCCATGACAAATACAAAAAAAGCTGTCGCAGGCCGCGTCTCCAAACCCTTTGCCGCCCTGGTGGGGAACCGTCTGACGGTCCCGGCCAGCGTTCGAGACTTGAAGGTTTGCGACCTGCCCGTCTCAGTTCGCCTGGAAAAAGTCCTGCGAACCATCAAGATGACCCGGCTTGGGGACCTGAATGGCGTTTCCCTCGCCGAATTGAGAAAAAACCGAAACTGCGGGAAAAAGACCGCTTCCGAGGTCGTCCACTTGGTGGAAAAGGCGGTGGCGGGCGGATTCGACGCCATCACCGAAACCAGCGTCAACTGGTCGCCCATCGCCCTCACCAGCTTTCTTGACACGCTGATTTCAGAACTGCCCGACCATGTGGTCGAGGTCCTGGAGTCGCGCCTCTCCGGCGAGAGAAAACAACCTCCCACTCTCGAAAGCGTCGGCATAAAATACAATCTGACCCGCGAGCGCATCCGGCAGATCATGGAGGAGTCAATCCAGCGTCTGCGTAAGCTCGGCAGCCGGAGGCTCGACGCCTATCTGCTCCATGCCCAGAAGATTTGCCGCAAATGGGGGCCGCTCACCCCGGAACTCTATGCCCAATGGCTCGGCGAGAAAGCGCCTCTTTTCCGATTTTCCCCCTCCTTTTATGCCCGCCTGGTCTGCCAATTGGGCCCCTCCATCCTCGCCTGGCGCGGATGGATGCACCCCCATCTCACCAAAGAGTCCTTCCTGCCTTTTCTCTGAGAATCCGCGGGAGGAGCCTCCCCGGCGGCTACTCCTCGCCATGCATGGCTGCGCGCCGATTTTCCCCGCCCGCTGGCATGGTGGCGGAGCCGTTCTTATACTTGGCGGCGGGAAAAAGTGTCAACAGGGATACTACGGAAGAAACATAAAACACAGCCCCGATGCCAGCCAGGGAGGCGAGGAATCCGTAAATCGGACGGCACAGCGCACTGGAGCCTCGTGAGGCGGAGGAATACGCGCTGAAGGCATTGTGAAAGCTCACCCGCTCATCTATGGAGTCGGCCACCATGGCGCGGATGATCGGCGATGAACCGCGGGTGAATATGCCGAGCAGAAAGAGCAGGACGCCCAGCACGACGGGCCCGCCAAGCAGCGTCAGCAGCACAAGCAACCCAGCCATCACCAGCTTGGACGCCATCAAGATCTGTGGCGCGCCGCGGCGGTCGGCCAGACGGCCCAGCAGCAGCCGGCCGGACATATAGCCGGTGAAAAAAATGACATTGTAGTAGAGTATGCCGGCCAGCGGGATCCCTTTGGCGACCAGCAGCAACGGAATAAAAATGTAAAGGGAGGCGCTGGAGAAGGAATCCGCAATTCCCGCGGCGGTGGCCAAACAGAACTTCCGGTTCTTCCGCAAATCGGCCAGGGGAACCGGGATTTCGCGGGCTTCGGCTTCGTCGGCGCCCTCCGCCGGCGGGATGAAGGTTCGGACGACAAAGAGCGCCCCCAGTGCGGAGGCACACAGCACTCCACAGGCGTGGTTGATCCCAAGCAATCCCACCAGGGCGGTGGCCGCCGCCACCACCGCAATCCGGCCCATGTCGCCGAAAGCGGCAAAATTCCCGATGGCCGTGCTGCGGGTCTTCGAGTCTGAGATTTTCGCGACCAGGGAATTCCCGATCGGCTCAAACAGCCCCGAGGAAACGCCTCCAAACAGGTAGGCCAGGTAAAGGGTCGGCACATTGCCGGAAAAAAGAAGGACCAGCCACGAAACCGCGCTGGCGCCGATAGCCAGCAAAATCACATTCCGGCTGTGGATGGCGTGCGCGATCCTGCCCGCGAAGAAGCTGACGCTGATCTGGCTGACCATGAAGACCGCGCTCAGAATGCCCACCATGTAGTACGGCAGAGCGTATTTGGCCTTCATAAAGACGAGCATTCCCAAAATGCTGACTTCCCAGCCCTTGCTCAGGAAGTTGCAGATCCAAAGAACGGTGGTGCCGCCACAGCGGGCTTCTGCGGCGGATTCGCGCAGACGCGACGATTCGGAAACACCCGGAAAAGACGGAGAAATAGCCCTGGCGACAGTCTTCCCCGAAATTGGTCTGTTGTCAAAACTCATGTCATTGACACTTGGTCGTTGTTCCTGTTCAGACGGTGCTCTCAACTTCTCAGTTACAGTCATGTTACGATTGTGTGACAATATCGTAAGATTATGAATTGAACATGAGTATGTGCGTGACAGTTTTGTAATCTGGGATTCTCCCCATTCCCTATTCTCCATTCCCTATTCTGCCGCGGGCTTGCCCTCGGCGTCGCAAACCTCCCACCCGCCGCCGTGGATCGTCAGCGTGAGCGAACCGGCCTCGCGGCAGTAAATCACGCGCATCCCGGGGCGTCGCGCCAGGCGCTCGCGCAATTTCGCGGTCGCGCGCCGCGTGGCCGGAAATTCCGAATCGGCGATCACCACCAGCTTCGGCTGCACCAAATCCAGCAGCGGCTCGGACAACGGCTCGTCCCGCGCCGGCAGCCCCGCCACCACAATCTCCGCCCGCAACTCCGGGTGCCGCGTCATCAGCAGGTTCTGTCCGTCCCGGCCCAGCGCGGATAGGAGAACAACCGGGTGGCCCTGGACGCTTCGTTCCAGCGCCAGCGAAACTTCCTCCGCCGCCGCAAATTGATCCTGCGCTCCCGGATAAAGAACT
>JBEKAN010000122.1:0-11237 GCA_050015895.1 Verrucomicrobiota bacterium
GGGACGAAGACGGGATTGTCGCTGGCCAGGGGCATCACCTTGTCGAACAGCCGGTTGCTCAGCCCCAGATTGATGAGCCGGAAGAGAGCGCCGTCGGCCGATTGGAGAAAGACAAGCATTTCCTGCAAACCCGCTCAGTACACCACCAGCGAGCGCACCGGAAACCCCTTCAGTTTCTCCCGTCCTTTGAGAAAACTCAGCTCGATGAGGAACGTCGCCTCCAGGATCTCCGCCCCCAGCCGGCGCAGCAGTTCGGCCGCCGCCGCCGCCGTGCCGCCGGTCGCCAGCAAATCGTCTGTCAGCACCACCCGCGCGCCCCGCCGCGCCGCGTCGGTGTGGATGGCGATCGTGCTGGAGCCGTATTCCAGATCGTAACTCTCCTCGTAAGTCCGCCACGGCAGCTTGCCCTTCTTGCGCACCGGGACAAATCCGCACCGCAGCCTGCTGGCGGCGGCGGCGGCGAAGATAAAGCCCCGCGCGTCAATCCCCACCACCGCGTCCACTTCCCCCGGTTTGAAATTCTCCGTCAGGCGCGCAATCGAACTGGCGAAGAGCCGGCCGTCCGCCAGCAGGGGGGTGATGTCCTTGAACACGATGCCGGCCTTGGGAAAATCCGGCACATCCCGGATCGAGCGCGCCAGTTCCTGGGCGGTTGCGATGTCGTTTGTCATGCCCCGGAGGATACCAGGCCCGCTAACTTTTCACAGCCTCAAGTTTCTCGATCATCTTCCGCAGCTTGATGAGCGCGATGTTCTGGATCTGCCTCACCCGCTCCCGCGTGACCCCGAACTTCGCCCCCACTTCCTCCAGCGTCTTCTCGCTCCCGCCGTCCAGCCCGAATCGGTAGCGCAGGATGGTGGACTCCCGCTCGTCCAAGGTCTTCACCAGCTCCTGCAGCATCGCCGTCGCCGTTTTCTCGTCCAGTTGCTCGTAGGGCGTGCTGGCGTTGTCGTCCTGCACCACCTCGGCGAAACTGTTGGTCTCATCATCCCCGATCGGCGCGTCCAGCGACGCCGGGCGGATGGCCGCCGTGCGCATCTGGCCGACCCGCGAAACGGGCATCCCCATCTCCTCCGCCAATTCCTCGTCCGTCGGTTCCCGCCCGAATATCTCCTGCAGCTTCAGCGCCGTGCGGCGCATCCGCGAGATCTTGTCCACCAGATGGACCGGCAGCCGGATGGTTTTGGATTGGTTGGCCAGCGCCCGCTTGATGGATTGCTTGATCCACCACGAACCGTAGGTGGAGAGTTTGCCGCCCTTGGAGGGGTCGAACCGCTCCACCGCCTTCATCAGGCCGATGTTCCCCTCGCTGATCAAGTCCAGCAGCGGCAGTCCGAAACTCTCGTAATCATGGGCGATCTTGACCACCAGCCGCAGATTGGCCTTGATCATCTGTTCCCGCGCCTTTTTGTCCCCCTTCTTGATGCGCGCCGCCAGCGCAATCTCCTCCTCCGGCCTCAGCAGTTTGACCTGCCCGATTTCCCGCAGGTAAAGTTTGATCGCCGTCTCCCCGTCATACGGCGCGCGCTCCTTGTCCGCCGCCGCCAAAAAAGGCTCCTCCTCCCGCGCGACCGCCAGCACTTCCGCCTCCGCGGCCTTTGGGGCCGGCGGGGCGGTGCGGTGCGCGGTCCTTCGACGGGAAGGCTTTCGGGGGGCCTGTTTGCGGCCCTTGCCAACCTTTTTAACGCGCTTCTTTTTCATGCCCGATGTGGATGATGATCCGAGCATTAGCCCTTTGCGGCCCGTTGGGCAAGAGAATAAAGAGAAAGAAACAAGGTTAAGGTTTCTGCCTGGCGCGCCGATAGTTACAAGGAGAAATGTCTGCAGACTTGAACAGGATCGTGTATAATAATGTGCGGGCCTGTTGCGCGCAACTCGTTGCATAGCAGCACCATGAACACGCCCGGCACATCCGCGCCATGAACACGGCCGCCAATAACGGACTGGACTTTTACGTGGCTCACGAGTCGCTCAAGACGACCATTCTCACCTCCTTGCTCACCGTCTGGGTCTTGATCGGCGTCTTCGTGTATCTCAACCGATACACCAACCGGCGCTACTTCACGGTTTGGACGACCGCCTGGCTGTTTTATGTGGTGTGGCTGACGCTGAACCTGGGCAACCTGGCGGGGGACCACGGCCCGCTCACCGCAATGGCCGAGCAATGGTGCTTGGCGGCGATGGCGGTTTTCTTGATGTGGGGCAGTTTTCGCTTCTTGGGCGCGCGGGTCCGGGAGATGGATTTCGGCCTCTTTCTGGCGTTCCTGTTCCTCTGGAGTTACATCGGCGTCTATCAATTGGGCCGTCCCTTCGCGGCCACAGCCTCGCTCTTCGGCCTCTTCGGGCTGGCCGGGATTGTCACCGCCGTGGCCTTCGCCCGGCACCGTTTCCTGCGGGGCTTTGTCGCCGCGGGCATGCTCTCGCTGGGATTTTTCCTCTGGGGCGCCTACTTTGTCGCCTATCCCTTTGCCGGGCGGTATCCCGATTTGCTGGCGACCGGCTTTTTTATCTCGGCCGTCCTCCAATTGTTCATCGCGGTGGCGATGATCATCCTGGTCTTGGAGGAGGTGCGCTCCACCAACCAGGCCACCCTTCAAAACCTCCGCGCCCAAAAACTCAAGGCCGCCCAGTTGCAGACCGCCGTCCATTCCACCGAGCGGCAATACCGCGACCTCTTCGACCACGCCGGCGAAGCCATCATTATCACCGCCGCGGGCGACCTGCGCATCCTGGATTTGAACGAGACCGCCGCCCGGTTCCTGGGCGTCAGCCGCTCCGGGGCGCTGGAGCAATGCCTCCCCGCGTTTTGCCAGGAGGCGGAGGCGCCCCCGCGGCCCCAGGACGACTGCGCGGAGTGGGTCGGCCGCCTTTGCGCCCGGCGCACCCTCAGCGTCACCCGGATAAACGGCGAAACCGCTCTTTCCGAGGTCGAAAGCTCCCGCATCGAGTACCACGGCCGGCCCGCCTTCCAGTTCCTCTTCCGCGAGGTCACCGACCGCACTCGTTTGGAACAGCAGTTGCGCCAGGCCGAAAAGCTCTCCAGCCTGGGCCAGATGATCTCCGGCGTGGCGCACGAGCTCAACAACCCGATGTCGGTCATCAAAGGCTACCTGGATTTGATCGTGGCCCATCACCAGATCGCCTCCAAAACCCGCGCCGACCTGGCCAAAGTCATCCAGGAATGCGACCGCGCCACCAAACTGGTCCGCAAGTTCCTCTCCTTCGCCCGCGAGCGGCCCGCCCGGCGGGAAATGGTGGACGTCAACGCCTTGATTCAGCGCGTGGCCGAGCTGCGCCGCCCCGCCCTGGCCGCCGGGGGGGTCGAGTTATTTCTCGACTTGACAAACCATCTCCGGCCCACCGCCGCCGATCCCGACCAGGTCCAGCAACTGGCCGTCATCCTCCTGGACAACGCCGTGCAGGCCATGTCGGCCGCGCCCGCCCCGCGCACCTTGAGGATCACCACCCAGATGAAGAACCCGCAATGGCTCCTGGTCACCATCGAGGACAGCGGCCCGGGCGTCCCGCCGGGCCTGCGGCAGCGGATTTTCGAGCCCTTCTTCACCACCAAATCTCCCGAAGCCGGCACCGGCCTGGGCTTGTCCATCGCCCACACCATCATGGCCGACCATCATGGTCAAATTCATTACATCCCCTCCTCGCTGGGCGGCGCGGGTTTCCAGTTGGAATTCCCGGTCGTCACGGTCGCCGCCGCCGCCCCCACGGCGGAGCCGGCCTCCCTCCGCCCGCCGCCGGGCCGCCCCGCCCCCGCCCGCGTGCTGGTGCTGGACGACGAGCAGTTCATCGCCGAGTTGCTGGCCGAAATGCTCAGCGTGCTCGGCCACAAACCCGTGGTCTGCCTGTCCGCCGCCGCCGCGCTCAAACAGGTGGATGAAAGCGAATTTGATTTGATCATATCCGACTTCCGCATGCCCGTCATGAACGGCGAGGAATTTTACCACCAACTGGCCGCGCGGAAGCCGGAATTGGCCGGGCGCGTGATTTTTCTCACCGGCGACGTGGTCAACGAGGAAACCCAGCATTTCCTGGCCTCCACCGGAAATCCGCATCTGGACAAGCCTTTTCAGCTCGCCCGCCTGGAGGCCGTCATCGCCGGCGTCCTCTGCGCCAAATCGGAATTGGCGCCCGTCTGAGGAGTCCCGTTATCCCTCAATCGCTGGCTTGACCTGCCTTGGCCTTTTGCCTCATTCTGCCCTGATGAAACACACACGGGCCATCAGATGATTCATCCCACCGCCATCATCCACCCTGGCGCGCAATTGCATTCCACCGTCGAGGTGGGGCCGTGCGCGGTGATTGACGGGGATGTCTCCATCGGACCGGGCTGCCGCGTCGGGCCTTTTGTCTATATCACCGGCCGCACCGCCATCGGGGCCGGCAACCGTTTTTTCGCCGGCTGCGTCATCGGCGAGGCGCCGCAGGACCTGAAATACAAGGGCGAGCCAACCTGCCTGCAAATCGGCGACGACAATCTCTTCCGCGAAGGCTGCTCCGCCCACCGTTCCGCCACGACCGGGGAGGCGACCGTCATCGGCTCCCACAACCTTCTCATGGGCCACTCCCACGTCGCCCACAACGTGCGCATCGGCGACCACATCGTCCTGGCCAACGGCGCCCTGCTGGCCGGCCACGTGGTGGTGAGCGACCGCGCGTTGATTTCCGGCAACTGCCTGGTGCATCAGTTTGTCCGCATCGGCACCCTGGCCATGATGCAGGGCGGCGCGGCCATCAGCAAGGACCTGCCGCCCTTCACCATCGCCCAAGGCTACAACCGCCTGGGCGGCCTGAACATCATCGGCCTGCGCCGCGCCGGCTTCACCCCCGCCGAGCGGCTGGAGTTGAAAAAGATTTATCGCCTGCTTTTCCGCCGGCGCGAAAGATTCTCCACCGCGCTGGCCGCCGCCCAAAATGAATTCACCAGCGCGCCGGCCCGCACCCTGCTCGATTTTGCCGCCTCCGCCAAACGCGGACTTTGCCTGGATTTCGGACAGACCGGGGAACCGGAGGGCCAGGAGGAGATTGACTAACCCGGCCCGCCCCTTGTAATTTTCAACCTTGCACCTTAACCCCAACGACCCTATGGCCTCCAAAACTGAAAAAACCGTCGAAAAACCCGCCGAACCCAAACTTTCCCCCACCCGCCAGCGCGATTTGGACGCCGCCATCTCCTCCATCACCAAGACCTTCGGCGACGGCAGCATCATGCGCCTGGGCGACGCGCGGGCCAAAGTCGGCATCGGGTTCATTCCCACCGGCGCGCTGGCGGTGGACCTGGCCCTGGGCGTGGGCGGTGTGCCGCGGGGGCGCGTGGTCGAGATTTTCGGCCCCGAATCCTCCGGCAAAACCACCCTCATGCTCCACGTCATCGCCAACGCCCAGAAGGCCGGCGGCCTGGCGGCGTTCATTGACGCCGAGCACGCCCTGGACCCCGGCTACGCCAAAAAACTGGGGGTCAACCTGGATGATCTCCTGGTCTCCCAGCCCGACAGCGGCGAGGAGGCCCTGACCATCTGCGAAACCCTGGCCCGCTCCAACGCGCTGGATGTCATCGTCATTGACTCCGTGGCGGCGCTGGTGCCCAGAGCCGAGCTGGAGGGGGAAATGGGCATGGCCACCATGGGCATGCAGGCCCGCTTGATGAGCCAGGCCCTGCGCAAGCTCACCGCCGTCCTCGCCAAATCCAAGACCACCTGCATTTTCACCAACCAATTGCGCGAAAAAGTCGGCGTCATGTTCGGCAACCCCGAAACCACCCCAGGCGGCAAGGCCCTCAAATTTTACGCCAGCATTCGGATTGACATCCGCCGCCGCGACACCCTCAAGGACGCCGCCGGCGCGGCCATTGGCAACGCCGTCAAAGTGAAGATCGTCAAGAACAAAGTCGCCCCGCCTTTCGCCGAGGCCGAATTTGAGATCATCTACAACCACGGCATCAACAAGGAGGGCAGCATCCTGGACGTCGGCCTCGCCCACGGCGTGGTGGACAAGAAGGGGGCCTGGCTCCAATTCAACGGCGAGCTGATCGGCCAGGGCCGGGACGCCGCCCGCCAGGCGTTGGCCGACAAACCGGAGCTGGCGCAAAAAATCGTGGACGCCATCATGGCCAAGCGCGCCGCCCCTCCCGAAACCGCCGCCCCCTGAACAGCGGGCAATTCTCAGAGGTTCGGTCGGTAGAGACTCTGTCGAGCCGTCACTCGGTCCATGCCATTGTTTTGAAACTACCAAGTTCCGAGGCTTGCTGTCGAAATCGAGAACTCAACCAAACAGATTATCAATTTGGTTCGGTCAACCGCCCGTAAGCACGCCAGAAACTTGGCCGTGTGCGGGAAGTCACAAGCGGTTGGCATCGAGCGGTTCGTCGCCCTCCGCGGCGGATTCGCGCAGGAAAGAATCCAAGCGCGGTCGGCTTTTCGGATATGCAATGCGGCTTTCCCACGCCTCATCCTCCTGGCGGGCGATAAGAAACCTGGCGAAGTCCGCAAGTTCCAACTGCTTGTCCGCGGGCAACGCCTCGCACACTTCAATGATTTCCGCAGTCGTGCTGCTCATGCCCATTGCATAACCGCAATCCGGCAAAAACTCAAGCCGGTTTCCGCCGCCGGTTTGCCTTGCCAGACGGCCCAATTCCACAGTAATCAACATCCGTGAAACATCCCATCCCCCTGAAATGGCCGCTCGCGTTTCTGGCCCTGCTGCCCTGCCTTGCCTCCGCTCTCTTTGGCGCCGACGGATCCAGACAGCCCCTGGCCGCCGGCGCCTGCCTGGTTTACGTCGGCACCTACACCAACTCCAGGAGCCAGGGCATTTACGCCTGGCGCATGGACACGGCCGGCGGCTCGCTCTCCTCCCTCGGCCTGGCCGTCCAGACCCCCAATCCCTCCTTCCTGGAGGTCGCCCCGAATCATCGTTTTCTTTACGCCGTCAACGAGCTGGACACTTTCGAGGGCAAACCGGCCGGGTCGGTCAGCGCCTTCTCCATTGACGCCGCGACGGGAAAGCTCACCTTCTTGAACCGGCAAACTTCCGGCGGAGCCAGCCCCTGTCACTTGACGCTGGACGCGCAAGGGAAAAACGTGCTGGTCGCCAATTACACCGGCGGCAGCACGGAACGCCTCCCCGTCCAATCCGACGGCCGCCTTGGGGCGCCCACCGACTTCCAGCAACACATCGGCAAAAGCGTCAATCCCGACCGTCAACTGGGGCCTCATGCGCACTGCGTGACTTTGGACGACTCCAACCACTTCCTTTTCGTCTGCGATCTCGGTATGGACAAAGTGTTGAGCTTCCGTTTCGATGCCAGCCAGGACACATTGATCCCAAACCATCCAGAAGGCATCCAATCGAACCCCTCTTTCACCACGACCCAACCTGGGACCGGTCCCCGCCACTTGGTTTTCCATCCCAATGGCCGCCATGCCTACATCATCAACGAATTGAATTCCACCATTGTCCATTACGCCTACGACCCCGACCGCGGCGTCCTGAAGGAACTGCAAACCGTTCCCTTGCTGGCCCAGTCCTTCACCAACAGGAGCACCGCCGCCGAAATCGCCGTCCATCCCTCCGGCAAATTCCTCTACGGCTCCAATCGCGGGGAGGACACCATCGTCGTTTTCGGCATCGCCGCCACGACGGGTGACCTGACCTTCCTCCAGCGCGTCCCCACCCAGGGCAAGACCCCGCGAAATTTCGCCATTGACCCCTCTGGAAAATTCCTGTTCGTCGCCAACCAAAATTCCGACAACATTGTCATATTCAATATTGATCCCGCCACCGGCAAGCTCACCCCGTCCGGCAAAGTCCTGGACGCCCCCTCCCCCGTCTGCGTCAAATTTGTCCCCGCCCCGCTCCCGGCGGCATCACGATAGGAAACAGATCATGCGAGGATACATCATGTCGGAAGCACAAAAAGCAAAATGAGACCTGGTTCGAGAACGCTAACTCCTGTGCAGGTCCAGTCGTTGTTGTCTGGAGGATGCGACGGCCGTTCATCGCCAGACTTTCCGTTCATTGACAATTATTTGACTGCTTGGGATCAGTTCGCACAAGGTGTCAACGAGTTGATGCCGGTGCTCAAGCAGGCCAGACCCGGATTTGACCAACAGCTTGCACTTGCTCTCACTCAGAAAGACAAGCGTGCTCCGAGTCGCTTGGTCTTCTACGCCGTCGTGCAGGTTGGCGGTTTCATTCCGTGCGAATCGGAATTGGGCCAAGCTTGGATGAGAACGGTGGGTGACGAGTTTCACGTTTTCACTTCCAAGAAGGGAGAGAGGAAGTATTTTGCAGGCGACCTCTATTTTTGGTGGGAGAGCCACAAGGCGGAGTTTGAGACGTTTCCCATTTACGACGAATGGCGGATGCGAGAGTTTGCCAGGAAAAGAGTGATCCCGTTGTATGTATCAGCCTTGAAGAACAGATAAGCCTTCAAAATCGCTCCAGCGCAGGCAGGGGTCAGCAGGGGGTCAGTCCTAGAAAAATGACAGTTTCCATTTCTCGATCCAATGGGAGTTTATGGATCTTCCCTCGGATTGCTGCGCTTCCGGTATGACGGAAGCGGAGGGCGGAGGAAGTTCGCGCAGGCAGGGGTCAGTCCTATAAAAATGACAGTTTCCATTTCTCGATCCAATGGGAGTTTATGGATCTTCCCTCGGATTGCTGCGCTTCCGGTATGACGGAAGCGGAGGGCGGAGGAAGTTCGGGAATCGAGAGGCTGCTTTCCCTATTCCCTATTCTCAATTCACAATTCTCCACACCCTCATTCCAGAGTCTCCAGCCCTGCCCGCTCAGGCGACTTGAGTTCGGCGAGCGCGCCAATCCCCTGGTCCAGCGTTGCGAGCTTGCCACACCGATGGAGGGCCAGGCCGAGCAGGTAGGCGTCCGTCACTTGCTGATGCCCGATCAAGCGCACACCGGCGAAAGCGACTGCCGCGGCCAAAGGCAGTTCGTCCGGCCAGAACTCGTGGTCCCTGGCGGCGGTGTTCGCGCGGAGAACTTGAACCGCCTCGCGCGGTTGGACAGCATCGCGGGAAAACGCGGGATTGGACACGATACGGACGAAACCCGCTTGAGTGATCGGGCAGGTCGCCCAGCCTTTGCCGCGATGGCGGGCGAACCACTTCATGGCCAGGTCGTGCCGCTCATGGCTTGGCCACAAGAGGGCGATCAACAGGTTGGTGTCCAGCAGGTAGCCCTTCATGCGCCCTCGGATTCGATGCGACGCACCTCCTCCGTCGTCACTGCGGGGGAATCAGCGGGCAACTGGAATACCACGATCCCTCCCTGGTCCTGGGAAGGCGTGGGGGCGGCCAGACCCCGCCGGGCAAGGTCCGACACGGTCCTGCTGAGCGAAACGCCCCGCAGTTTCGCCTGGCGGGCGGCGAGTTGGAAAATGTCATCATCCAAAGTCAACGTCGTTCTCATGGTGGAATGATGCCTCATTTTCTGTTTGATGTCAATGGCCTGATTTTGCATCAATGCGCCCTTTGATGCACCGCCAGACGATAGTTCATCTCGAAGGGCTTGCCGGGTCCGCTCGTCGTGCGTTGGAATGTCAGTCTTTGAAACATCCGAGACTCCAGTAAGCCGCGATTCTGCTGCAAACGGGAGCGCGAGCGTCTCGCTCGCGGTTTTCGGCCTCTGGCCGAAAACACCTCCTCGGCCGACCAGCGAGCAAGTCGTGATAAGACGCGCGGGGAGGAATCGCCCGGCGGGATGCCGGGCGGAGCGACCGGGACGGTCGCGCTCCCCAAAACGGACCTTCCCATTCCGGTTTGGGACATATTTCCGCATTCTCTCAAAAAATCAGATGCGCCTTGGTCGCGCCCCGCCGTCTTTTTGCGATTGCAAGGCGGATGGATTGGGGACAGCTTGCTGGGACATCCAAGAGATA
Source organism: Verrucomicrobiota bacterium (assembly GCA_050015895.1). Lineage (GTDB taxonomy): Bacteria > Verrucomicrobiota > Verrucomicrobiia > Limisphaerales > Palsa-1400 > JBEKOF01. Next base: position 9,911 of record JBEKAN010000122.1, read on the forward strand.
TGAAATCAATTCTTTGCAGTCTGGCTTTGGGTCTTGTCTTGCTCGGCGCGGCTGTTCCGGTTTCGGCGCAAGACTTCTCTTTGCGCGACGGAACCCTCTCCCTCGGCAACCGCCCCGTGCTGCGCAATGTTTCCCCGGAATTTTCCCTCGTCAAGGACCCGTTGGGGGCGGGCGTGTTCCTGCGCTGGTCGGCGGCGCGGGCGGGTTCGCTGATCGAGTCGCCGATGGGCGGCGTCGCGGGCATGCGGCGGTTCACCAGTTGCCATCGCGACGAACCGTGGTGGATGCTCCCCAAAGCGGGAACCAATTCCTCCCAAGTGGCGCTGGAAACCCAATGGCTCCTGGCCGAAACCGACTCGGGCGATTGCGTGATGCTCGTCCCGCTGATGGACGGCCCGTTCTGCTTCACCCTGAGCGGCGCCGACGACGGATTGAAAATCTCCGGCATGACCGGCGACGCCGCCGTGACCGGCAAAGGCGGCGTGGCGCTCTTTGTCTCCGTGGGGAAGGACCCCTACAAACTTGCGGACGACGGCGCCCGCTCTGTCAACAAACACCTTGGCACGGGAAAATTGCGCCGCGACAAACCCCTGCCCGATTTCGTCAATGATTTCGGCTGGTGTACTTGGAATTCGTTTTACCAGGAGGTGTCCGCCGACAAGGTGCGGGCCGGCCTGGCCTCCTTCGCCGCCGGAAAAGTCCAGCCCCGCTTTCTCATTCTCGACGACGGCTGGCAGGATTACCGCGCGATGCCGGGCGGCGAAAACCGCCTCGTTTCCCTCGCCGCGAACCAAGCCCGCTTCGCCGGCGACCTCACCCCCACCGTCCAACTGGCCAAGCGCGATTTCCAAGTCCGCACCTTCCTCGTCTGGCACGCCGTCATCGGCTACTGGGGCGGGGTGGATGGAAAATCCCTCCCGGCCTACGGCGTCCACGAGGCGACCCGCGATTTCTCCAAGAGCATCTTGCAAATGCACCCTGAACTAAACACCAATTGGTGGGGACCCAAGGTCGGTGTCGTGCCTTCGGGCCAGATCGCAAAATTCTATGACGATTACCACCGCCGCCTGCAGGCCCAAGGCGTGGACGGCGTGAAGGTGGACACCCAGTCCATGCTCGAAGGCGTCGCCGCCGGTCTGGGCGGGCGCGTGGCCGTGACCCGCGCCTATCGCGACGCCCTCGAATCCTCCGTCGCCAAACATTTCCAAGGACGCCTCATCAACTGCATGGCCAACTCCATGGAGACTTACTATGAGTCCCCGCGTTCGACCTTGATGCGCACCTCCATTGATTTCTGGCCCGACAAACCGGAGTCCCACGGCCAGCA
>JBEKAN010000123.1:0-11206 GCA_050015895.1 Verrucomicrobiota bacterium
GGAAAGCCAGAACGTGGTGTTTGTCGCCACCAAATCCAAGGAGCTTTACACGTTGTCCCGGGTGATGCGGGAGGGCCAGGCGCGGATGAGTTCCGGGTTGGTGAAGCTGCCCACCTTTTCGGTCCGGATGGGACGGTTCTTGAACACCCCTCCGCCCAACGCCGCTAATTCCATCATCCTCACCGACGACTTCTCCCCCATCGAAAGCCTGATGAATCAAGCGGAGAATGCCACGCCCTGACGGCCCGATCAGCGCGGATGCCGGCTGTCATTCCAGCGGATGGCTTCGCGCAGAAGCTCGGTGCCGCTGTCCAGATTGAGTTTTTCTTTGATGCGCCCGCAGTAGGCCTGCACGGTCTTGAGGCTGATGCGCAGGGTTTCGGCGATGTGCCGAGTGCCCATTCCCCGGCCCAGCATGTCGAAGACCTCCAGTTCCCGGTCGCTGAGTTGTTCGACCGGCGAGCGGCTGGCCAGCCTCTTGCCCTCGACATACTGGCTGGTCATGGCCTCGGCCAGCGGTTCGCTGACGTAAATCTTGCCCTCGCGGATGCGGCGGATGGCCTCCACGACCTGCTTGGTTGTCTCCCGTTTCATCACATAACCCCGCGCCCCCGCCCGCAAGGCCCGCTCGGCATAATGGAATTCCTCGTGCATGGAAAGGACCAGCAAGGCCACTTCAGGGCAAGACCCCTTTAGATTCTTGATCAGCTCCAGGCCGGAGGAGTCTTTCAAGGCAATATCCACAATCGCCACGTCGGGCTTGCAGGCCGTAATGGCGGCGAAGGCCTCCGGGGCGCTCTCGCTTTCCCCGCAGACGGTCAGGTCGGCCTGGTGCTGGATTAAATTGGTCAGCCATTCGCGGACCAGGGGGTGGTCGTCCACGATGAACACCCTGGCCTTAAGCTTGTCGCTGGATAAGCTCATTTTTCTTTGGCTCCTCCTGGCGGGGCTGTGGGGCGATGGGAAAGGAACATCTCACCAGTGTGCCGCCGGTGGGATTGAGATCAATCGCAAAATCACCGCCAATCATCTCCGCCCGGTGCGCCATGATCCGGGTCCCCAGTCCCTGGCCTTTCTGCCATCCCTCGGGCAGACCCACCCCGTCGTCCTCCACGGTCAGCGTCACCCGGCCCTTCATCTCGGAGAGGGCGATGACAATGCGTTTGGCGCCGCCGTGGCGGATGGCGTTGCTGACCGCCTCCTGGGCGATGCGGTAGAGGTGGGTCGCGGTGGCGGCGTCTTCAATCAGGACCGGCGAATCATGCTCAAACACGCAAGCCACCTTGGACCATTTGGTCAGGTTGGCGGAAAGTTCGCGGAACGCGGTCATCAGCCCTTCGGCCTCCATGTCCACCGGATAAATGCCCCGCGCCAGGCCGCGGGCGAGCAAGATCCCATCCTCCACCAACTCCACAATCTTGCGGGCGTCGGCCGCTTCCGGGCGGGAGTGGGCCTCCAGGCTTTCGCGCAGCACCTGGCCGGCCAGGGCCGTGCCGGTCAAATGCTGGCAAAGGCTGTCGTGCAAATCCCGTCCGATGCGGCGCTGCTCCCGTTCGCTGATTTCCAAGATTTCCTTTTCCAGCCGTTCGCGCTCGGCCATCTCCTCCGTCAGGGCCCGGGTTCTTTGCCGCAGCCGGTTCTCCAGATCCATGTGCAGGGAATGCAGGCTGGCCAGAAGCAAGACCACGATGCCGTAGAAAGTCAGCAGGATCGTCGAATTCCAAATCGGGATGAACAGGGTCGAGTAACGCATGCCCGCCGCCAAATCACCCGCGATCGAAACCACCACGCTCAACACCGAAAGGAACAGGCCGTATCGTCGGCCGAGGAACCAGGTGGCCAGCCCGATGCCGAGCAAATAAAAAACCGAGAAGGAAAACTCGTAGCCCGTCAGATAATCAATGACGCCCACCAGGGCCAGAAAGCCCAAACCCACCAGCATCCAGAACAGCCGCGAGCGGCTCTCCAGCTTTTGGGGCAGTTTCATCAGGAAGTCATCCAAGTCCGCGGGCGGTGAGTTGTCATTCATAACAGCACAAGCTAAGTAGCAATCCCCCTGGAGAACCTCAATGCAAATCCGACGCCGCGCGAGGCCGCCGCGTCTGGCCGCCTGGCAAAATTCGCATGCCTGTTGGTCTCCACCTGTTTCCAGAGGCTCCAGCAAGGCGTCTGGAAAACGGATGGGCCAGGCGCACAAGTTGCTGTGATCCCCGGCAACATAATTGACGAGGCGTGGGATGTCTGTCAGGCGCCGCCTAAATGCGATGTAGGACACCATCGCACACTTGCGCCCGGCGCAGAGGGGCGGGCGCAGGAGGATTGCCGGCCGCTCGGGCGGCGCAAGCGAAAAATTCCTTTTTACCAACCGCTTGGCATGTCTCCTGAGTACATGCCTTCATGATGAAGCGTCACCTTTTCACTTATCGAGCTTGCGCTCCACGGATTGTTGTTCTGGAACTCAAACGCGTTGCCGCTGGGGGCAAGTTCAGATTTCTCCCCGCAGAAGGCGGTCTCCCGGTATTGGACGCAAGCCGTGATGTTCCGGCCGGATTTGGGATCCAGATAGCCAGGGGCCGCGGCAAGCAGAGTGTTGCGAGCGGCCAAGTCGCGATGAACAACCATCTCGCGATGGAGGTATGAATGCTTCTTGCCCAGCATGTCGGTCACTTCAATCATATAAAATCCGGATTCCGGGTCCCACTGGGAACTTTGGAACAAATACGGGTTGCCCACCGAGGACTGGGTGGCCAGCCCGGTGGGACCGCTTTCCTCCCCGCCCTCCGCGTTGAGAAATTGCGGCTGGCCGTAGTCATCGTAGTCGTAGCGTTCCGCCACGGCGCCGCCGGCGTCGGTCAGATCCAGGACGTTGCCCAGGTCGTCGCAGTGGCAATAATAAGTTTGACTGGAGCGGGTCATGGACACGATCCCCGTGTCGTCCAACGCGTATGTCGCCTGCGTGACGCCGAGACCGTTCTGCTCCTGGACCACGTCGCGTCCGTCGTAGAAGTAGGAGGTTGTCTGCGGCGCAAGACCGAAGGAGGAAACCGTCTTGCCGATGCGGCGCCCCAGGGCGTCGTAAGAGTAACTGGCCGCCGTCCCCGTGGCAGAGTTGGCGATGGAAACCAGGCGGTCCCGGAAGTCATAGGCGAGGCTGACTGCGCCGCTGGCGGAAGTCTTGTTCGTCAAGTCTTGGTTGGCGTTGTACTGGCGGGAATCGCAGCCGGTCGTGGTGTATTCGTTGACTTGGAAATTCAGCGGCCCCGGCGTCGTCGCGTTCAGGGTGTAGGCGCCTCCGCAAGTCTCGTCGTAGCCGCCGACGTTGGTGCGGTTGCCCACGCCGTCGAGAGCGTAGGTGGTCAATCGCAGCAGGGTGGTGCCGGAAAAGACGCGGGCATTGGTCAGCCGGTCCACCGCGTCGTAGGCGAAGGTCTGTTGCTGCGGTCCCGCCTGGCTGCCGGCCGTGCCGAAGATGGCGCTTTGAGTGCGTCCGGTTTTGTTGCCGGTGGGGTCGTATTGGAACGCCCAATCCGAAATCGCCGGCGTGCCGCTGCCGCTGGTGGCGGGGAGTTGGATCACGCCGCTGACCTGCCCCCAGCCCGAATCGCCCGGCGCGTTCGAAGACCCCACCGCGCCGTCATAAGAGAAGAGGCTGCTCGTGCCGTTGGCGTACTGGCGCGCCGCCAGCCGGTTGGGGCCGGCGTACGACAGCGTTTCCAGCGTCACACCGCCGCCGGACACATTGGTCTGGCGGCTTAACAAGTCGTAGGAATAGGTCAGGACGCCGCCGCCGGGGTAAGTGAGCGTCAGACGATTGCCCATGGCGTCGAAGGTGGACGCGGTGGTCTGGCCGTTGAGGCTTTCGCTCACGCAATCCCCCAGGGAATCGTAGGCGGCGCCGCAAGTCGCGGCGTCGTTGACCCATTGCGTCAGGCGCGAGAGGCCGTCGTAGGAGTAAGTTTCAAAGCTGGTGGTGGAGGCGGTCGCGCCGCCGTAGGCCAGGACAGTCGTGTTGGTGCGGCGGTTGAGCAAATCGTAGGAATTGCTCACCACCGTGCCGTTCTGATCCGCGGTCATCACCAGGTTGTCATGCGGATCGTAGCCGTTGGTGCTCAAAGAACCGTCCGCCCATTGGGTTTGGATCACTCGGTTGAGCGAGTCGTAAGTGTGCGACGTCGTGTTGCCATTGTCGTCCGTGAACGAGATGAGCCGCGAGTCGCCGTCGTACCCCGTCTTGGTTTCAATGTCCCCCAAGTCCGGAATCCCGTCCCCGTTCAGGTCCCCGATGGCCGCCGTGCAACGATTCAGTCCGTCGTACTGGAAAAAAGTGTCGGTGCCGCGCGCGTCGGTGCGAAGGGTCAGATCGCCGCGCGAGTTGTAGGCCGCGGAATTGGTGTTGCCGACGTTGTCAATCTCCGCCGTCAGCCGGTTCAGGTTGTCGTATTGGCTGATAAGTGAGAAAACTTGGTTTGTCCCGCCGAGGCCGGACTGGTCGGTTTCGGTCCGGGAAACGAGATTGTCATTGGCGTCATACGCGTATTGGACCGTGTCGCCGGCCGCGTCGGTCACGGAGGCAACGCGGTTGACGGTGTCATAGGCCAGGAGGGTCGTGTTGCCCCGGGCGTCCGTCCACGAAGTCACATCGTCCGTGTCGCTGTAAGTGACGGTGGTGACGCTCTGGCCGGAGCCGATGGGCGACCCGGTGGTCAAGTCAAAGAAGGCGTCGTCCCGCCGCGTGGGGCGGTCCAGGTTGTCGTAAGTCAGGGAGGTTTGGGCCAGGAGGACGTTGGCCGCGCCGGAAACTTGATTGGTCGGGCCGAGGAAGGATTGGAGGACCACGTTGCCGTTGGGGTCCAAATAGTTTGTCACCACGTTGCCCATCGCGTCCTGTTCCGCGAGGGGGCGCTCAAACCCGTCGTAAAAGAAGTTCACCACCTCCGGCCCGGCCTCCAGTCCGTGGGTGACCCGGCTCAATTCCCCGTCCAGCGTCACATCAAATTGGTCGGTGGACGGTTGCGGCGAGCCTGGGGCGCGGACGCGTTTGAACGGCAAATCGCGCTCGTCGTACTGCAAGGAGACCGTGTTGGACGGATCGTCGCCGTTGGACGCCTCCGGCAGGATGACGTTGGTCGCGTTGCGGTTCGCGTCGTATTGATACGCCGTCACCGCGTTGTGTGTGCTGTCAATCCGGTCGCTTTCGCTGGTCACAAAGTTGAGCGTGTCGTAAGTCCAAGTCGTCAAGCCGGTCACCGTGTTATCCGGTATCCCGTCTCCGTTGATGCCGGGGGTGGTGGCGCTGATGAGATTGTCGTCGGCGTCGTAGGCAAATTGATTGGTATAGCTTGTCGAAACAGTCGCGGAGACCGGGGGTGACTGTTCCTGGACAACCTGGTTGAGGGCGTTGACGGTGTAAATGTAAGCGTTGCCGAGCGGGTCCACGCGGTTGGTGACGTTGCCATACGCGTCGTAGGCGAAGGTGATCGTTTCTTTGGGGCTTTCCTCGCCACTGGTGTCCACGGTGAAACTCTGCAAGTAGCCTTGTTGCGGGCCGCTTGTGTAATAGACGGCCTCGTCCACGCGGCGGTGTCCGCTCCCGTTGTCCGGCAGCGTGTGGGAAGTCATTTGGCCGGCGGAATTGTAGGTGAAGTCCTCGGGCGCGACCGCGTCTTCGCCGGCGCCCGGAGTGTTCCCGTTGTGCTGCAAGTGGAGCAGGTTGCCGCTGGCGTCATAGGTGCATACGGTCTGGTTATGGCGCGGATCGGTCACGCCGACCGGGAAACAGGCCATACGCACACGATTCATACGACCAGTGCCATCCCCAAGACTTGTTCCCCCCAGCGCCACCATGGCCTTGCCCGTATTCGGCGAAACGTACGCTGAGGCCATCATGCAGTCTTTATGGTTCCCTATCAGTTGGCCGGTATGCTCCGCCTCGGTCTTCTTCATGATGTTGAAACTCGAAACCAATTCGCTCCCAAAACGCGAATCATATTGGTAATAAGTCGCCAGCCCGTCCGGCCAGAGCGCGGTGTCGTTGGCGTCGCCGTGCGGCTTGCGACGCCGCACGAACAGGTTGGCGCGGAAGCGGGCTGGCGTGCTCGGATTCAGATCGCCCTGATACACATACTGGATGGAGTCGCCGCCCGGCTCGGTCTCCAACGTGCAAAGCGAGTCATTATTCCACTCCCAATCGGTCTCAAAATAAGCCGGGTCGCTGGTGCGCAATGGGTTCGTCGGCCGGTTGGCGGTGGATGTGGTCGTCACCCCCGGCGTGGCCCGCCCGGTGTACTCCAATCGGCGCACCGGCCGGTTCAGCGAGTCATAATAATACTCGGTCACGTTGCCGACCGCGTCATTGACGACGCACTTGAGGACCGCGTATTGGCCGGCCTGCGGCGTCTGCGGCTCCCAATCGTAGGTCAGCGCCTGGCCCGGATTGCCCCACTGCTCATTCGTGCAGCGCAGGTAGCTGAAATCTCCCGCGTTGTGGTCGTAGGTGAACACATGCGCCTTCTGCCCAAGCGGGTCGGTCACGGAAATCAGCAGGTGGTTCTCCGCCGCGTTGGCGTAGCCGCTCGAATAGGTGTAAGTGGTCGTTTTGCCCGCTGGGAAATCATTGCCGTTGGGCGTGCCCGTGACCGCCGGCGATGTCACCGACTCGAGGTCGCCGGCCGAACCACCAGCCGCGCCGACACCCGTCCCGCCGGTGTAGTACTGGTAAGTCACGGTGCGCCCCGCGAAATCGGTCAGAGTTTGAATCTGCCCGCCAGTGGAATAACTCAGCGTGTTGGTGCGGCCCAGCGTGTCCACGATCATCGCCATCTGTCCCAGTGTATTATACTGGAAAGTGATTGTGTTGCCGTTGCGGTCCACGATCCGCGCGATCTTCCCCGCCGTCGCGCTGCCGTCGAACGGCAAAAACGCCCAGTATCCGCCGTCGGCAAACGTGAGCTGGAACGCATTCAAGTTTGTCGTCCCTTGCCGGAAGCAGCCCGCGCAGGCGAACGTCCCGTCGCTTTGCGGCTGGTAAATATCCTGCCGCCCCGCCCCGTCAAAGACCGTCACCCCGTGGCTGTTGGTTTGACAGTAGATGTCGTACGAGTAATCCCAGCGGGGACCCAGGGCGGTGCTCGGCCCGGTGCGCGAGCGGTAGGTGCGCGTCCAGACAAAAGCCATCCTCCCACCCCCCGTGCCGGGGATGAACAGGTCCGTGGCCCGCGCCTGCACCTCGCCCGAAGCCACAAGCCCGAGATGGGTCCCGGGCGCCATGGCAATGCCCTCGGTCCATGCTCCTCCCGGCGACGCGGGTGGCTGCAAGTGAAAAGCGGCGCAATCGGTCCACGCTCCTCCCGGCGCGGCTGGCGGCTGCAAATTAAAAGCGATGTTTTCAGTCCAAGCTCCTCCCATGGCTGGCGGTGGCTCCAATTGACATTTGACCTGATTGGCCTTCTCTTTCGCCTTCATCAGCGCCGGCATGAGGAGCGTGGCATATTCCATGGGATTGTCGCCCCCGCCTCCCCAGTTGAGGGCGGCGCTGCTGGTTCCTCCAGAGAAGCCCCCCGGATGCTTCAGCGCCGCTGAACTGAAGATCTGCGGATGCTTGAGCCACGCCGAACTCAACTGGCCATCGGTGTCTTGCGCCTCCTGGATAATTTGGGGGCTTGATTTGTCAATCATCCTGTGCAGGAAAAACTTGGGGCTTGTCGAGTCAATCGGTTTCCAAATGGAAAAAGTCATTGTCGGGTCGGGCTCGAACGTGGTTGGTCCGGCTGAGCCATATAGGCGGCCTAGTACAAGCGGTCTGTCAGGATCCCCGTCCAGGAATTGAGCATTGGGTGGCGTGACCGGGCTGCCGGGCGGGTCTTCCGGCGGCTCCTGTAGTGCGTAGGCCGGCGGCGTGGCCGGATTATACACATGAACCGTCACGCTGGACAGCAACACGCCGGAGGCGGTCAATTCTATCACGTAAGCCCCCGGAGCCGAGGCGTTGATAGTCACCAATATGTCCGAGGAATCCACCACCGTGACATCCCCATCCACCGTCCCATTGACCAGCACCTGCGCGTTTGCGGGAAACAATTGGCCGGCCAGCAGCACCGTCTGGGTGCTCCCCGCCGGCAGGACCGACGGCTGGGCGGAGAAAATCTGCGGCTGCGGCTCGACCAGCCGGTAGAACTTCTGCTCCTGCACGGCTTGCGGCGAAGTCCATTCCAGCGGCCCGGGCGCCGCCGGCACCAAGTCTTCCGTCGTCCACCCCGCCGCGTCGGCCAGATTGGTGCTGCTTTGCACCAAATACATCCCGTTGGTGGGGGCGGTCCAACTCAGGTAGAACGACACCCCGTCCTGGCCCCCGGAACTCAAATTGGTCACGATCAGGCCGGCCTGCAGGCTGGTTTGCGCCGGAAGTGACTGGGCCGCGCCCAGAACCAGCGCCGCGAGCAGCGCCAGGACTCGCGCGGGAGACGCTTTTGCGGTTGCGGAGGAGGATGGGTTTTTCATACTGTAATGATTGTCATTAGCTTTAATTACCGTTCCACATCCAACGCCCACTGTCAAAAAATTTTCACATTTTAGCCCGGTCCCCGGACGCGTCGCCGCCGTTTCCGATCCAGCCCCCCCATTCCCTCTTGCCTCCTGAATGAACACGCGCAAAGATCAGACTGTCTTGTTTATGGTGAGCCGTTCAAACCTTATGACGCCCGGCGGCGGACAGCGCCCCTGGTCGCCAGGACGCCTCCTGGCCGGAGGCATCCCGGCCGGCCTTGCGCTGGGGGCGCTGCTCTGCCTGGCCCCGCTGGCCGCGCGCGCCGACGCCACATTTGACGCCGCGCTGGACCGCACCAACATCGGCCTGGGGGAATCGGCCACGCTCACCCTGACAGTGGAAGGCGGAACCCTCCAAAACCAACCCAGCCCCCCGCCCGTGCCGGGCATTCAATATGTCGGCCAAAGCTCGCGCGAGGAGGTTTCCCTGGATGGCGCGCGCTATTCGGCCAAACACGTGATTTCCTTTGAATTGCGCCCCGCGCGCGAAGGCGCTTTCACCATCCCCGCCATGCAGGCAAAAGTGGACGGGAAACTTCTGGCGAGCAAGCCGCTGCGATTGACAGTCGCCAAAGGAAACCTCCCGGACGTCTCTTCGACCGATAACAAGTCCGCTTTCGTCCGGCTCGTCGTGCCGGCAACCAACATTTACGCCGGCCAGGTCCTCCCGCTGGAAATCAAGTGTTACTGCGCCCTGGACGCAAACGTCCAGCAGCCGCAATTGGCGAGCGACGTGTTCACCATCGGCAACACCACCCCATTGAGCCAGGGGGCGCAAGTCAGGGTGGGCGCGACGGCTTACAATTTCTTGAGCGCCCGCGCGCAGATCACCCCCACAAAAGCCGGAACCCTCACCCTCGGCCCCGCGACTTGGAATCTGACGGTCATCACCGCGCGGGATTTTTTTGGGCAGGCCATCCGGGGAAATCCCCTGAACGTGAACAGCGACACCCTGGTATTCCATGTCCTGCCCGTTCCCACCAACAACGCCCCACCCGGCTTCACCGGCGCGGTGGGGCGGTTCTCGCTGGCCCAATTCGAGGCCGCTCCGGCCGACGTCGCCGTCGGCGACCCCGTCACCTTGAAAATCCGCGTCGCCGGCAATGGCGCCTTCGGCAACGTCCGCCTTTCCGCCGAGCAACTGGGCTGGCGCGATTTCAAAACCTACCCGCCCGCCAGCAAGTTTGAGAGCGGCGACCCGCTGCAAATTGAGGGGTCCAAGTACTTCGAGCAGGTCATCACACCCCAAAATGTCGGCGTCCACGAAATCCCCGCCTTCGCCTTCAGCTTTTTCGACCCGGAGAGCCGCTCCTTTCAGACGCTGACCCATCCGGCCATTCCCCTGACCGTCCGGCCCGCCGCCGCCACTCCCCAGCCCACCGTCGTTTCCACCGCGCCCCCGCCGGCGGACACCCCGCCGCCGGCCCGGGAGATTGTCAACATCAAGGAATGGTTTGGCGCGGTCGCGGTGGGCGGGCCGCCCTTGATCCAGCGTCCGGGCTTTCTGGCCTGGCAGGCGGTCGCGCCGCTGGCCTGGCTCTGCGCCTGGCTCTGGCGCCGCCAAAAGGACAGGCTGGCCAACAACCCGCGCCTGCGCCGCCGCCGCGAAGTGGCGCGCCAGGTGCGCCAGGGTCTGGCGGAATTGTCCGCGCGCGCCGCCGCCAACGACGCGGAAAATTTCTACGCGACTGTCTTTCGCCTGCTGCAGGAGCAATTGGGCGAGCGCCTCGACCTGCCCGCCTCGGCCATCACCGAAGCCGTTTTGGAGGAGGCCCGCGGCCGGGACCTGGGCGCGGAGACCGAGGCGCTCCTGCGCGAATTATTCCACGCCTGCGACCAATTCCGCTACACCCCCGATCACACCGCCAGCGAACTCGCCTCCCTGATTCCCAAGGTCAAAACCGCCCTGGCCGCCTTGCGGGCGATGACACCGCCCGCCCCGCCCACTGTCAAACCTAAAATTACCCGGGGCGCCGCCTGCGCCCTCCTGCTGCTGGCCGCCGCCCAGTCCCGCGCCGGCGACCCCGCCGGCCCGTTCGACCAGGCCAACACCCTTTACGAGAAGCAGCAATACGCCGCCGCCGCCGCCGCCTATGAAAAAATCGCGGGGGCCGGGCCGGTCTCCGCGGCGCTGTTCTTCAACCTGGGCAACGCCTGGTTCAAGGCCGGCCATCTGGGGCGCGCCATCGCCGCCTACCGCCGCGCCGAGGAACTGGCCCCGCGCGACGCCGACGTGCGCGCCAACCTGCAGTTCGCCCGCGGCCAGGCCGGGGTGGGCGCGCCCGCCGTTCCGGGAAACGTCTGGACCCGGTGGGTCGGCAGGCTCACGCTCGACGAATGGACGAAAATCACCTCCGTCTTCCTCGCCCTGTTTTTCATAGTGTTGACAGCGCGGCAGATCTACCCCGCCTGGCGGAAATCCAGCGCCGGCCTGGCCACCGCGCTGGCGGTGGCGTGCCTGTGGTGGGCGGCCTGCCTGGGCCTGGCGCTTGACGCCCGCTTCGGGGCGCGGTCCTCCGTTGTCATTGTGCCGGAGGCCGTCGTGCGCAACGGCCCGCTGGACGTCTCCCCCAGCGCCTTCGTCGCGCATGACGGCGCGGAGCTTCTGGTCCTGGATCGCAAGGACGACTGGCTGGAGGTCACCGACGCCGCCCACCACAAAGGA
>JBEKAN010000124.1:0-14494 GCA_050015895.1 Verrucomicrobiota bacterium
CTGGGATTTCGGTTTGCGCTCTTCGTCAGTCATTCGGCGCCCGCCTCAGAGCCATCCTTGCTGGCGATACCATGCCAGGGTTGTGGAGATTCCCTTTTCCAGCGTGTTGGCGCATGCGAAACCCAGTTCCTGACGCAGCCGCCCGGGGTCGCACACCCAGCCCGGCGCGCGGAGTTCGGCGTATTTCTGCCAGCCCAGCATGCCGGGCTTGCGGGTCAGCCGCGAAACGGCCTCCCGCAAACCGCACAGCAGCCACAGCCCAGCCCCCGGCACCGGAAGCGGCAACGTCCACACTTTCATTTGCGCGGCTATTTCGCCGGCCAGTTCGGGCGCGCTCGTGACTTCAGGCGAAGCGACGTAAAACGTCTTCCCGGCGGCCGCCGGGTGCGCCAGGCAGGTCACAACCGCCTCCGCCAGATCCTTCACGAAAACCAGGCTCAACGCCAGCCGGCCATCGCCAAAGCGCGGCAGAACATGGGCTTGGACCGCTTTGAAGAGCGGCAGGAACGCGGTGTCCCGCGGCCCATAGACGGCGGGCGGGCGCAGAATCACAAACTCCGCCCCGCAGGCGCCCCGCACCTCCTGCTCGCCGGCCAGTTTGCTTTTGCCGTATTCGGATACCGGGTTCGGCGGATCGTTTTCACGCGCGGGCTTGTCGGGCGTCGCCGGCCCGCCCGCCGCCAGGCTGGAAATGTGAACCAGCCGTTGAATCCGTCCCTGCTGCTCATTGACCGCTTGGACCACATGCCGCGTCCCCGCTTGGTTGACCTGGTAGAATTCCGACGCGCCCAGCGCCCGCACACAGCCGGCGCAATGAACCACATGGGTGATGTCCCGCATGGCGGCGGCAAGGCTCGGGGGATCGCCGATGGAGCCGGTCCGGACCTCCAAGCGCGGCAGGTGCGCTTCGAGGAAACGTCGGTTGCCGGCGGGGCGGAGCAGCACCGCCGCCGCGATGCCGCGGGCGCAAAGACTGTCCAAGACGTGGCTGCCGACGAACCCGTTGGCTCCTGTAAGCAGAACCTTCATGGATTGGCCTGGAACGAACCCGCCGCGGCTGCCCGGAATCCGACTGCGGGGAGTGGTTTCACCGGGTCACAGGACACCCAGCTCCCTGCCCACCATGCCGAACTTGTCCAACGCGAAATCAATCTGGCTGTCGGTGTGCGTGGCCATGAGGCTGACGCGGAGCAGTTCCTGGCCGGGCGGCACCCCCGGCGAAACCACCGGGTTGACGAACACGCCTTCCTCCTGCAGCCGCTTGGTGAATTTGAACGCCAGCATCATGTCGCGGCAATACACCGGAAGAATCGGCGTTTCGGACGCGCCCAGGTCGAACCCCAGCGAAATGAGGCCCTCCTTCAGGCGCCCGGCGTTGTGCCAGAGTTGCAAGATCCGTTCCGGCTCCGACCGCATGATTTCCAACGCGGCCATCACCGCGGCCGCGTTGGGGGGGCTTATGCTGGCGCTGAAGATCAGCGGGCGGGAGTTGTGTTTCAGATAATCAATCGTCTGGGAATCCGACGCGATGAAGCCACCCAGGCTGGCCAGCGATTTGCTGAACGTGCCCATGATGAGCTGCACCTGGCCGTCCAGACCAAAATGACTTGTGGTGCCCGCGCCCCCGTTTCCCAGCACGCCGATGGAGTGGGCGTCGTCCACCATCACCGCGCAGCCGTGCCGGGCGGCCAGGCGGCAGAGTTCGGGAAGTTGGATGATGTCGCCCTCCATGCTGAACACGCCGTCCACCACGATGAGTTTGCCGGTTCCCGGAGGGATTTGCCGCAGGCGGCTTTCCAGGGCGCCCATGTCCTTGTGCGCGAACCGCACCATCTTGCCCAAAGAGAGGTGGCAGCCTTCGATGATGCTGGCATGGTCGCATTTGTCGGCAAAAACGAACTCCCCTTTGCCCACCAGCGTGCTGATGGCCCCCAGATTGGCCTGGAAGCCGGTGCTGTAAAGCAGCACCGCCTCCTTGTTCACCAGCCGCGCCAGGGCTTGTTCCAATTCCAGGTGGATGTCCAGCGTCCCGTTCAGGAAGCGTGATCCCGCGCAGCCGGTGCCGTATTTCTGGACCGCCGCCCGGGCGGCCTCCTTGATTTTGGGATGGTTGGTCAGGCCCAGATAGCTGTTGGAGCCGAGCATCAGGACTTTCCTGCCGTTGATGAGGATTTCGCTGTCCTGGGCCGAGGATATGGTGCGGAAATAGGGGTACAGCCCCGTCGCGCGAATTTGGTCGGCGCTCTTGAAATTCCTGACTTTGTTGAACAAGGCCAGCGGCGGCGAGCCGTTTCCCGCAGCCGCGGGCTGCTCCTTCTTTCGGTTGCTTATGAGATTCGCGCGGGCGGGCTGCGACGGAAAGCACGTCACAGGCTCCCTGCTTCTTTCCTGTTTTAGCGTTGGCATGTTGTCCTGGCTCAAGAGAGTGCGGTATTGCCGGCCCGAATCCAAGTCAAATGTTGTTTGCCCATCACACCGCCTGACTCGCCTGGAGCCTGGTCATTCGACATGGTAAACTCGCACCACCACGCGATCCTTGGTCTTGCCCGCCATGCGCCCAACTTGTGTCCCTATTCGCGTGAGCGGTTTCCCATACCGCTCCTCAAACCCGCCGAATGGATCCGAGTCCAATCCGCTTGGGATTGTGGTGACAGCCACCACGGCCAGGTTTGAGCCCGAACGCGCCGCCGGCGGGTTTGTCCGCCCATTCCACACGACCGGTTGCGCCACACGGCGGCTCATGTAATAGGTCAACACCTGTCCGGTCTCCCCCTGGATCGGCCGGATTGGATTGAGCACCACAAATTGGCCGTTGGTCCCCACCAACCTCCCCGCGTCAACCAGCGCGCCCCGTATGCCCGGCCCGTGAAACTCCTCCGCGCGCAGCACCACATCGCGAAGGGCGCCGCCAATCGCCACGAGCAACAACAGCAGAGCCGCGACCCGGTAAGACCGCCGCCTCCGCCGGCGTCCAACACGGTCCAACAAATACTGCGCGCCGGCCCCCAGAAACAAACAAATGCCCGGCCCCAAAAACATGCAAATGCGCGGATTCGCCCCGTATGGGTACTTGTGCAGAAACGCCGCCGCCAACAACAACACATGCGGCGCCACAAAGAGCATCCACACCCACCGGTCCCCCCGGCGCCAATAAACCACCATGCCGGTCAGCCACAACAGCGTCGTCAAACTCGATCCGAAATGATTCTCGCCCATAGGCCAGGCGAATCCCCGTCCCGTATGCACCTCCAAAAGCCAGGCCGGAATCAGTCCGGGGTGATCCAAGGGTGGATAGCCCAGGCGCCAGAAGTCCTGCATCCCTGAGGCCTTGCTCGCCTGCAGCGACGCGCGAATGTTCACTTCATACAGCCAAATCGCGCTGCCCGCCGCCAACGCCATAAGAGCACGGGCCGCGAACACGGCGCTGATCGCGCCGATGACAAACAAAGACGTGTATGAGAACCATGCCAGCACCGGCGCGCACAATCCCAGCCACAACAACTCCCGCGCGCGCCGCCCCCGGCGCAACCAGCGCGACATCAGCCAGAACATCAGCAGGGCCGCCAGCAGGTCAAACGTATAACCCTTGGCGCGGGTGCCTTCCGCCACCGGCACGAAAGAAACACTGAAAACGGCCCAGGCCACCCAGCGCGCCAGGCCCCGCAGCACCTCCACACACAGCCCCCAAAAAACCACCACCGCCCCCAATCCCGCCAAGAGCGGGAGCAGCCTCACCCCCCACTCGTTGCCAACCCAGGAATCCATCAGTTTTGTCGCCCAGAGAAATCCCGGCGGCGAAACTTGGCCGTAATCCAGCGGGTTCAGCAACTCCCGGAAGGTGCGGGCCGTCACATTGTTCATTATATACGACTCATCTATCGTCAGCTCAAAATTCAAGAAATACCGCAAAAGCCGCCAGAGCAGCCCGCCGGCCACCACGACCAGGAAACAACGCGCCAGTGGAAAATGCCGGGGAACGCTCATGGACGCGTCCAAACGGAACACGGGACCGTGTCAACAGGAAGGGCGCATGTCCATGGATCTGTTGATTCGCGGGCGCGCGGCAAGGGACAATCAGCCCGTGATGAAATTTCAGTCCTCTCGCTCAATCCGCGGATGATTTTAGGCCGCTGGCAAGTTTCTGCAAGCTCATTTCCCCAGTCACAATTGGATTTAAGATCAGGAGAAAACCACCCCAAAGACGGCCGATATGACCGGCGCTTTGTTGTCGGCGGGCGCCTGTCCGCTCAGACCCCGGCCGGCACGAGGTTTCGCCGCCAACGGGCGCGCGGGCCAGTGGTGGATGCCGTCGCTTGGGCCAGGCGTTTGCGAAATCGCACGTGGCGAATCCGAGTCAACTCCACCAGGGGCCGCCAAACCGCATGAACCAAGCGGTGCTTGATCAAGAAATGCCACAACCGATTTGACCGCTTGTACAAGTAAGCCGACGCCAAGTAGGCCGGCCATGCCGACGGATCAGCCGGGCGCCGTCGCCAAATGGAGGCGCGGGAAAAGAGCCGCCGGTATGTCCAATCATAGCCCAGCAGCAGTTCCTCCTCCGTCATTTGCTTGGGCCGGAAAACGACGTGCGACGTGTCGTACTTCTCCCAATCCCGATGCAGCAATCGTCCCTGGCTCTCCAGTTGCCGGAACAGCGGCGTGCCAGGATAGGGAGTCAATATGTGAAACGTGGCGCATTCCAGCCGGACGGATTCAATCCATTGGGAAGTGGTCTCAAAAACGTCCCTGCGGTCCCCATCAAAGCCGAAAACAAAACTCCCATTCACTTGGATTCCGTTGTCGTGAAAGATCCGGACCCGTCGCGCGTAGTCTTCCACGCGGGGCGCGCGCTTGCGCGCCCCGGCCAGGTTTTGATCCGATAGCGATTCAAAGCCGATAAACACCCCCGTGCAGCCCGCGAGCGCCATTTCCCGAACCAACCCCGGGTCGTCAGTCACGTCGAGGGTGACGGCGGCGCTCCAGATTTTCTCCAGCGGCCGCAGCGCCCGGCACAACTCGCGAAGGTATTCCGGTCTGGAACCGAGGTTGTTGTCGGTGAAAACTCCATACGGCTCCCCGTTCTCCTCAAATTGCCGGCGGATGTCCTCCCGGTTCCTCACCCGGTATGGCATCCCCAACCCATCGGTCGCCAGATAACAGAATCCGCACCGGTTGTGGCAGCCCCGGGTGGCGATCAGGCTTGTGGTGGTCAGAAAACTCCGCCGGGGCGCCAGATCGCGCCGGGGCGGCGGGTCCAAGTCGTAAGCGCGCTCGTAACTCGCCGCGTATCGCGACCGCAACCGGCCCAGTTCGGCGTCGCGCAGAATCTCCGGCCACAATTGAACCCCGTCGCCGATGGCCAGCGCGTCCGCATGGGGCGCGCATTCCTCCGGGCAGGAGAGAGTGTGCAGCCCGCCGAGGACCACCTTGCAGCCGTGGGCGCGATACCACCCCGCCAGCGCAAACGCGCGTTTGGCGAATGTCAAATGCACAGTGATTCCCGCGACCTCCGGCAAGGGGTCCGACGGCGGCGGGCCTTGCAGAAGATTTTCGTCCCAGTATCGAACCTCCCAGTCTTTCGGCGTCGCCCCCGCGACCGAAGTCAGGGCCAGGGTGGGGGTGAGAACATGTTTGCCGAAGCTCGAATGGGGCGATTTGGCGTAAAACGGATTGAGCAGCAGGGCGAGCCGGCGACGGATCCGGGCGCTGGAATGGACCGGCGGGAGCCGCGGGGGTTCCACCATTTCGCGCGGCATCCATAGCGCCCGGCGCGGTTGATGGAAAGGATTGTCGGGGATGCCGCCCAGGAGGGCGAAGATGGGGTTCATGGGGCGGGTGTGATTTTGGCAATTACTTTAGATCACAAAGGAAACGGCTTTGTTTGGCGGCCGGGGATCCCGGGTGTCATGGATGAAGTCGCAGTCTGACAAGTGTCTGGAGATTCAGTCATCGCGGAATGTCGTTTCAACCAGAAACCCAGCCGGGCGTTCCATCGCCTCCCTCAAAAGGCGCGCCGCCCAGCGCGCGCAGGCGCAGTTCCACCTCGTCAATCACGGGGTCGGGCGTGGAGGTCCCGGCAGTCAGCCCCACCGTGGCGGCGTTGACCAGCCATTCCGCGCGCAAGCCGGCGGCGTCGGCCACCTGATGCACCCGGTCGCAAAACCGGCGGCAAGTGGCCGCCAATTCGCGCGTGTTGTTGCTCTGCGCGCCGCCAACCACAATCACCACGTCCGCCTGCCGCGCCATCTCGACCGCCGCCGTCTGGCGCTCTTTGGTGGGCCGGCAAACGGTGTCCAGGAACCGGATTTCCGAGCGCGGGAATCGCCGGCGCATCACTTCGACCAGATGGCGGACACGGTCAATGGGTTGGGTGGTCTGGGCCGCCACGCCAAACCGGGGACGCTCCGCCAGTTGGAGCGCGTCCTGCTCGGTCAGGATCACGTCGAATTCCGCCAGGTCCTCGGTCAGCCCGCGCACTTCCACATGGTCTCGCTGCCCGACGATGACGGGATGAAAATGCTCCCGCACGAGGGATTTGACAGCGCGATGGGCAAAATGAACCAGGGGACAGGTCGCCTCCAGAACCCGCAGGCCGCGCTCCTGGACCGCCTCCAGCGTTTTGTCCGAGGCGCCGTGGGCGGTGATCATCACCGACGGGGTGGTGACGCGCTCCAGCCGGTTTTCGATCCGGACGCCCCGGGCGCGCAGCCCGGCCAGGACGGTTTCGTTGTGTACCAGATCGCCCAAAATGGTCAGGGGGGCCGATGCGGGCTGCTGGTGGGCCAGGGCAATGGCGTCGCGGACTCCGAAACACATGCCCAGATGGGCGGCGCGGAGGACGCGCAGGGCCCGGGCGGCGGGCGGGCGGATTTCGCATTCACTTTGTATCACAAAGTAATATGACGCCGCCGACGGGAAAATGTTCAATCTCGGACGCGTTTATTTTTCCGGCCGGGCCTGCCGCACTATCTCCTCCAGCAGGTCAATGTAGCCCGCGAAGGCCTTCCGCCCCGCCGGCGTCAGCGCGCAGGTGGTCAGGGGACGCCGCCGCCGAAACGACTTGGTGACGGAGACGAAGCCCGCCTCCTGCAAGGTCTTGATGTGCATGCTCAAATTGCCGTCCGTCATCTTCAGCGTGTCGCGCAGGTCGGTGAAGGACATCTCCGGGGAGGCCGCCAGCAGCGAGACGATGGGAAGGCGGCCTTTCTCGTGGATGACCCGGTCGAGTTGGAGGAACGGTTTTGTGTTCACGCCTCATTTCCGCGCTTTTTGGTGAAGTGGAGGTAAAGCCCGTAGGCGGCGTGTCCTCCGCCGAACATCGCGCCCATGGCCAGATTGGCCACGGGGACGTCCGGCGGGGAAAGATCGGGCTTGGAGAGCTGGTTCATCAATACCAGCACGGCCAGCCCGCCCCCGACAAACCCCCAGCCGAACAGCCGGAATCCGCGCGGCATGAAGAACCCCGCCGCGTGCATCGCCAGTCCGTAGAGCACCATCCAGATGGGGACAAGAAGCCGGACTGTCTGCGGGTCGGAGGGGTCCGCGAAATAGAAGACGACCGCGATCACCAGGCCGGCGAGGAAGGCCGGCGCGAGGGCTTGCGCCACCCGGCGCGTCGGCGGCGTCCAAAAAGGCTCCACTTCTTTCAGCGCCTGGCGGCGGATCATCAGGAACGCCACCGTCAAACAAACCAGCGCGACCAGCACCCAATAGGCCGCGAAGAGCCGGACGGGTTCCAGGTTCAGGACGGCGCCCAGAACGCCGGCGGTGATTCCAATCATCCCCGCCACTCCCATGACCGGCGCCACGGCGCGCCGGTAAATGACGGAAGATTCCATCAACGCGCGGATGACTTGCAGATTATCCAAGGCCCAATCGTTTAGCATGGGAGGACTTTGCACAACAAAGCGCCTGGGGTCAACTCAATTCGGTAATGCGTCAGGGATGCCTGGTTTGAAGGTGGGGCGGGCAGTCCTCCGCCCGCCGCGGCGCGCGCGGAGCGCGCGCCCTGCCACCCTTCACCGGCGCATTGCTCGATTCACTCCCCGATCCCGGCCCGCCCGCCGGACCGGACGCCCTGAAATAAGGCCAAGATGCCCGGCGGGCCGGAGTTGGAGGGCAAAAAAGGTTGCCAACCGCCGCGGGACTGTGAAATCATGCCCGGCTGAAACATGACCGAAATATGGAGAGATTTGCGGCGGCCTGGGAAAGCCGGAATGTCCTCCCCCAAATCAGCCCTTCTTGAACCCACCGCCCCCCGCCCCACGTTGTGACCTCCTTGTTGCGAATCAAATTCCATGACACCCTCCGCGTCGCGGGCATCCTCTGGCGGGAAAACATCGCCCGGCCGGGAGAGCGCCCGGGCCGCTCCGGCCTCTATCACACCTTCAACGAGTGGCACTTTGGGGACAATCTCATCCATCTGAACTTCCTGCGGCGTCTGGCCGGGGTGCATCCGGACTGCCGGTTCGTTCACGCCTGCCGCGTCGAATACCATGAGCAGATCACACCCATCCTCTGGCCCCTGACCAACGTGAGCGTCGTGCCGCTCAAGGACAGGGATCCCCACAGTGTGGACGCCTGGAAGAACCATGGCGCCTGGTCGCGGCGCGGCGGGTACATGGACAAAAGCCCCTTGGAATTCGACTGGGTCGAGTTTCACCTGCAGTTCTTCGCCGATCTGGCGCGGCGCATCGGACTCCAGACGCCCATCCATTCCGCGGAGGATTTGCTCTTCGATTATCCCGCCCTCCAGCGCGACACCCAACTGCCCGGCCGCTGGGACTTTCTGGTCTGCAACAGCAGCGTCTTCAGCGCGCAACTGCCCGGATGGAAAGACCGGGACTGGGACGACGTGATGGAATGGCTGATGAACAAAGGCCACACCGTCGTCTGCACCAAGCCCTCCGCGACTGGAGCAGTCTGCACGGCGGACCACCACCTGAGCGTCACGGGGGTGGGCAATGTCTCCATGCGGGTGGATGGGATCATCGGTTGTCCCAGCGGTCCAATGTGGCCGACGTTCAATATCTGGAACCGACACACGCCCAGAGTCCTGGTTCACAGAACCGAAACCTTCGCGCTGGGCGCGAACACGAATCACGTAAGGAACAAAGGCGAACTTCGCCAGATGATGGAGAAAGCCGGGTGGATTTGATGGGCGATTGCCGGGTTGACTTTTCGCAGTCCTTTGGTTTAGCGTGTCGGCCAAATTGTATGAAATGATGACAAGACAGGCTGATTACCGTGAAGACCTTTAAATTCTCGCAATTTGTGATCTTAGGGGGGCTGCTGTTTTTAATGGGATGGATTGTCTGGCTTTTCATCTTAGTGGTAACGAGGAAAATATGAGCAGGAACAAGGACATCAAAGCGCTGAAGCTGCGCATGGTCGAGATTGACTACCAGCACAAGCACCGGCATTTGCCCGGATCGCTCAGTGCCATCCGAATCATCGCCGACATTTACGCGGCGATGGATCCGGAACATGACATCTTCCTCCTCAGCAAGGGCCACGCCTGCGCCGCCCTCTACGCCGTCTTGGAATCTTACGGATTGAAGCCCGACGTGACGAAAGTCCACCCCGAACGCGATGTCGCCAACGGCGTCCAAATCACCGCCGGCAGCCTCGGTCACGGCCTGCCCATCGGCGTGGGGATGGCCTGGGCCAAGAAACTGCGCGGAGAACCGGGAAAAGTGCATGTCCTGATGGGGGACGGGGAATGCCTGGAGGGTACCACCTGGGAGAGCCTGCACGTCGCCGCCAGGCTGGGCCTCCAGGGCATCCTGGTGGTTCACGTGGATGACAATGGCTATCAGCAGTGCGACGCCACTCTCGTGGACTGCCTGCCCGCCATGCGAGGCATCTTCCCCGTCTCCACTTATGGCATCCCCAAGGGCCAGGGCGTCAAAATGTTCGAGTCCGCGCCCTGGAAGAGCACCCACTTGGTCTCCGCCGCCGACTACGCCGCAATCGTGGAGGAAATCAAATGAGGTTTGAATTTCGAGACGCTATCTACAATCTGGCCAGGCGCGACAAGCGCGTCCTGCTCCTCAGCGGCGACATCGGCGGCGGACTCTTCCTCAAATACAAAGCCGACATGCCCGGCCAGTTCTACAACATCGGCATTTGCGAGCAGGCCACCGTGAGCATCGCCGCCGGTCTTGCCATGAGCGGGTTCCGCCCCGTCATTTACACCATCACCCCGTTCCTGCTCGAACGCGCTTTTGAGCAGGTGAAAATTGACGTTCACTTGCAGCGCAGTCCCGTCGGTCTGGTCGGCCACGCCGACATGTCCGAGGGCCCCACCCACTTCCCTTTGGACGCGAAAATCCTGATGGGTCTCTGCCCCAACATCCGCACCCTGGTCCCGGACACGAAAGCCGAACTCCGCCAGTTCATGGAATCTCTCAACGTGGACGAGCCTTGGTGCCTTTGCCTCAGGGCGGAGATCAAATAGCAGCCGCGGCCTTCGAACTCCATCTCTCATTCCTGGAGCGGCTCTTTGGGCCGCTCCCGCGCAAATCCCCGGTCGTCGGAGGATGGGCCGCGGGCCACCGACTCATTCCCCCGCTCCGTAGAGGCTCTGGATTTCCGCCGCCGAGAGCGCGCGATTATAGATGGACACCTCATCCAGCAGCCCGCTGAAATAAGAAAGCCCTTCCGAGTCGCCGATGGTCAGCGGCGCGGTCATGGACGGCACTGTGATGGTTACGGAGGCGTTCCCGATCACCGCGCCGTTGGTGTAAAACGTCCACTCCGATCCCTCGCGTGTCACGGCCAGGTGATACCATTGCCCGGGCGCAGGGGAAAACGGGAATTGGCCGATGTTCTCCAGCCGCGGCCCCGCTATGGTGAACGTCAGCACATTGCCCTGCGTTCCGCGCCAAAATAGCCATTTGTTTTGTTCGAGGCCGTACCCGTTGTCATCGCAAATGAACACTTCGGCGCGTCGCGCGGAGTTGAAATTGGCCCAGAACGCGATCGTGAATGCATTATTTCCAAAATCCCACAGCGCCCTGTGCGGAACGGAGACAACTCCGGTGCTCCCATCGAAACGGAACGCCTGTCCCACTTGCCCTTTGGCGAAAGTCACCCCGCCATGCAACGTCCCGGGGTTTTCTCCCGCGCTGTCGTTGGCGTTGCCTTCCCCCGACCACAAGGCCACCAATCCGGAGGGCAATTGCCCCGGCCCGCCCGCCGAGACGGTCACGCTGCGAATCAGTTTGACCGGCAGCTCCGTTTTGCCAAAGCTCGTTTCCACCGCCACCGCGGTCGCCGCAAACTGCACCTCATACACATCCCCGTTGGTCGCAGTCAACCTCGCCATTTCAGCCTCGGGGGTCGCGTAGCGAATCGAACGGATGTCGCCCCAACTCAGCTTCAGGTCGCCCATCGCCGCGGAATGGAAACTCAGGGTGTCCTCCAGCCCTTTGCCCGCGACCCGCGATCCGTCCCGCAGCTCAATCGTCAGCCGCGCGCTGTTGGCGCCCGCGACGCCGTTCGCCCTGGCCGGCGGCGAGACCTTCACACTGCGAATCAGTTTCACCGGCAGCGTGGTCTGGCCAAAGCCCGTTTCCACGCGCAACGCCTCCGCGCCGACCTGCACCGTGAAGGCGTCCCCGTTGGTCATCGTCAGCCGCGCCGTGTTCGTCCCGGCGTTGTATTCGATCAAGCGGATGCCCGCCCAGGTCAGCTTCAAGTCGCCCATCGCCGGGGAATGGAAATTGGCGGTGTCCTCCAGACTCCGGGCCACCACGCGCGAGCCGTCCCGCAGTTCAATGGTCAGTTGCGGACCGGATTCGTCGGAGGGAACGGGCGCGGCGGGAAGTGGATGGAGACAAAGCACCAGGGCGCACCACGCGCACAAACGAAGAAGAAGAGGGGCGGTGTGGATGCCGGCGACGCTCGCGATTTCGCGGCGGATGACGGACTTTCCCCGCCGGGGCGGGATTGAATTGGAAGCACTCATGATTATTTTATTTTTTTTGACTCCTCTGATCCGGTCCGGCTTCCGCCGTGTCCCGGTCTTCGGGATGCCAGGTCAGCGCAATTCAGGCGATGGATCTAATCCGCCTGGCGGGGATGGTGCCGGGATGTCCACTGCCCGCATCACCCGCGGCAGCGCGTCCTCAACACCCATTGGCCGGGATGGAATGGGGGGTGGCGGTGGCAATTCCCCATGGTTCTGCTCTTCGCAGACAGCTTGGATTTCCTCCCCGGAGAGCGCTCGATTGTAGATGGAAACTTGATCCATCTGCCCCTTGAAAAAATACAACTCTTCTGTGTTGCCAATGGTCAACGGCGCGTTCATGGACGGCACTTGAACCAATGCCGTGGTGGTCCCGATCGCCACGCCATTGACATAATAGGTCCAAAACGATCCGTCGCGCGTCAGGGCGATGTGATACCACTGGCCTGCCACCGGTGAAAACGGCATGGTCAGGATTGCGTCGTCGCTGGCCGTCCGCTCTCTCCGAACCCCTCTGCCATTGCCTCCAAAATTTGCTGGCGGGAAATTGCCGAAGACCTCGCTGGCCGGACCCCTTATGTGAAATGTCAGCCCGTCGCCGTGGAATCCGTGAAACAACACCCATTTGGGTTGGCCGCTGCCAACGCCGTCATCATCTGCAATCAAGGCTTCCGCTCCGCCCGGCGAGCTGAAGTTGGCCCAGAGCGCGATCGTGAATGCATTATTTCCAAAATCCCACAGCGGGTTGTGCGGCACGGACACATATCCGGTGCTTCCATCGAAACTGAACGCCTGTCCCGCCTGCCCGTTGGCGAAAGTCACCCCGCCATGCATCGTCCCGGGGTTTTCTCCCGCGCTGTCGTTGGCGTCGCCTTCCCCGGACCACAAGGCCGCCAATCCTGGTGGCAATTGTCCCGACCCGCCCGCCGTTGAGACGGTGACGCTGCGAATCAGTTTGACCGGCAGCTCCGTTTTGCCAAAGCTCGTTTCCACCACCACCGCGGTCGCCGCAAACTGCACCTCATACACATCCCCGTTGGTCGCCGTCAACCTCGCCATCTCCGCGTTCGCGCTCGCATAGCGAATCGAACGGATGTCGGCCCAAGTCAGCTTCAAGTCGCCCATCGCCGCGGAATGGAAACTCAAGGTCTCCTCCAGCCCTTTGCCCGCGACCCGCGATCCGTCCCGCAGCTCGATCGTCAGCCGCGCGGGGTTCGCGCCCGCCACGCCCTTCGCCCTGGCCGGCGGCGAGACTTTCACGCTGCGAATCAGTTTCACGGGCAGCGCCGTCTGCCCAAAGCCCGTTTCCACCCGCAACGCCTCGGCGCCGGCCTCCACCGTGAAGGCGTCCCCGTTGGTCATCGTCAGCCGCGCCGTGTTCGTTCCGTCGCCGTATTCGATGGACCGGATGGCCGCCCAGGTCGGCTTCAAGTCGCCCATCGCCGGGGAATGGAAATTGACCGTCTCCTCCAGACTCCGGGCCACCACGTGCGAGCCGTCCCGCAGTTCAATGGTCAGTTGCGGACCGGATTCGCCGGAGGGAGCCGGCGCGGCGGAAGCTGGATGGAGACAAAGCGCCACGGCGCACCACGCGCACAATCGAGGGAGAGTATTCATAGAAATCATCTGCATCTGCGACAATATCACACATTCGCGTCCGCCAGTCAACAGAAAAGTGTGAAAATTCCACACTTCAAGCGCCAGACCCGTTTCCCCCCCGCCCCAAAATCTCTTTACGGTGGAGGCTCCAACCGGAAGAAGAGTTGGTTCCAATCCGGCACGTCAAAGTATTGCGGATACACCATGCTCGTGTTGGTGGCCGGGAAGGGCGAGCCTTGATTGGTCCACGTCTTCAGGTCGCCCGATACCTGCAACTGGTAATTGGTGGTCAGGGTCAGATTGTTAAACGACGGTTTGACCGATTTAATCAGGCTCAGTTCCAAACCAAGCGGAGAGGAGATGACAATCTGCGGAGTGTTGGTGTAACCGCTTCCCAGGTCGGTGATCGCGATCCCGACCACCATGCCGTCGTTGACCACCGCCGTCGCCGTCGCGTTCGACCCGCCGCCCCCCACAATCAAAACCACCGGCGTATTCGTGTAGCCGCAGCCGCCATCCGTGATCGTCGCGGCCACAACCACACCGTCCGTCACCGTCGCCGTGGCGGTTGCGGGGTGCGGGGGGCAACTGGTCACCGCCTCGTAGGTGTACAACTGCTGCACTTGGCTCGAGGTCAGGGCAAGGCTGTAAATGCGGACATCACCCACCAAACCCTCGCCCGGGAAAATTCTCCAATACCCGGCAATTCCTGAACACGCGGTGTTTGCGTTCGTGGCCGCCAAATTGCCGTCCAAATACAACATCGTCCCCAGCGGCGACAAAGTGGCCACCGCCTGATGCCAATGTCCGTCGGCCACGACTGTGGGAGTTACCACAGCGAGTTGACGCCCCGGATAAAGGTAAAAAGTCAGAATGTTTGATGTCGCTCCAAGGAACGTGCCAGCGACCAATGTCTTGTCAATG
>JBEKAN010000125.1:0-11098 GCA_050015895.1 Verrucomicrobiota bacterium
CGACGGTCGTTGGCACCATCTGGCCTGGGAGAGACAAGCCGATTGCGGGGGGGGCACCGCCATTGAAAAGGTCTATGTGGACGGACACCTGGACAACTCCGCCACCGATCCGATGATCTACTCGGTCCTCAACTCGACCCATCTGCTGCTGGGCGACAACGTCTGTGTGGGCGTGGACGGCGAGCGCGCGTATAACGGCGCGGCCGACGGCTTGCACATTTGGAACCGCGCGTTGAGCGATCTGGAAATCTCCGACCTTTATCAGTCGGGCCTCGCGGGCAAGCCCCCCGCCGCAAGCGGCTTGATCCACTCCTGGTCCGCCCAAACTGGCTCCCTCGCCCCCGGCTCGCCATGAACGACATCTACAGCCCGTAGTCATGATAAGGTGATTTGACTTCCGAAAATCCCACGCATCCGCCGCGCTGCGATTACCTCGCCACGACGCGCTGGATGGTCGTGCTTGCCGCCGGCGCGCGATCCACTCCCCACGCGGATGTCGCGCTGGAGGAATTGTCCACGTGGCCGTGCATCGGCTGCGCCGCCGTTACCGCGAGCTTTTGCGCGAGGAAATCGGCCAAACCCTCTCCGATCCTGCCCAAGCCGAGGAGGAAATGCGCGCCCTCTTCATCGCCTTCGCCGGATGACGCGCCTGTCAAAATATGGCCAATTCTGAATGCGTCAGTCTTTGACGGTAGGGCGAGACTCCGTCGAGCCGATACTCGATTGATTGGAAAAATGTCACATTTCATTTCGTCGCCGTAATAGCAAAATGCTGCGCACGAGGACAGCCACAAGCACCGACAGCGTAATCCAGCCAACCGAAACAGTCTGCCGGTGAATCCCATGCCAAACCTTAAATGTTAATTTGAGGTGCCTTCATTTGAAATCAGTTCTCCTTTTGGTGGTCTCGACGAAAAACCCGAAGCATAACCAATCCAAATAAAACACCCATACAAACCGGAACCTCCCAAGTCCAAACTCCCTGTTTGAGGCTGTAGTAACAGTAAGCGAGAATCAGGCCGACAAAGAAACACGCGATCATTAGGATATTTCGTCTGCGGTATGGTCTCATGCATTTCCTTTTGGCGCGGGTGAAATTGCGCCAACTATTTCGGCGGATAATGGCGCCTTGGGTGGGGTCCGCCTCACTTTCGCCGCAATCGCCACTTTGACGCCGGTTTGCGGGGATTCAGCGAGTGGTATTTCATGTAAGGTCATCAAAAGACTGCCAGTCCTTGGTGTCGCGGTTGAGTTTGGCGTCCCGGTTGGCCGCAAGGCAAGCGGCGGTCAATGCCCGGCGGCGCAATTCCGCCCGCAAGAGCCGCGCCACGGTGCTGGAACGGCGACGCGCGGGAGTTGTTGAAAAGAACTTCTTGGCCAGCGGATCGGGAATCTCCAAAGTCACTTGCATGGAAAGAAGATAGCAAGCAACTCGCGGAAGTAAAATCGGAAAAGCAAGAAATTCCCCTGCCCCGAGACGGAGACGTTTGAATCGTCTTGAAAGACGCAATCCCTTTGAGATTGACGACGGTAAAGGGGCTGTTCAAGGCGCTCCGGGGCGGACGAGCGTCTTGACCGCCCGGTTCCCCGCGCTCATCTTGCGAAATAGCTCCGGCAGTTCCGACAGCCTGCATTCCCCGTTGACAAAATCCCGCGCGTGAATGACCCCCGCCTCGATCAACGCCAGCGCGCTGCGCATCGCCCGCGGCGTGTGGTGAAAAGTCGAAATCAGCGTGATGCTCGAATAGTGCAGCAAACCCGTGTCCAACGTCACCGTCGTTCCAGCCGGGCAGCCGCCAAACAGGTTCACCTTCCCCCCCTTGCGCGCCAGCGCCACCGACGCCTCCCACGTCTCCGGCTTGCCCACCGCTTCGATCACCACGTCAAACTCCCCGCCCGTCGCGCTTCTCACCGCCTTCACCACGTCGCTCTTGGCGGCGATCTCCACGATTTGCGCGTCCAGCTTGCGCGCCAACTGCAGCCGCTCCGCGCCCCGGCCCGCCATCGTCACCGCGCATCCCCCCACCCTGCCCAACCCCACAAACATCAGCCCAATCGGCCCGCTCCCGATCACCAGCAGCCGTTGCCCGGCCTCCGGCTTCAACTCCTCCCATCCCTGCACCACGCACGCCAGCGGCTCCGTCAGCGCCGCGTCCGCGAAGCCCGTTCCCGGTTTGAGTCGCAGCAGGTTTTTCTCCACCACCCGCGCCGGGATGACAACCGATTCCGCGTACGCTCCATTGAGAAAAAGCAGGTCGTCGCACAGATTTTCCCGGCCGATTCGGCAACTGTGGCAGTTCCCGCACGGCGCGGAGTTGGCCGCCACCACCGGATCGCCCACCCGCCAGCCCGCCACTCCGGCGCCCACTTCGGATATGCGCCCCGCCAACTCGTGTCCAAACACCGCCGGCGGCGAAATCATTTTCGCGTGATAGCCGCGTCGGAACACCTTCAAGTCCGTCCCGCACGTCAGCGCCGCCTGGATGTCCACCCGCGCCTCGCCCGCGCGCAGCGGCAGCGGCGCGATTTCCTCCACCCGCAAATCCTCCCGTCCATGCAACACAACCGCTTTCATCGCCGCAAATTAGCCCGCGCCCCCACCGGTGGGAAGCGTAGAGTGCTTGAAAAATCGCATTTGCTTAACGCCCCGGCTCGGCAGGAGCCTCGCCCTGCCAAAAACGCCTCGGGTAGGGCGAGGCTCCTGCCGAGCCATCCATGGAAAAAACGAAAAAACAGATTTCCAGAAGACGCACTTAGGTTTTCTCCCCCGCCGTTTCCCTCACAATCTCCCTCAGCCGCGTCTCCGGCCGAAACCCCGTGTGTCGTGCCAGCTTTTCCACCACCGGCTTGCGCCGCAGCATGTCCTCAAAACCCGGCGGATAGGCCTTCTCATAAGGAACAAGCTCAACGCTGGACGGCGATTTCAACAGTTCGATCACCAGCGCCGCCAGTTGCCCGATGCTGATTTCCTCCGTCCCGCCCACATTGAAAATCTCCCCGCGCGCGGAGCCGCAATTCATCAGCCGCGCCAGCGCCTCCACCGTGTCCCGCACAAGACAAAAGCAGCGCGTCTGCCGACCGTCTCCGAAGACCCGCAGCGCCTTCCCCTGCCGCGCCGCCTCGATGAATCGCGGCAGCACCATGCCGTATTGCCCCGTCTGGCGCGGCCCCACCGTGTTGAACAGCCGCGCGATCACCACGGGAGTTTTCCGCTCCCGCGCGCAGGCCAGCGCCAGAAACTCATCCATCAATTTCGAGCACGCATAACTCCACCGGCTCAAATGCGGCGGCCCGATCAGCAAATCGTCCTCCTCCGAAAACGCCGCCTTCCGGCTCTTCCCATACACTTCCGACGTGGACGCCAGCAACAGCGGAATCCCTCCCGCGCTGGCCGCGTCCAGAATCGCCTGCGTCTCCCGCAGGTTGGCCTCCACGCTCGCCAGGCAGGAATTCAGGACCAATTCCACCCCCACCGCCGCCGCCAGATGATAAACCGCCTCCGACTCCGCGGCCAGCCGCGCCAGATCCGGGCAGGTGGAAACCTTGGAAACGATCACTCGGAGACGCGCGTGCGCCTGCACCGCCCGCAAATTCTCCAGCGTGCCGGTCGAACAATCATCAATCACCGTGACCGATTTCCCGTCCGCCAGCAGTCGTTCCACCAGATGGGAGCCGATGAACCCCGCCCCGCCCGTGACCAGAATATGAGAACCGCCATTCACTTTTCCCCCTATTCTGCGAAAGAACCCCCCCGACACAAGCCCGAACGCGCGGCCCAACTGTCGCTTAAGAAAAGTTTCTTGTCCGGGAATTACGGGTACGCGAACAGGAGCCGGTATCCAACCCAAATCCGTTCCTTTGCTTCCCCTTCTTCTTGCCTTAAAAAGAAGACATGCAAGAAAATGAAATCAGCAGATTCATCGTTGATGCCGCAATCGAGGTGCATCGCGAGTTGGGTGGGCCGGGCTTGCTCGAAGACGTGTACGAGGAAGCCATGGCGGCGGAGTTAGGCCTCCGCGGCTTGCGCGTGGAGCGCCAACTGCCTGTGCGCATAATCTATAAAGGCGGAGTATTGCGCAGGCCCTTGCGGCTGGACATGAGGGTCGAGGGGCTGGTCTTGGTGGATAACAAAGCCGTCACGGAGTGGCATCCAGTCTTTGCGGCGCAAATGCTGACGTACCTGCGCCTTACGAAACTCAGGCTGGGCCTGGTCATCAATTTTGGCGAAGTTGTGGTTAAGGCGGGCGTTCGCCGAGTGGTCAATGGGCTGCCCGAGGAGGCCGATCTTAACGCAAAGGCGCAAAGGCGGGAAGACGCAAGATGAAAGACGAGTCGGCGTGAGCAAGTGCTCCCGCTTTCTTGCGACTTGGCGTCTTTGCTGCCTTTGCGTTCAAACTGCGCCGATCGCGAAGATGGCCTGGGTTCTCAGTGAGATTGCCCGTTCCCAGCCAGCGGGGCGCTTTTGGTAGAGCCTTGCGCAGAACGTGCCATTATCAGCGGACTTTCAAAAATGAAATGTGCCTCGCACAATAAGCAATCCCCCATCGAATCTGAATGGACAAGCAGTCCCGCAATATCCAGAATTACCCCGGTGCCTGCAACCCTCCACAGCCTGCTCCCGCGCGGCGGCGACAACAGCAACGACGCGCTGCTGGGTCGTTTCCTCGAATATGTCCAAGGCCGCCGCCTCCAACTCTATCCCGCCCAGGAAGCCGCCATCCTCGAGCTGTTTGAGGAAAAGAACGTCATTCTCAACACCCCCACCGGCTCCGGCAAAACTCTCGTGGCCGCCGCTGTCCAGTTCAAGGCACTGGCCCAGGGTCTGCGCTCCGTCTATACCTGCCCCATCAAGGCGCTCGTCAACGAAAAATGGCTCGCCCTCTGCCGCGAATTCGGCCCCGACAATGTCGGCCTCTCCACCGGCGACGCCTCCGTCAACCGCGACGCTCCCCTGCTCTGCTGCACCGCCGAAATCCTCGCCAACATCGCCCTTCGCGAGGGTTCCCAGGCCAATGTCCAGGAAGTCATCATGGACGAATTCCATTACTACTCCGACCGCGACCGCGGCGTGGCCTGGCAGGTCCCATTGTTGACGCTCCCCAAAGCCAGGTTCCTGTTGATGTCCGCCACCCTGGGCGAAACCACCTTCTTCGAGGAGGCCTTGACCCGCTTGAATGGCCGCCCCACAGTCTCGGTTCATTCCGAGGTTCGCCCGGTGCCGCTGGAATTCGCCTACTCGGAAATCCCGCTCGCCCAAACCCTCGAGCGCCTTGTCACCGAGGGCAGAAGTCCCGTGTATGTGGTTCACTTCACCCAACTCGACGCCGCCCAGAGCGCGCAGGATTTCACCAGCATCAACGTTTGCTCCCGCGAGGAAAAGGCCGCGCTCGCCGCCGCGCTGGAGGGATTCAAATTCACCAGTCCCTACGGCCCCGACATCCGGCGCTGGCTCAAACACGGCATCGGCCTCCACCACGCCGGGATCCTCCCCAAATACCGCGTCCTCATCGAGCAACTCACCCAAAAGGGCCTGTTGAAGGTGGTTTGCGGCACCGACACCCTGGGCGCCGGCATCAACATGCCCATCCGCACCGCCCTCTTCACCCGCCTCTGCAAATTCGATGGCCACAAAACCGCCATCCTCACCGCGCGCGATTTCCACCAGATCGCCGGCCGCGCCGGCCGCAAGGGCTTCGATGACTGCGGCTGGGTCGTCGCCCAGGCCCCCGGCCACGTGGTCGAAAACCTCAAGCTCGACGAGAAAGCCGCCCGCGGCGGCAAAAAATCTGTCAAGCGCAAACCCCCGGACAAAAACTTCGTCAATTGGGACAGACAGACCTTCCTCCGCCTCATCCACGCCCCCCCGGAGCGCCTCTCCTCCCGCTTCCGCGTTTCCCACGGCATGTTGCTCAACGTCCTCGGCCGCGACGGCGACGGCTGCCGCGCCATGCAATCCCTCCTCCGCGACTGCCACGAGCCGCCCAGGGCCAAAAAGGAGCACACTCGGCGCGCCTGGCAGTTGTTCCGCTCTCTGGTGGAGCGCAAGATCATCGAGTTCATCCCCAAAACCGCCGGGGGCGCCCGCCTGCGCGTCCACGCCGACTTGCAGGAGGATTTCTCCATGGACCAGGCCCTGTCCCTGTATCTTCTTGACACGATTCCCCTCATGGACCCGCAGGCCCCCGATTACGCCCTCGTCCTCCTCACCCTCGTGGAATCCATCCTCGAGGACCCCGACATCATTCTGCGCCGGCAGCTTGACAAGCTCAAAGACCGGAAAATGGCGGAGATGAAAATGGAGGGCCTGGATTTCGACAAACGCATGGAGGAATTGGAAAAACTCGAATACCCCAAACCCAACCGCGATTTCATCTATTCCACCTTCAACGCCTTCGCCGACAAGCATCCCTGGGTCGGCCAGGAGAACATCCGCCCCAAATCCATCGCCCGCGAAATGTTCGAGTCCTTCCGCTCCTTCTCCGATTACATCCGCGACTACGACCTCCAACGGGCCGAGGGCCTCCTCCTGCGCCACCTTTCCCGCGTCCACAAGGTCCTCACCCAGACCGTCCCCGACGCCGCCAAAAATGACGCCGTTCGCGAAATGGAGCTTTATCTCGGCGTCCTCATCCGCCAGGTGGACTCCAGCCTCCTGGACGAGTGGGAAAAAATGCGCGACCCCAACTATCAGCGCGTCGAAAGCAACGAGTCTCCTCCCCCCGGCGCCGCCGAGCCGGACATCACCCGCGA
This sequence comes from Verrucomicrobiota bacterium, assembly GCA_050015895.1. Classification (GTDB taxonomy): domain Bacteria; phylum Verrucomicrobiota; class Verrucomicrobiia; order Limisphaerales; family Palsa-1400; genus JBEKOF01. The sequence goes on from JBEKAN010000125.1 coordinate 6,751, forward strand.
CACCAAAGCCTTCACCGCGATGATCCGCAACCGCGTCTTCACATTCTTGCGCGGCCTGGTCATCGGCGAATTTGAACAAGCCCTGGCCGCCCTCGCCTCCCCGGACCAGCCCGACGGCCAGCCGTGGACGGCCAGCCGGTTGCGCGAGGCCCTGGAAGCCTACTACGCCGAACACAAGGCCATCTGCCTGAACCCGAACGCCCGCAACTTGCGCCACACCTACGTCATCCCGTCGCAAGACCACAAACTCTGGCGTGTCCAGCAGATGCTGGTGGACCCCGACGAGGCCAACGATTGGGTCGCCGAGTTCGAGGTGGACCTGGAACAATCCCGGAACGCAAACGATCCCGCCCTGCGCCTCCGAAGAATCGGCGGTCTGCGGGAATTGGGGGCATCTTGACGCCACCCCCCAAAGCGATTTGCCATTTCCCTCGCCCCGCGCAGCGGGGAGAGGGCAAGGGTGAGGGGTTCGTTCCTTCCAACGATGCTGGTGCCAAGACGCGCCCCAGTCTGCGGAACAAGGCGGGATCTTGAAACCTTTGCCCCAACCCCGCCGTCTGAATATCAGTGATTCCAGTCTTGACCGTGGACCCGCCTCCGCTGAATATCGCGGGGGCATGACACACATGAATTTGCAAAGAATCCTGTACCCGCTTCGCACCCTGGCGTCGGCCGCCATCGCCGCCCTCACCCTGGCCCTCACGCCCGCGAAGGCGCACGCCGCGCCCCCGACTCCCCCTGCTCCCGCTGCGTCCAATGCGCCCGTCACCATGTCGAATATCTTCTCATTCACCAACCAGCAGTCCCTTGCCAGCCTGGTCCAAGGGACGAATGGAAACTTCTACGGAACTACGGCCACCGGCGGGACAAATTCGGACGGCGCGGTGTTTATGCTCTCGCCCGCGGGCGCGTTCACCAATCTGGTGTCCTTTGCCGGCACCAACGGCGCGACCCCGCTGGCCCCGCTGTTCTTGGCCAAGGATGGGAATTTCTACGGTACAACCTCGTCGGGCGGCGTCGGCAACGACGGCACAATTTTCAGCTTGTCCCCATCCGGCGCCTTCACAAACAGGTTCAAATTCACTGGGTCAAACGGGGCCGCTCCCAATGGCGGCCTGGCGCAGGGATCGAATGGCCTTTTTTACGGCACAACTTCCGCGGGCGGTTCCAATAAACTCGGGGAAGTTTTTTCCTGGTCCCTCTCCCGCGGCGTCAGCAACCTGCATTCGTTCACCGGCACGGATGGCTCCTCCCCTCTGGCGGGGGTGGTGGTCGCCACCAACGGCTACCTCTATGGCACAACCTCCTCGGGCGGCGCAAACGGTCTGGGCACTGTGTTTGAGCTGGTGCCCACCAACAAGAACAAGCTCACTACCCTGGTTTCCTTTGCGCTCGACCAGGGGGCCGCTCCACTGGGGCTGGTGCCGGCGCCCGGCGGCAACTTCTATGGCGTCACTTCCCAAGGCGGCTCCAATGGCATCGGAACGGTCTTCAAGGTCACCACCTCCGGCCGCCTCACCGTGCTCGCCTCCTTCGCCATCTCCAACGGCTCCAACCCCAAGGCCCCGCTGTTGCTGGGCTCCGACGGCTTCCTCTACGGCACCACAGAGCAAGGCGGAACAAACGGAAAAGGGACCCTCTTCCGCTTGTCCACCAACGGCGGTGCGCTCTCCACGCTGGTTACCTTCCAAGGCGCCAACGGCGCCTATCCACAAGCCGGGCTGCTTCAGGCAAGCGACGGCAACATTTACGGCACAACCAGCGGCGGAGGAGCCAATAGCTCGGGAATTGTCTTCGAGCTTTCAGGCTTCGCCCCGACAATCTCACAACAACCGACCAACCAGGGCTTCACGGCGGAAAAGTCTATTAACTTCTTTGTCCAGGCCGCCGGCTCCCAGCCTCTCTTTTATCAATGGCTCTTCGATGGCGTCTCTTTGACCAACACAAACAACCTCTCCGGCGCCACCACCAACCATCTCACCATCTCCACTGCCTCCCTCACCAATTCCGGAAGTTATTCCGTCATTGTTTCCAACGCCTACGGCGCCGTCACCAGCTCCGTCGCCAAACTCACGCTCCCCGCCCCAACTCTCACCATCAAGCCGCGCCCCCCGGCCACCGTCACAAACGCGGGCCTCACGGTCCAGGGAACCGCCACCGGCAAATACGGCGTCACCAATGTGTTCTACCAAGTCCTCAACCAGACCAACTCCGGCACAAATTGGACCACCGTCACCACCAACGGCTGGACCAACGCCCCCACCAACCTGGATTGGTCCGTCACTGTGACCTTGCAGGGCGGATCGAACATTTTCGAGGCCTACAGCGTGGACCCCGTGGGCGACCCCTCGCCGACCAACAGCGTCAAAGTCTTTTACCTCACTCGCAGCCTGCTGACTCTCATGACCACCGGCGATGGAACCATCAGCCCCAGGGTCTCCGACACCAATCTGGTGGTGGACCGGGCCTTCACCGTCCGGGCCAGGCCCGGCCCCGACAATCTCTTTTCCAACTGGACGGGAACCAACCTCACCGGAACGAACGTCACCGGAACCTTCACCAACACTTCCAATCCCTGGACCTTCCTCATGTCCTCCAACAATATGTATTTGACAGCCAACTTCGTCACCAACCCGTTCCTCCAATTCCACGCCGCGGGAACCTACGACGGCCTGTTCTCCGTCTCCAACACCGCCGCCCCAAGTTCTGGCATCATCAAAAATCTGAGAGTCGGAACCCTGGGGACCTACACCGGCAGACTCTACATCGGCGGTTCCAATTACAGCCTCAGCGGCGCTTTCGACGTGGCCGGCAACGCCACCGAACAGATCGCCAAAACCACAGCCGGAACCCTGACCCTGGCGATGAATTTGAATTGGACCAACATTCCCCCGCAAATCACCGGCACCGTGGCGGGAAAGAGCGGCAGTTCGTGGACGGCTTCCCTCCTGGCCGAATTGGCCGGAACCAACCTGGCCTCTGCCGCCTACACCATGCTGCTCCCGCCCGGCACCAACTCCGCCGTCGCATCTCCACCCGGTTTCGGCTACGCCACCATCACCAACCATGCCGGCTCCCTCACCCTCAAGGGCGCCTTGGCCGACGCCGCCGCCTTCAGCGAAACCGTCGCCGAAACCGCCAGTTCCAATCTGCTCATTTATGCCGCCCCATACTCCGGCGACGGCCTGCTTCTGGGTCGGCTGACTCTGACCAACGGCCCGCCCGAGGGCAGCCTCACTTGGATCAAGCCCGCCTCCTCCACCGGCCTGTTCACCAACGGCTACACCAACGTCGTCACCGTCGAAAGTTCCCTCTGGACCAGTCCCCAGGCCAAAACCCCGGCCCTGCCTCTGCCCAACGCGCAATTGCTGGTTTCCAACGCCGGCCTTCTCCTCTCCTTCCATGCCGCCGTCACCGACAGCAACGCTCTCGCAAAACTGGGCCGCATTCCCACCAATTCCCTTTCGGGTTCCATCAATCCCAAGAATGGCCGTTTGACGCTTTCCTTTGGCAACACCAACGGCCGCGCCGCCATCGCGGGCGCGGGCGCGGTTTTGCAGAATCAGACCAATGCGCGGGGTTATTTTGTGTCCAAGACCAACTACGGGTCCATCCTCCTCCAGAACGAGCCTCAGGGGATCGCCCCCGTCATTTACCAGCAGCCCGCCGCCGAGAAATTCACCAACAATGCGACCGTCCATTTTTCCGTCGGAGCCGCCGGTTCGGAACCGTTGGAGTACCAATGGGTGATGGATGGCAGTATTCTGACCAATGGCGGCGACATCTCCGGCGCCACCAACAACCTGCTCGCCATCGCCGGCGAGTCCCTCGCAACTTCCGGTAGTTATTCCGTCATTGTCTCCAACGCCTATGGCGCCGTCACCAGCTCCGTCGCCAATCTCACTCTCCCCGCCCCAACTCTCACCATCAAGCCGCGCCCTCCCGCCACCGTCACAAGCGCGGCCCTCACGGTCCAGGGAACCGCCGCCGGCAAATACGGCGTCACCAACGTGTTCTTCCAGGTCCTCAACCAGGCCGGCCCCGGCACAAATTGGACTCCCGTCACCACCAACGGCTGGACCGGCGCCCCCGCCAGCGTGGATTGGTCCGCCAATGTGACCTTGCGGGGCGGATCGAACATTTTTGAGGCCTACAGCGTGGACCCCGTGGGCAACCCCTCGCTCACCAGCCGCGTCAACGTCTTTTACCTCACACACAGCCTGCTGACTCTCACAACCATCGGCGATGGGACCATCGGCCCCAGGGACCTGGGCTCCAACCTGGTGGTGGGCCGCCCTTACACCATCTCGGCCGCTCCCGCCAAAAACAATCTCTTTTCCAACTGGAC
>JBEKAN010000126.1:0-11007 GCA_050015895.1 Verrucomicrobiota bacterium
GACAAATCCTTTGCTATGTGATACCCCTTACAACAGCATGACGCCAGAGGGAAAAAACGTCACAGCCGGCCGCGACGCCAAACCGTCCGCCGCCGCGCAAGCTCTTTCGGGCCAATGTGGCACACAGGCGCCGGCTCCATTTCCGCCGCCGCGCGCTGAGGGGAAAGGGGCTTCCGGGGAGCACACAGCCCGCAAGCATGCGGGCCAACCAGATGTTGTTCCATCTCGCCCTCGCGTGTGCGGGTCGGCGCCCTCGCCGACCAGTCCTTTCCGTGCAACCGCGCGGCAGCAGCCGCTCCGCAGCCGTGTCCGCCGTGAGGCCGGCGGAGCTGGAGAGCAATGTAAGGAATTAAGCTCGATTAAGCTCGATTAAGGTGGATTAAGGTGGATTAAGCCAAAAAATAATTATTTTTCATCACACGAAATGCGAAAAATGCCAAAAGAAGCAAAATCAGCCCTGTCGCCCGCGGCCCGACACGATCCACCCCGACCAAGGCCAGGCAATTGGGATTTGCCGTCCTTGCGACCCTGCGATTTTGCGTTAAAGCCAGCACCAATCCCAAGGAAGGCCCATGATCTCGCATTCCATTGACACTTGCCCTCTTCTGGCGCAAATGTGGACGCCGTTGTTCGCAAATAATGAGTGACCAGTCTCCCAACCAGTGCATGATTCGCGTCGAAAATCTGACGAAGATGTTCGGCGCGTTCACCGCCGTGCGCGACATCTCCTTCGAGATCCAGCGCGCCGAGATCGTCGCGTTTCTGGGGCCTAACGGCGCTGGCAAAACCACCACCATCAAAATGCTCACCACCCTGCTCAGACCCACCAGCGGCAGGATGCAATTGGACGGCCTGGACCCGGCCCTCCAGCCCAACGAGGTCCGCAGCCGCTTCGGCATCGTGTTCCAAGACCCCAGTTTGGACGACGAGCTGACGGCGCAGGAGAATATGGAGATTCACGGCGCGCTCTTCAAAGTCCCCCGCCACACCCGCGCGGCGCGGATTGAGAAGCTGCTCCGACTTTTTGAGTTGTGGGACCGGCGGCGCGAGCCGGCCAAACGCTTCTCCGGGGGCATGCGCCGACGCCTGGAAATCGCCCGCGGGCTGCTGCACACGCCGCGGATTCTCTTTCTGGACGAACCCACGCTGGGCCTCGACCCGCAGACGCGAAACCAGCTCTGGACGCAGGTGCGGAAACTCAACGAGGAGGAGGGCGTCACCATTTTCCTGACCACTCATTACATGGAGGAGGCGGAACGGGTCGCCCAGCGTGTGCTCATCATTGACGGCGGCCGGATCATCGCCCAAGGATCGCCGCGCGAACTCAACGAGCGGACCGGCGCGCAGACTCTGGAGGGGGCGTTTCTGGCGCTCACCGGCACCACCATTCGCGAGGAGGAGTTCAGCTCGGCCGACCGGATGCGGCAAATGGCCAGGGTCTGGAGGCGGTGAGAATCCCATGCTGAATGTCATCTACATCCTCTGGCTCCGCCAATTGAAACGCTACATGCGGTCGCGCGCGCGTGTGATTTCCTCCCTCGCCCAGCCGCTCTTGTACCTGCTGGGCATGGGCTACGGCCTGGGGCCGGTCTTTCAAAAGGCGGGGATGGGCAGCTATCTGCAATTCATCGCGCCCGGTCTCATCGCCATGACCATCCTGTTCACCTCCGTTTTTTCGGGCATCGAGTTGATCATGGACCGCCAGTTCGGGTTTCTGAAGGAAACTCTGGTCGCCCCGGTGCCGCGGCTCTGGATCATCCTGGGCCGGATTTTGGGCGGCGCAACGGTCGCCTTGCTGCAAGGGTTGCTTTTCCTTCTCGTCTGCCTGATCGCCGGTTATCGCTGGCAGGCCCTTGGGACTCTGCCCGCCTTCCTCATCATGGCCGAGATTGGCATCTTGTTCTGCGCGCTGGGATCGGCCATTGGCTCGGTGTTGAGCGACATGCAGGGGTTTCAACTCATCATGGGTTTCCTGGTCATGCCGCTGTTCTTTCTTTCCGGCGCCATGTTTCCGCTCTCCAACCTGCCCAAGCCGCTGACCCTCCTGACCAGCCTGGACCCGCTCTCCTACGGGGTGGACGGACTGCGCCATTGCCTTAACGGCGTGGCGCACTTCGGACTGGCCACCGATTTGCTGGTGCTTTCCCTGGTCGCGGCGGCGCTGGTCGCCTTGAGCAGCTACCTGTTCTCCAGGATCCAAGTTTGAGGACGATTTCCCTTTGCCAAGCCCCGGAGGCATGAGACACTGACCCCTTACAGCGAAACACTTTGAACGAGCCAACTTTAGACGAAAATGCCGTGCCCCGCGAATTGCGTGGCTTTTTGCCGGCGCTCTTGCTGCTCTTCGTCGGCAGCGGATGCGCGGCGCTGATTTACGAAATTGTCTGGCTGCAGTTGCTGCAATTGGTCATCGGCCTGACCACCGTTTCCCTCGGCGTCCTGCTGGGAACCTACATGGGCGGAATGTGCCTGGGCAGCTTTCTGCTGGCCCGCGTGGTTTCGGCCCGACGCCATCCTTTGCGCGTCTATGCCGCGTTGGAGCTGGGGATTGGCGTGATCGGCATCGCGGTCTTGTTCGGCATGCCCTGGGTGAGCCAAATCTACACCGCGACGGGCGGCGCCGGCTTTGGCGGAATCATGGTTCGGGCTGCTGTGGCGGCGGTTTGTTTGCTGCCCCCCACCTTGCTCATGGGCGCGACCCTGCCAGCCATCTCCCGATGGGTCGAGTCCTCGCGCCAAGGGGTGTCGTGGCTCGGGCTTTTTTACGCCGGGAACATCTCCGGCGCGGTTTTTGGCTGCCTGCTCGCCGGCTTCTACCTCCTGCGCCTCCACGACATGGCGACCGCGACCTTTGTGGCGGCGGGGATCAACGGAACCGTGGCTTTGATCGCGTGGGTGCTCTCGTTGTGGACTTCCTTCACGCCCCAAAAAGAGGACGCGAAAACGCAAATCCAGCCGGAGGCGGGCGGGCGCGCCGCCATTTACATCGCCATTGCCTTGTCCGGGGTGGGGGCGCTGGGCGCGGAGGTGGTTTGGACGCGGCTGCTGGCGCTGATGTTCGGCGGGACCGTCTATACTTTCTCCATCATTCTGGCCGTGTTCCTGGTGGGCCTGGGACTGGGAAGCGGCATCGGGTCTTTTCTCACGCGCCTGATCAAACAGCCGCGGCTGGCGCTGGGGGTCTGCCAATTGCTCTTGATTCTGGCAGCGGCGTGGACCGCCCTGATCATCACCCGCTCGCTGCCTTACTGGCCGGTGAATCCCGCGCTCCTGGATTACAAGCTGGCCCGGAGTCCGTGGCTGCTTTTCCAACTGGATATGGCGCGTTGTCTTTGGGCCATCCTGCCGGGGCCGATTTTGTGGGGGGCGAGTTTTCCCCTGGCGCTGGCCGCGCTGGCCTCGCGCGGCCAGGACCCGGGGCGGCTGGTGGGTGGCGTCTATGCGGCCAACACCGTGGGGGCGATTGTGGGGGCGCTGGGTTTCAGCCTCTTGGTGGTTCCGCACTGGGGCACGGTCGGGGCGCAGCGATTGTTGATTCTGCTGCCGATCTTCTCCGGCCTGGTCGTGCTCGCGCCGATGCTCTGGCGCGGTGTCCAGGAGGACGCCGAATCGGAGAAAACCCCGCTGGGGTGGACGGGCGCTGTGGAGTTGGTCGGGGCGCTGACGCTGGCACTGGCGCTGGGCTGTTTTCTGGCGTGGAAAACGGGGCCGCTGCCGTGGGAGGTGGTGGCCTATGGGAGGTTCTCGGCCACTTATGAAAACTTGAGACCCGGCATTGTGGACAGGGCCAGTGTGCCCGTGGGTACCACCCCCGTCACCAACTATTGCGTCTATATGGGCGAGGGGCTGAACGGCTCGGTGGCGGTGACGCTGCAAACCGACGGGGTGCTCAGCTTCCACTCCGCCGGCAAGATCCAGGCCTCCAACGACCCGCGGGACATGCGCCTCCAGCGCCTGCTGGGCCACATCTCCGCACTGGCCTTCCCCGAACCCAAATCCGTGCTGGTCGTCGCCTGCGGGGCGGGCGTCACCGCCGGCTCCTTCGTGCCCTATCCAAGCGTCAAGCGAATTGTCATTTGCGACATTGAACCCCTGGTGCCCGATCACGTCGCCCCTATGTTTGACAAGGAGAATTACGGTGTGGTCAAAGATCCGCGCGTGGAGGTCGTGCATGACGACGGCCGCCATTTCATCCGCACCACGAAGGAGAAATTCGACGTCATCACCTCCGACCCGATTGATCCGTGGGTCAAAGGCTGCGCGGCCCTCAACACGGTGGAGTACTACCAGATGTGCAAGGACCATCTCAATCCCGGCGGCGTGATGTCCTTGTGGATCCCCTTTTATGAGAGCAATCGGGAGACGATCAAGAGCGTGCTGGCGACCTTCTTCAAAGTCTTTCCCAACGGCATTGTCTGGAGCAACGACAGCGACGGCACCGGCTACGACGCGGTCTTGTTCGGGCAGGTGGACCCAACGCGCATAGATGTCGGCGAGTGGCAGGCCCGGCTGGAACGGCCCGATTACGCGGCGGTGCGGGATTCGCTGGCCGACGCCGGCTTTAACACGGCGGTGGACCTGCTGGCCACTTACGCCATCCGCGCCTCCGATTTGCGGGGCTGGATGGCGGACGCGCAAATCAACACCGACGGCAACATGCGCCTCCAGTATCTGGCCGGCATGGCGTGCAACACCTACGACCAAAACAAAATCCTCTCCGAAATCACCAGCTACTACCTTTACCCGGACAATTTGTTTGTCGGAGGCCAGGCCTGGACGGACCTGATGCAAAGCCGCTTGAAGCTCCGCGAGGGAAAATGACCCGCCTCAATTCGCGCTCTCAGGCAAACCCGCCCATTTGCGCCACCAGACGGTCGTTGAGTTCCTGCGCGGGGTTGTAGCCGGAGGATTTGAGTTTGATCTGGAACGCCGCCACTTCGATCAACCGGGCCAGGTCCCTTCCGGGCCGCACCGGGATGACAATATGCGGAATTTCCACGCCGAGTATCTTCACGTACTCCTGCTCCATGCCCAGCCGGTCCACGTCCGCCACTTCTTCCCAGGCCTTCAAGGTGATCACCAGGTCCACCTGCTTTTCGCGCCGAATGCTCCGGACTCCAAACATGGAGGCGACATTGATGATCCCGATGCCGCGCACTTCCATGTGCGCGCGCGTCAGCTCCGCGCTGGTGCCCATCACCGAGTGCCCGTCTATCAGGGTCACCCGCGTCACGTCGTCGGACACCAGGCTGTAGCCCCGCTCGATCAGGGCCAGCACGCTTTCGCTTTTGCCGATGCCGCTTTCGCCCCGAATTATGGCGCCCACGCCCAGAATGTCCACCATGCTGCCAATCTCGCTGCCGCGCGGCGCGAAAAACATCTCCAGCGCCAGCGTCGCCATGTTGATGAATTTCATCGTGATCATCGGCGTCACCATCACGGGGACCCCCGCCTTTTCGGCGGCGCGCAGAAACAGTTTGTCCGGGCGGAGGCTGCGGGAAAAGACGACGCCGGGGATTTTGTAGGAGAAAAGGTTCTCGTATCGGGGCTGGCGGGCCTCGGGGGTTTGTTCGCGCAGGAACGAGGACTCGGCCTTGCCGATGACTTGCAGGCGCTTGCTGGCGAAGTAACGGGTGAAGCCCGCCAGCGCCAGGCCGGGCCGGTTGACCGTCGGCTCGCGGATGACCCGCTTGAGGCAGTCGGCCCCGGAAACCAGCTTCAATTGCAGGGCGCGCGCTTGTTCATTGTAGAATTTCTCAACGGTGATCGGTTCGCGTTGCATGGCGGCACTGTCTCACAAGTTGAATTCCGGGCCGAGATAAATTTCGCGCGCCTTGGGATCGTTGGACATCTCCGAGCCGAGGCCCGCATAGACCACCTGGCCATGATGCACCAAATAGGCGCGGTCCACCAGCTTCAAAGTTTCCCGCACGTTGTGGTCGGTGATCAATATCCCCAGGCCCCGGTCCCGCAGGCGCCGGATGATCTTCTGCACTTCATAGACCGCAATGGGGTCTATCCCGCTGAACGGCTCGTCCAGGAGGAGCAATTTGGGGCTGGTCACCAGCGCCCGTGTGATTTCCAGCCGCCTCTTCTCCCCGCCGCTCAGCGTGTAGGCCCTGCTGGAGGACAGCCGGGCCAAATCCAGTTCGTCCAGCAGATACTTCAGGCGCAGCGCGCGCTCCGCCCGGTCCATCACGCAGGTTTCCAGAATGGCCAGGATGTTCTGCTCGACGGTCAGTTTGCGGAACACGGAAGGCTCCTGGGTCAGATACCCGATCCCCAGCCGGGCGCGCCGGTGCATGGGAAGCCGGGTGATGTCGCGGCCGAGCAGAAGCACCCGGCCCGCGTCGGGCTTCACGATGCCCACAATGATGTTGAAGGTGGTGGTTTTGCCCGCGCCATTGGGGCCGAGCAGGCCGACGACCTCCCCGCCCTCGACGAAAACGGAGATGTTGTTGACAACTTTGCGCTCGTTGTACTCCTTCACCAGATTGTCGGTCGAGAGCAGCCGCGGCGCGGCCTCGGCGGCCTCTTCCGGCCCGGGCGGGTCCTCTGGCATGACTGGCTTGGGTTCCGGCTCCATGTTCAGGGCGGAGGCGGGGGCGGCGCCTCCCCGCTGGTCGCAAGGTTGTTGGTGGCGGTGATGTGATAAAGGCCGGCGGCGATGAAGCCGCCGCTCTTCACGTCCCAAACCAGTCGGTCCGCCCCGGTGATGACGGTGGTGTCCTTCCGGGCGGCGGGATGGCCCGTGAGAACGATTTGTTCGGCGGGGGCCAGGTCATAGACGGCGTGGTCGCCCGTGGCGTGGATGATGGTTCCGTTCTTGTCCTGGTCGAAATCCACGTTCCCGGTGGCCACCACGTTTTCAAGCTGATTGGTGACGGATGAGAAGTAGGCGGTGACGATGGCGGCCGTTAATCGGTTGGTGGCCGCCTCTGGGCCGGAGCCGGTCAGGTTCATCTCGACGTTCTCCTCCGCCATGACACTGCGCCAAAGGCCGGTGGCGGGGGAGCGGCGGGCGGTCAGCGCGCCGCACGTGATGGTCTTCCTCACACCCGCGGCGTCGGCGGCGGTTTCGCCATGCACATCCCCCCGCGCCACAACAGTTTCGACCTGGTTGCTGGAGTCCAGGTAAACCAGGAGCCGTTGGCACGTCAGGGTGTCCTGCGGCTGGCCCTCCTCCAGGAGCTGGGCGTGAACATGGCCGAGGAATGTGGCCAGGTTGGTTCGCGCGTCCAGAGGCTGGTGAACGAGGTCGTCGGACGAGATGTCCAGCCAGCGGTTGGTGGGCTGGCCGGCAAGATGGGCCTTGAACCGCGCGTGGTTCTCCGCGTGAAAAATCTTGTTGCTCGACGCCAGGGACAGCCTCTCGCCCTGCACCTCCATCTCGTCGTTCCGCCAGTCGGCGTCTCCTGTCAACTCCATCAAATCATTGGTCCGGTTGTAATCGGCCCGGTCGGCGTTGGCGCGGCTGTGGTCGGCCTGGTTGACGAGGATGACGTTTCCCCATGCGCTCATCGCGTCCACGGTCTGGCCGTTGGTGGACATCTGCAAGGTGGAATGATCGGCGAAAAGTTCGCGGAACGTCGCCGGCGCCGCCGGGTTGGTGGCGTCGTTGGGCCAGCGCGCAAACACTTGATCCTCGCCCGTCAGAAAATGGCGGTCGGGATCGTACGTGAATTTGGCGGCTTTGGCCTCCTGCGGGCCGTTGTGCCATTGCGCGTCCCCGTCCAAAACCAACAGCTCCGTTCCATTGGTCGCGAAGTAGGAGCCGGTCGCCCCGGTGGCCGTTCCTTTGTTCGTCAGGACGACCGTCACCCCCTTCCACGCCAGGATGCTTTCCACCGCCTGGTTGCTGGCGAATTGGACGGAAAGGAAGGGCGAGAGCATTTGCAACTGCGGGTCGGCGGCGCGCACGTTGCCCGCGTAGTGGACCAGATTGGACTGGTAATAAAACTCGCCGCGGTCGGAAAATATCTTCAATAGCTGCCCGGCCTCCGCGGGCGCTCCCGTTTTTGGGGCGGGGAAAACTCCCGAGCGCAGGAGGGACTCGACCACGCGGGTCTCGACTTGATTGGAGATGACGAGCACCTGGTTGGATTCGGCGCAAAAGAACCCCACGCCCTGGACGAACAAATTGGTGGTGGGGGTGAAAATCTGGATCGGGCCGGGATCTCTGGCGGACTCCTGGCCGTTTCGCAAATCAATCTCGCATTCCGGGGCCTGCGCAATGACCTGCACCTGGTTGGTCTGGCCGTCCCGCAGGCCTTTGAGTTGGAAATCCTTCACCGAAACCAATCCTCCGGGCAGCGATTTCGCCTCGCTGCCGTCCATCATCGCGTCGAGGACTTTGCCCTGCGGTGTGTCTTTGAAGTGGGAATAGGACACGCCGGCCGGGCGATTGGCGGGCGGGGGCGCCTGCGCCCGCGCCGGCGCGGCGCAGAGAAGGAAAAGCACAAGGATCGCTCCCCGGACGCGTGCCTTTTCTGTCGCACCCAACATCGGCGGTTTAGGAGGCATCGCCATGTCTCGAATCCTCAGCGCGCGGCCGCCCGGACTCTCCCCAGGCAGGCCAGCAGTTTCGACATTTCCCCCAGCGGAATCATGTTCGGCCCGTCGCTCAGCGCGCGCTCCGGGTCCGGATGGGTTTCCAGAAAGATTCCATCCGCGCCCGCCGCCACGGCGCACCGCGCCAGGACCGGCGCGAATTGCCGCTGCCCGCCGGATCGGTCCCCGCCCGCGCCGGGCAGTTGCACGGAGTGGGTCGCGTCAAATATCACCGGAAAGCCAAACTGGCGCAGGATCGGGATCGAGCGCATGTCCGCGACCAGATTGTTGTAGCCGAACGTGGTGCCCCGCTCGGTGAGCAGGAGTTTCTTCCCGCCCGCCGCCACCGCCTTGCCCGCCACCTGGCCCATTTCCTGGGGGGACAAGAACTGGCCTTTTTTCACATTCACGATTTTCCCGGTGCGCACGGCCGCCTGGAGCAGATCGGTCTGCCGGCAAAGGAAGGCCGGGATTTGGAGGATGTCCACAACCTCCGCGGCCGCCCGGACTTGCTCCTCGGTGTGGACATCGGTCAGCACGGGGACGCCGAGCTCGCGGCGGACCCGGGCCAGCGCGCGCAGCCCGGCGGCCATGCCCGGCCCGCGGAAGGTGGCGGCGGAGGAGCGGTTGGCCTTGTCGTAGCTCGCCTTGAAAATATAATTGATGCCCAGCCGGCGGCAGATGGCGCGCAGCGACGCGGCCACCCGCAGGCAAAGGCGTTCATTCTCGATCACGCACGGCCCGGCGATCAGGGTCAGTTGTCCCCCCCGTTTCAGGGATCTCCATATCTGCGCGTCGTTGAGCACCCGTCCTTTGTAGCAGCGCCGGGCCGGAATGTAAATGGCGGACCGCCCCGCCCTCAGATCCCCGTGCATTTCACTTTTATGGGTTCCCCTCTTAATCCTAATCTTAATCTTAATCCCTTCTCCCTCCTCCGCGCTGATTTGGAGCAAGATTAAGAAAGCAAACCCAAAAAAGTGAAATGCACCCCCGCCCTCAGATCACCGTGCCGTGGGGGATCAGTCCGTTCTTGGGGATGATCACAATCCCGTCCCGCAAGTAATACAGCGGATGATCCGCGTCCTGCGGCTTGTCCGCCGGCGAAATCCGGCAGTTCTCCCCTATCCGCGCGTTCTTGTCCACTATCGCGTTCTCGATCCTCGTGTTCCGGCCCACCCCGATGCGCGGAAGCCCGCGCGACTCGTACTGCTTGATGGACGACTCCGATTCGTAGTAGTCGCAGCCCAGCATGATCGTCCGGTTGATCTCGCAGCCGCCGTCCACCTTGCTGCGCACCCCGATGATGCTCTGGTGGATCTTGCACCGGTCAATGATGCACCCGTCCGAGATGTTCGCGTGGCTGATTTCCGCCCCGTTGATCTTCGAGGCCGGCAGAAAGCGCGGACGCGTGAAGATCGGCGCGCTCATGTCAAAAAAATTGAACCGCGGCAGGTCCGCCGTCAGGTCCAGGTTCGCCTCGAAAAACGAACGGATCGTCCCGATGTCCTCCCAGTACCCCTGAAAGACCGACCCATAAACTTTGTGGCTTTCTATGGCCCCGGGGATGACGTGCTTGCCGAAATCGGTCAGCGCGTTGTCCAGCAGCCGCAGGATGACTTCGCGGTTGAACAAATAAATTCCCATCGAGGCCAGGAAAAACTCCTGGTCCCCCTCAATGCCCAGTTCGGCGTACTTGGCCCGGTCCACTCGCAGCGAATCCAGCAGCGCCGCTTCTTTGGGCTTCTCCACGAACCGGCTGATTCGCTGGTCCTCGCCCAGTTCCAGGATGCCCAGCGCCTGCGCCTGCTCGCGCGAAACGGGGATCGTCGCCACCGTCAGGTCCGCTCCATGCTGCAGGTGTTCGGCGATCAGGTTGCGGTAATCCATCCGGTAGAGTTGGTCCCCGCTCAGAATCAGAAGAAACTCAAAGTCGTGCGTCAGAAAGTGCAGCAGGTTCTTGCGCACCGCGTCCGCCGTCCCCTGGTACCACGATGTGTCCGAAAACGTCTGTTCCGCCGCCAGGATCTCCACGAACCCTCCCGTGAAATGGTCGAACTTATACGATTGGGAGATGTGCCGGTGCAGCGACGCCGAATTGAACTGCGTCAGCAAATAAATCCGTTTCAGGCCCGAATTGATGCAATTGGAGATCGGAACGTCCACCAGCCGGTACTTTCCCGCCAGCGGCACCGCCGGTTTGCTCCGGTCCCGCGTCAGCGGGAACAACCGCCGGCCCTGCCCGCCACCCATGATGACCGAGAGCACATTGCTCGTGTTGATGGACATCCGTGTCTTTTGCGTCGTCATGGCACTGCTGGTTCCGCGCGCATTGTAGCCGGAGCCGCCGCAGGTTCAAAGCACAAAATGCTCAGACTGCGCCCTTGCCAGTCCGCCGCAAATCCGCTATCAATTCGCCCTTATGGCAACCGTTGGCGAACAATTAAAGGCGGCGCGCGA
>JBEKAN010000127.1:0-10997 GCA_050015895.1 Verrucomicrobiota bacterium
CTGGCCGGGCGGCAGGGCGTTGAAATCACCTGCGAGAGCCGCTCCGGCCACGCCGCCAAAGTCATCGTGAACTTCGCCAGGGAGGGCGGTTACGACCTGATCGTCATAGGCCACAGCGATCATTCCGAATTGTGGGGCCGGCTGCTGGGCGACACCGCCGACCGCATCAGCGACCACGCGCATTGCAGCGTGCTGATCGTGAAACCGTGAATTCTCAAGATTATTCACAGCGGGGAAAGCCTCTGTTTTGTTCCTGAGCGTCACCCCAAAGTTCGCCAGCGTCCGGCAGTCAGGCGATATGTCGTAAAGAAATACTTCAAGGTCTTTTACCGGGTGCAATCGGAATCAAGAAGCGTGGAATTGCTCCGTTGTTGGGATGGCCGACGCGACTCCGATCCCATCTTGTAGTCGCTGCGAAAGGGTCCCTGGAAATTGGTGTGGGAAGACCGGCGCGGCAAGTCCAGAGACCACGACATTTTCAACTTGACATGATCGGAGCGCGGGGCTGGCGGCGCGCGAAGGTTCTCGCCGGAGACGACTCGCGCCGCGACGGGGGCTATTCCAGCAGGCCCGTGGCCACCAGCACGGCTTCCTGCCTGTGCGTCAGAAGCTCCAGGAGATCCGCCTGCGCCTGGGCCAGACCCGCCAATCTTGCTTCGCGCGTCGCCCGCGCGTTGGCCAGCGCCGCGTTCACTTCAGTCATCGGCGCCTTTGTCTCCGTGGCATTCTGCAGGCCGTGCTCCGCCGGATCCAGCGCCACCGAAAGCTCGCCGGTGATCACCTTGCTGCCCAGCTCCTGGCCGATGTCGGGGCGGCCGGCGGGAAGTTGGGTGATCACGCGGACTCCGTTGAGGAGGAAAAGTGAATTCACCCCCACCGCGTACGCGTCTAACTGAAATTGCACCACCCGCCGCAGCCTGGGCGCGATCACCCCCCATTCATCGTCGCCGGTCACGGAAAGCGTCACCCGGTCGGCATCGAGTATCTTCTGAATCGCCGGGCTCAAATCAGTCAGGATCCCCCCGCTGGGCTGCGCCGGCCCCGAGTCGGTGTCCAATTCCAAAATGCCCCGCGCCACCAGCGCCGCCTCCTGCTCGTGCGTCAGAACCTCCCGCAGATCGGACTCCGCCTTGGCCATGTCCGCCAGTTTCTGTTTGCGCGCCGCCCGCGCTTTGGTCAGCGCCGCGGTGATGTCGGCCGTCGTGCTCTGGTCCGCCTGGGCCTTCTGCAGCAAAATGTCCGCCGCGGGATTCGACGCGTCGGGAACCACGCCGGTCAGCATCTGGTTCTCGACGCTGGGGGGTGGAGTGCGGCCGCGGCCGCGGCCGCGGCCAAAGCCGGCGTTGGTGGCGTTGGTGGCGCGGAAGATGACGCCAAACAACGACCGGACTTGGAGCGTGTGGGCCTCCATTTTCATCTGCACCACCTTCAGAAGTCTGGGCGAAATCACATCCCATTCATCGTTATTGGTGACAGCAAGCGCCCGCCGCTCGGACTCCAGAATCTTCTGGTACACCGGGGTCGGGTCAGGCGGCGCCGCGGGCGCTCCGCCGCCTCCTCCTCGGCCGAATCCACCGCCTCCTCCCCCTTGCGCCATCACGCTGGCGGTTCCGAATCCCAACGCGACCACGCAGCCAGCCAGGATCAGTCTTCTCTTCAATATGTTCATAAAACCTTTCTTTGGTTCTTTGCGGTTCGCGGGCGGACCCTTCACTTCGCCGAATGCATGAACCTGTTCCCCCGGGGCGGCGTCCGCGCCAACCGGGCAAAAGGCTGTCTTCCCAATAGAAGACCACGATTTCTCCTGAAAGCAATGAAATAGACGCGACCTGAAATAGACGCGCCGCGCCTTCGATTGCAGTTTTGTGGCCAACCCTTACACTGCGCTCATGCAGTCCCAAACGCTCACCCGCGCGATTGAGGCGTGCGCCGACCCCCGGCGGGCGGGCGCCGCCCTCGCCCGCCTGCGCGAAGCCGGGGCCGCGCAAATCCCCAAGAAGCCCACCGCCGAGCAGGCGCGCATCCTTGCCTCGCTCCTGGCCGGCTCCCAGATGGCGGCCGAATTGCTCGCGGCCCATCCCGACTGGCTGCCGCCGCTCCTGGAACCGGGCCTGCTCCAGCATCCCCGCCGCGATCAAGGTTTCCGCCGCGAAATCGGGCATTGGCTCCAACCATCCCTGGACCGCGACGATCTCGAACCCGCCTTCGTCCAATTGCGCCTGTTCAAACAGCGCGAAATGTTGCGCGTCGCCGCCCGCGACCTTGCCCGCCTCGGCGGCACACTGGAAATCACCCGCGAAATCTCCGACATCGCCGACGCTTGTTTGGACGCCGTCCTGCGCCTTTGCATTCAACCTCTGGTGCGGCGTCTGGGCCGGCCCCACCATCCCGCCCCCGACGGTCGCTGGCAGCCCACCGAGTTCTGCGTCCTGGGCCTTGGCAAACTGGGCGGCCAGGAACTCAACTACAGTTCCGACGTGGACGTTCTTTTTCTTTACAGCGAGGAGGGGCATCTTTTCAAGACCCGCCCGCGCCCCGGCGAACAAACCGGCAAGAGCATGGCCAGCCATGAGTTCTTCACCCGCCTGGCCGAGAGCATGATCGCCGAAATCACCCGCCTGACTCCGCAGGGCGCTCTCTACCGCATTGATCTGCGCCTGCGCCCGGAGGGCCAGGCCGGCCCGCTGGTCCGCTCCCTCGGCAGCTTCGAGACTTTTTACGCCCAATGGGGCCAGACCTGGGAGCGCATGATGCTCATCAAAGCCCGACCAGTCGCCGGCGACGCGGAATTGGGCGCCGAATTCCTGGAAATGATCCAGCCCTTTCGTTATCCCCGCTCGCTGGGGGAGGCCGCCTTCCGCGATGTCGCCGCCGCCAAATCCCGGCTGGAACGCGAAGTCGTCAAACCCGGCGAACTGGACCGCAACGTCAAATTGGGCCGCGGCGGCATCCGGGAAATCGAGTTCATCGCCCAGACCTTGCAACTCCTCCACGCCGGCCGCCTCCCCTTTCTCCAGGGCGCCGCCACCGTTCCCACCCTGGAAAAACTGGCCTCCTACCGCCTGCTTTCCACCGATGACGCCAAATCCTTGATCGCCGCCTACCTCTTTTTGCGCGACGTGGAGCACCGCCTGCAAATGGATGAAGGCTGGCAAACCCACACCATCCCCACCGCCCGCCTGGCCCGCGAACGTCTGGCCCGTCTCATGGGCTTTGACTCCCTGGAGACTTTTGAGGCCGCCCGCCAATCCCATTCCAGTTTGGTCCGCCGCCTCTATGAGCAAACCTTCGGCGCCGGCGAACCCGCCAAACCCTCCGCGCTCCCCGGCGACTTCGCCCCCGCCGCGCCCTGGAGGGAATTCCTGGCCCGCCACCATTTCCGCGACCCGGAGAGCGCCTTGCGCATGGTCGAAATGTTTGTCAACGGGCCGGGCTATGTTCACGTCTCCGCCCGCACCTCCGAACTGGCCCGCGAGCTGCTCCCCAAATTCTTCGCCCTCTGCCCGCCTCATCCCGCCGCCGCCCGGCCCCGCCTCTCGGATCCCGACCGCGTGATGGTGCGGTTGCAAAGCTTCATAGAGGCCTACGGCGCGCGCGCCACGCTCTACGAACTGTGGAGCCGGAAGCCCTCCCTTTTTGAACTGCTCCTGCTGCTCTTCGACCGTTCCGAGTTTCTCGCCGAACGGGCCATCCGCTCCCCCGACCTGGTGGACGAGCTGGAGGCCGGCGGCCGGTTGCGCCGCCCGAAAACCGCCGACGAGACTTTGCGCGACCTCCGCTACGGCGTGGACGACAAGGACCAGCCCGGCTGGGTGCGCCGCTATCACGAGGCGGAACTGATGCGCATCGGCCTGCGCGACATTCTGGGCCTCGCCGATTTCGAGCAGAACCTGCTCGAACTTTCCGCCCTCGCCGCCGCCTGCCTCCAATACGCCCTGGAGGTCGTCTGCCGCGGGCGAGGGCTGGCCGCCCCGCCTTTCTGCGTCATCGGCCTGGGCAAATTGGGCGGCGCGGAGGTGGACTACGGTTCGGACCTGGACGTCCTTTTCGTCGCCCCCTCCGGCGCGAAGGACCTTCCCGCCTGCCAGGGCATGGCCGCCGCCGTCATGGACCTCCTGGCCCGCCCCACCGAACTGGGAACGGTTTTTCACATTGACGCGCGGTTGCGTCCCGACGGTGAAAAGGGCCTCCTGGTCAACACCCTCGATGCCTTCGAGGATTACTACCGCAAACGCGCCGCCCTGTGGGAAATCCAGGCGCTGACCCGCGTGCGCCCCGTCGCCGGGGACATGGCCCTGGGCGCGCAATTTCAGCGGCTGGCCGGCGTCCTGGCCAGCTTCACGCCGCAAAACGTCGCCGCCGGTTTTGTGCTTTCCACATCCGCCTCCCCGGCCAACCCCCAGGCCGGCCTCGCCGCCTTCACCCCCGACTGGAAGGCCGAGATCGCCCACATGCGCCAGCGCACCATCCAGGAGCGCACCACGCCGGGGCGCGACCCCCTGGCCATCAAGACCGGCGTGGGCGGCCTGATGGACGCGGAATTCCTGGCGCAGACATTTTGTCTTGCGGCGGGCTGGTCGGAACCGAACACCCTGCAGGCGTTGCGCCGCGCCGCGCGGGAGGGTTTGTTGGCGCCCGCCGACGGCCAGTCCCTCGCGCGGAACTACGCCAGGCTTCGCCGGGTGGAGGGCATCCTGCGGCGCTGGAGTTTTGAGGGCGAGACCGAGCTGCCCGACGAGGACGCGCCGCTCCAGCGCGTCGCCGTGCGTTGCGGATTCGACAGCGCGCAGGAATTCCTGGCCGAGTTGCGGCAAATCCGCGCCGCCATCCGCGCGGTCTATCAGACTGTGTTTTCTCCGTGAGGCAATAGGGAAAGACGGCGCCTCATCTGGCGTGAGGCGCTAGTCTCGCGCCCGCGACGACAGCGAGGACCAGCATGGCGGTGATGATGATCAAGACGATGGAATTGAGGAGAAACGCGCCGACCCCAAACACCAGCCGCCGCCGACGCCCCCACCAGCGGGAACGCCACTCCAATAACACCAGCGCGAGAACCAGTGGAACACACACATGAAGAAGGTTGTTCTTGAAAAGCTCCGACAGGTTCAAGGCGGTCAGTATCGGTTTTGGAACCGGCGTGTTCGACACCTGGCAAAGGTCCTTGAGTTTCGGAAGCACGAAAATCAAAGAACCCACCCAGAGAAAAAGCGCGGGCAGTGTGAAAGCGATGGTCTTGAAATACGTGGCCCATCTGGGTTCGATGGATTGGGGTGGTGTGCTCATGTTTGTGGCCAGTTGATAATCTGGAATTCGGGCGACGGCGCAAATCCATTGTTTCCATTGCTCGTAAACCGTTCCGCCGACTTTGGCAAATTCGGTCTTCAACGCGCCGGTGTGGCCGATTTGGCGGACGGTGGCTTCAAAAGCCTCTTGCGCGCCCAATCCCGACCGGATTTGGTTTTCCACGTCGTCGCGCAGATGATTTTCCAGCTCCTCCAGCGGGACGGGGGATTTGATCCCGGCGGCGAGCATCCGGCGCCGCCACTCGGCGATGGACTGTTCCAAGTCAAACATATTGCTCCTTTCGCAGGCCGGACAGGACGGAATGGACCAGCGTCCATTGTTCGTGGTGCCTGGCCATCGCGGTTTTGCCGTCTTTTTTGAGGGAGTAGTATTTGCGCCTGCGGCCGGTCTGGCTTTCGCCCCAGCGCGACTTGATCAGGCCCCGGTGTTCCATGCGGTGGAGCACGGGGTAAAGCATGCCGTCGGTCCATTGGAGCCTGCCGTCGGAGCGGGCTTTGACTTCCTGAATGATGGCGTAGCCGTAACTCTCGCCCCTGGAAAGGAGGGACAGAATCAGCGGTTCGGCCGACGCGGCGACGAGTTCCTTGCGAATCATAGGGACACAATACATTGAGGTTATATGTATGTCAAGCGGGAAAATGGGGCGGAAAACCGGTTGACTGGCGGGCGTTTGTTTCGTAAGTTTCTTGGCGTGAGCACAATTGTCGAAATCGAATCGGTGCTGCCGAAGTTGACGACCGAAGAACTCCGGCGGGTGGAAGAGGCGGTTCATCAGCAATATCGCCAGCGCCAGGATGGCATTGTCTGTGATGATTCCTACGGCGTGGTGACGGAAACCGACTTGATAGCCTCCGCCGAGCAGGCCTTTCTCGCCTACGAAAAAGAGGAGCAGGAACATGCTCAACGCAAGGCGCGGTGAGGTCTGGCTGGTGGATTTGGGCATGGCCGCAAAAGCCCGCCCCGCGGTTGTGTTGAGCATCCCCTTTTTGGACAATGAAAGGGCGTTGTACGCCATCGTCCCCCACACCACGGCGATGCGCGGCGGGCGGTTTGAGGTGGTGGTGAATGTGCCATGGCTCCAACCTGGGGCATTCGATGTGCAGGGCCAGCGCAATATCCCCGGTTCTGTTTTCATGCGCAGATTGGGCGCTTTGAGCCAGCCGCAAATGGCGATGATCGTCCAAGCCACCCGGTTGTGGTTGGGCATCGTTTAGAGCGGAGAACTGCTGTGCCAATGTCGTGCCAGCCAGGGTCATTCCGGGTCTCAATAATGCCCCATAATACACCCCCCCGTCTGGAGCGACCCCCCGCCGACGGAAGGGTGATCCGCGAATTTCGCCAAGTGACACGAATTACCCCGCGTCCTGATTTCTGAACCCGGGGGGGAGGAAATTTGGGCTTTCCACCGGGACGGATTTGGGATAGGATGGCAGCGCGTGAAGGTAGTGGAGTACCTGAGTCGAAAATCTCGCACGACTTTGCTCGGCATGGGCTTGGTCGTGGTGGCGTACATCGGCATGATGGATTACGTGACCGGCCCGGTCGCCCTGCTGGTTTTCTATCTGGTCCCAATCTGTTTCGTGGCGTGGTTTGCGGGGCGCGCGCCCGGAATCATCACCGCGCTGGCCTCCGCCGCGGCTTGGTACGTCGTCAAGTGTCTGCCCCCCACCACGGTTCTAAACCGCGTCGAGTTGTTCTGGAGTTTTCTCATGCGGTTCGGCGTCTTCGGCGTTACGGCGATCCTGACCACGGAGGTGGCGGAGCGCAAACGGGTCGAGGAGGCCTTGCGCCGCGCCCACGAGGGCCTGGAGGCGCGGGTGGCCGAGCGCACGCTGGAGTTGGCCCGCGCCAACGCGGCCTTGCAGGACGAAGTGGCCGCGCGCACCCGCGCCCAGGCCAACTTGAAATCGCTCAACGAAATCCTGGAGGAGCGGGTGGCCGAGCGCAGCGCCGCCGCCGAGCAGCGCGCCAGCCAGCTCGCCCGCTCCGAGAGCGCCTTGCGCCAGCAGACGGGCATCCTCCAATCCATGCTCAACAGCATGGGCGACGGCGTGATTGTGGCCGGCGCGGAGGCGGAAATTTTGCTTTACAATCCCGCGGCCCGGGGGTTCCTGCGCGCCGGCCTGGGCGACGTCCCGCCGGAGGGATGGGTGGAACAAATTCAGACCCGCCTGCCCGACACCCGGATCGGCCATTCGGGCGCGAGCCATCCGCTTCTGCGGGCCATTCGAGGGGAGGTCATCACGGGGGCGGAGTTTTTTTTGCGCGGCCGGGACGGCGCGGAGGGGATGTGGCTGGCGGCCACGGGGCGGCCGCTGATAGATGAGAAGGGAAGCGGGCAGGGGGGGGTGGTGGTGCTCTCGGACATCACCTCGCGCAAGCTGCTGGAAAAGCAAATCGCCGAAGTCAGCGACCGGGAGCAGCGGCGCATCGGCCAGGATTTGCACGACAGCTTGTGCCAGCACCTGGTGAGCGTGGCCTTCGCCGGGGAATTGCTGCGCGAAAACCTCGCGCGCCACAAACTGGCCGAAGCCGCCCAGGCGGAGACGATTGTCGAAATGGTCAACCAGGGGATATCCGAGGCGCGGAATCTGGCCCGGGGGCTGTATCCGGTGCGCCTGGAGGTGGATGGTCTGGCTTCCGCCCTGGAGGAGTTGGCGGCCGGCACCCAGGCCCGCGCGGGCGTCGCCTGCCGGTTTTCCTGCGACGCCCCGGTCTGCATCTTTGACGAGGCGGCGGGGAGCAATTTGTA
The DNA here is from genome assembly GCA_050015895.1 of Verrucomicrobiota bacterium. GTDB lineage: Bacteria > Verrucomicrobiota > Verrucomicrobiia > Limisphaerales > Palsa-1400 > JBEKOF01. The sequence goes on from JBEKAN010000127.1 coordinate 8,057, forward strand.
CCGCATCGCGCAGGAGGCGGTGAACAACGCGGTCAAGCACGCTGGTTGCCGAACCATCTCGATCGGGCTGGACGCGGTGGAGGAGGAGGTGACCCTGACCGTGAAGGACGACGGGGTGGGTTTTCCCGGCGCGGCCGGGCGGCAGGGCGGGATGGGCCTTTCGATCATGAATTACCGGGCCAAAATGATTGGGGCCTCCCTGGACATCCGCCGGGGCGCGGGGGGCGGCACCATTGTAACCTGTTCCTTCCCGAATGAGGAGGTGTTGGAGAATGAACCCGTCCACTCGAACCAAGCCTGATCCAGCCAAGACCAAAGTGTACCTGGTGGACGACCACCCGCTGGTGCGCGAGTGGCTCACCCAATTGATCCAGCGCGAAAGCGACATGGAGGTTTGCGGCGAGGCGGAGGACGCCCCCGAGGCGGTGGCCGGGATCGAACAAACCCGGCCGGACATTGTCATCGCCGACATCTCCCTGAAGAAAACACACGGGCTGGAGTTGGTGAAGGACCTGCAGGCCCGGTCCCCCTCCCTGCCGGTGCTGGTGCTCTCGATGCACGATGAGTCCCTCTACGCCGAGCGCGTGCTGCGGGCCGGGGCCAGGGGGTACATCACCAAACAGGAGGCCACCAAGAAGATCCTGCTGGCCGTCCGCCAGGTCCTGGGCGGCCAGATTTACGTCAGCGAGAAAATGGCCACGCGCATGCTCCACAAGCTGGTCCTCGGCCGCCACCAGGAGCCAAGCTCGCCCATGGAGCGCCTGACGGACCGGGAACTGGAGGTTTTCCAGCTCATCGGCCGCGGCCAGGGCACGCGCAAAATCGCCGAGGAGCTTCACCTCGGAGTCAAGACGGTCGAGTCCTACCGCGCCCGCATCAAGGAGAAATTGAAGTTGACAGACGGCACCCAGCTCCTCCAGCAGGCCATCCAATGGGTTCACAGCCTGCAGGACCGCTGATCGGTCACGGCGAAAAAATCACATCCGGGCTGGTGGAGGCTGGAAGGACGCGCCCGCCCTCGCAGCAGGCCTCCATGCGCCCCGAATTCCAGCGCCGCAGCCGGAAAAGCTGCGCGAAGTCGAAGGCCGGCGCCGGACGCCCCTGGCCGCCGACACGCTCGGCGCCGCGGCGCACGTTGTCGTGCATCCAGGCGGGCAGGCGCAGATGGTAGGGGTTGCGTTTGATTTCCCCCGCGTGGAACGAGACGGCCGCCACCAGGTCGGCCACATCTTTGACACTGTATTCGACGAGCAAATTCGGCCACGCCATTTGCCCCCAGTATTCGGTCTCGACCAGGTAACAACTCAGCCCTTCCACCCGGGCCAATGCGTCCATCACCAGCCAGTGTGCGCCGATGTGCGCGCTGTGCCAGTCCAGATCGTTCGGAAAGAAAACGGCCTGGGGCCGCCGCTTGCGGAGGAGGCCGGCAATGAGGGCGACATGTTCCGCCCACAGCCGCGGGTCGCTGACCCGGGTGACCGCGCTGACTTTTTCCAGGCCGCCCGGGGCGGGCAGCCACAGGCCGAACCCGAGATACCGGCAGGCCCCCCGCAACTCTTTGAGCCGCTTGGCGCGGCGCTCCCGCTTGCCGCCCAGCGTGATGGCGGCGTTGAGCACATTCCATTGGCACTCGCGCGACAAGCGCAACGCCAGTCCCCCGACGATGGATTCATCATCCGGATGGGGGGAAAAAAGGATCGCCAGCGGCGCGTCCCGCCGCGGCGACGGGTGGGGCGGCGGGGCGGGGCCGCCCGCCGGACACTTTCTGCCTTCGCGCGCGATTCGGGCGAATTCGGAGACGAAGTGGAGATACGGGTTCACCCGCCGCTCACAGCGTGGCGCCGAGACGGTCCACCTTTGCCGCAAAAACGAAATCGCTCTCTGTCAAGCCATTGACCTTGTGGGTCCAAAGGACCAGTTTCACCCGGCCCCAGGCCAGATGAATGTCGGGATGGTGATTTTGCGCCTCGGCCAGCGAGCCGACTTGGTTGGTGAAGGCCAGGGCGTCGCGGAAGTTGGCGAATTTGAATTCGCGCTCCAGATGATGCTCGTCCACCACGCGCCAGTCCCCGGCCAGTTGGCGGAGCAGCGGGGCCAGGTCTTGTCCTTTGAGCGGCGGCGAGCCGCCTTTGCACGCCGCGCATTCCATTTGCGCCAGATCAGGCATAACTTTCCTTTCCTCGGCCCCGAAAGGCCGCGTTGACATTGCGGTTTTGCCCGCACCACTTCCCACGAACCGCCCAAGACAAACTTATCATCAAATGGAACTCAAGCCAGCCTCGTCAGTCTTCCGCTTGCCGCAGTTTTCTTGTCAACTGGGCGGCGGATAGTTGGCCCGGCGCGGTTGGCTTGTCCAGCCAGCCGTAAGCCAGGCACGATCCAAGCCTGGGAAAGGACACCCGCGTGTGCGCCCAGGCCGGCCCCATGCCGATCACGCAGAGCGGTTTTTTCCATTTCCCGGCCAGAAGCGAGCGCAACACCCGCTCGTCCTCCTCTCCGTTGAGCCGGGTCGAAATCTTGACGATGGAAGCCCATTCCTGCGCCTGCGCGATCACCGCCTCCAGTTCCTTGCGCGGCGGCGTTTTCTCAAAATCGTGATAAGAAAGGACGCACACCTTCCGCCGGCTTTTCGCCAGCCTTGCCACGCGCCGCGCGATTTTGCTGCGCCACTCCACATCCGCGCCGGCCAGTTCGCGCAGCCCGCTCTCGAAGAGGCCCAGCCGATGCTCGTCGTCGGCCTCCCACCCGCCCCCTTCGGCCGCGAGGCGGATCGTCAGGAGCACCGGCCACCCGGCGGCCTGGATGGCCTTGCAGCGATCCAGCCAGCCCGCCGGACACCCGGCCAGGTCCAGCCGCACCTCCACCAGATCGCAGGCCGCGCCGCCGCGGCCGGGGGGAAATCTTCCGTCCAGCGAGGAGATGACGCCCACCACGCGTGGCG
>JBEKAN010000128.1:0-10989 GCA_050015895.1 Verrucomicrobiota bacterium
CAGCACATAATCGCCGATGGACAACTCCTCGTCCACCCACTGCTCCCGCACCCGCTCGTCCACCCCCTCGTACGACCCGCAAATGAGCAACAAACTTCCAAACGACGACAACTCCCGCGCCACGCTCTGGTGGAACGGCCGCCCGGCCGGGGTCATCAGGACCACCCGCGTCCCCGCGCCTTTGAGGGCCTGGAGGGCCTCAAAAATCGGCTCGCACTTGAGCACCATCCCCGGTCCGCCCCCGAAGGGCCGGTCATCCACCGTTTTATAGTTGTCATGGGCGTAATCGCGCAGATTATGCGCCCGCAACTCCAAAAGCCCCTTCTGGCGCGCCCGCTGAATGATGCTCGCCTCCATCGGTCCCCTGAACATTTCCGGGAACAACGTCAGCACATCAATTCTCATGCCCGCTCCAAGGCGCCCTCGCGCGCGCCGCCGCCGGTCAGGCCGGCGGTTTTTCCTCAACGATCTCCAACGAGCACCGCAGCCCCTTCCGGGCGCTGCCGGCCAGCAGCAGGGAGCGGATCGCGTTGATCGTCATCCCCTTGCGACCGATGATTCTTCCCACATCGTCGGGATGCAGGCGCAGCTCGTAGATGGTGAGCGTGTCCTTGACCACCGGAGTCACGGTGGCCGCTTCGGGATGCTCCACCAACCCCTTCACGATAAACTCTAGGAACTCTTGCATAGGCTGGAAAAAATGGGGGATCAGGCCGCCGCGGGCGCTTTGCCCAGCCTCCTGACGAAACTGGCCACCGTGTCGCTGGGTTGCGCGCCTTTGCTGATCCAATACTTGGCGCGGTCCAGGTCCAGCTTCACGTTCTCGCCCTTTTTCAAGGGCTGGTAGCTGCCGATTTCCTCGATGAACCTGCCGTCGCGCGGGCTGCGGGAGTCGGCCACGACAATGCGGAAATACGGCGCGTTCTTCGCGCCGACCCGCTTCATGCGAATTCTGACTGCCATAATTTTGTCCTGTCGTGGCGGCGGGGAGCCACGCGATTACCGCCCGCCGCAACCACGGCGTCCGAAAAATAGTTGGGAAGGCTAGCCCCGCCCCGGCGGATTGGCAAGTGCTGTTTTTCGCTATTTTTTCGTGTGTCGGTCGTTTCGGGCCCCTCCGCGCAACCACCCGCGCAATAAGCCTTTGCAATTGGGCGCCGATTCCGTAATCTAGGCGGGCGGAACACCGATCCAACGCCTTATATTGAGACATGCGACAATTTATCGCCATTGCCGGGAACGCCTTCATGGAGTTGATCCGGCAGCCGATTTTTTTGCTCCTGATGACCGTTTCGGCGCTGTTCGAGGTGGGCCTGGCTTGTGTCAATTATTTCGGGTTTGGGGACGAGCCCAAACTGGTGAAAAACAGCGTGCTCGCGGTCATGCTCCTGGCGGGGCTATTCAGCTCGGTGATGAGCGCCTCGGCCTCGGTGGCGCGGGAGATCCGCGGCGGGACGGCGCTGGCGGTGCTCGCCAAGCCGGTGGGACGGGCGCAATTCCTCCTGGCCAAATATGTCGGGCTGGCCCTCTCGCTGGCGGTGCTGACCTATGTCAACTGTGTCGCCGCCCTGCTGGCCACCCGGATGGCGTTTGACGCCTACGGGGATATTGATTATCCGGGCCTGCTGGTTTTTGGCGGCTCCCTCGTCCTGGCCTACGCCATCGGCGGGGTGACGAATTATTTTTTGCGCCGCCCTTTCGTTTCCGACGCGGTGCTGGCGGTGGTGGTGATGGTGACGGTGGCCTTCGCGGTCCTCGAGTTCATCCCGCGGGCGGCCTTCCGGGCGTTCAATGAATTTGCCGGGATGGACTGGCGGGTGGTGCCGGCCTCGGCGTTGATCCTCATGGCGCTGCTGATCCTGGCGGCTCTGGCGCTGGCCTGCTCGACCCGGCTGGAGCTGATTCCAACCTTGTGTGTCTGCTCGGCTTTGTTTTTACTGGGGCTGGTTTCGGATTATTTCTGGGGGACGCGGGCGGCGCAGGGGCGCCTGTGGGCCTCGGTGCTTTACACGGTGACGCCCAATTGGCAATTATTCTGGGTGGCGGATTTGCTGGAGGGCGCCAAACCGATCCCGGCCGCCTATCTGGCCAAGGCGCTGGGCTACACGGTGGGATATGTGGGCGCGGCGCTGGCGGTGGCGCTGGCGCTCTTTGAGGATCGTGAGTTGAGTTGAGGTTTCGCATGGAGCAAAACGTAAAGAAAATTGGATTGCTGAACTGGGTCGCCCTGCTGGCGGCGGCGGCCGGCATGGCGCTCATCTCCCGCTTCGCCGGATCGGCGGCCGGATTGATGGGGGCTGTCCTGGCGGGGTTCGGGACGCTGGTGGCCCTCCTGAGCTTCTGCCAGATGAGCCTGGAAGCGCGGGAACAGTTGGAGAAGCTGGAAATGGAGGAGTTGAGCAAGACCCGCGGCGGCGCCTCCATTTTTGCCGCCTCGTCGGACGACACCTTCCCGGCCCGGCGTTCCCGGCAGCAATTTGAGCGGTTTTTCATTCCCGGCCTCACGGTGCTGCTGCTGCTGCTGGAGGCGGCGGCGGCTTTCTTTCCATGGAAGTACGCCGCCACCGCGCCGGGGCTGGTGAAGGACCGGGCCGCGCTGGCGATGGCGCTGACGGGCTTGATGGGCCTGATTCTGTTTTTGCTGGGCAAGTATTCCAGCGGGCTGGCGCGCCTGCAAAAGCAGCGGCTGCTCCGACCGGGCGCCGCCTATTTGCTCCTGAGCGCCTACGCCTTCTTTGTGGTCACGGCCACGATGGGCGCGAACCTGGCCGGCTTCGGGAAGGCCGATTTGATCGCCGCCCGTGTGCTGTGCGTGGTGGTGGCGTTGATCGCGCTGGAGACGCTGGTCGGGCTGGTTCTGGAAATTTACCGGGTGCGGGTGAAAGGGAAGGACTCCCGGCTGCTCTACGACAGCCGGCTGGTGGGGTTGCTGGGCGAGCCGGAGGCGATCATCACCACGGCGGCCCACGCGCTGGATTACCAGTTTGGATTCAAGGTCTCGGAAACCTGGTTCTATCGTTTCCTGGAGAAGGCGCTGGCCTGGCTGGTGCTGGCGCAATTGGGGATCCTGGCTCTTTCCTCCTGCGTGGTGATCATTGATCCGGGCCAGCAGGCCCTCCTGGAGCGATTCGGCGCGCCGGTGGCCGGGCGCGAAGTCCTGGATCCGGGACTGCATTTCAAGCTGCCGTGGCCGGTGGACCAGGTTTACCGGTACCGGACGCGACAAATTCAGGGCTTCATTGTCGGCGCGGAACCGGAAACCAACGCCGTCATCCAATGGACCCGCCCCCACGCCAAGGAGGACAATTTTCTGGTGGCCTACCAGTCCGGCGACACGCCGCCGGACACCAACGCCCTTGCCAGCCCCACCAACCAGGCCGGGTCGCGCCAGGTTCCTCCGGTCAACTTGCTGGCGGTGAGCATCCCGGTCCAGTATCAAATCACCAACTTGGAGCAATGGGCCTACGTCAACGACGATCCGACCAATTTGCTCCAACTGCTGGCCCGCCGCGAAGTGGTCCGCTTCCTGGCCAGCGTGGACATGGAGGACCTCATGTCGCGCGGGCGCGGCAAGGCGGCCGACGCGCTGCGCCAGGCCATTCAGGCCCGGAGCAACGAGCGGGAGCTTGGGGTGAACATCACTTTCGTCGGCTTGGAGGACATCCATCCGCCCTCCAAGGTGGCCGACGCCTACGAAGACGTGGTCAGCGAGCGCGAGCAGCGCGAGGTCAAAATCCTCGACGCCCAGTCCCACGCCATCACGACCAACGCCCAGGCCGCCGCGGATGCCTTCAGACGCCTGGCCCAAGCCGGCGCCTACAGGGACAGCATCATCACCAACGCCACCGCGCGCGCGATGCTTTTCACCAATCAGTCGCTGGCCTACGCCGCCGCCCCCGGCCCCGACGGAGTCTATGAACACCGCGCCTATCTGGACGTTCTGATGGCAAGCACCCGCAACGCCCAGAGAAAAGTCATCCTCGCCACCGCCAGCGGCACCAACCAGATTTTCGAGTTTAATCTCGAGGAAAAAGTCACGGGTTTGGGAAATGGCATAAACATCGCGCCCTCCAAATAGTGTGACATGAAACCGTATCTTATCGTACTATGAAACGAAGCCCCCTCACCATCACCATCGCATTCCTGCTGATGATTGTTTTCGGCCTCATGCTCTTTGTCTTCCAGGTGCGCAAGTCCGAGGTGGCCGTCGTCACCCTCTTCGGCAAGCTGGAAAAGAGCCGCGTCAAAACCGAGCCGGGCGCCTACTTGCGCTGGCCCAGTCCCATCGAAAAGGTCTTTATCCTCGATCAGCGTGTTCACAGTCTGGAAGACCAGGACAAACTGGAGCAGGTGGCCCTGCCCGATAATAACATCATTCTCCTCCAGACCTATGTCGGCTGGCGCATTGAGGACCCCTACAAGTTTTTCCCCAATTTTGAGAACGGCTCGGTCGCCAAGGCGGAGGAGACGCTGGCGAAGATCATGCGCTCGGCCAAATTGGAGGTGGCCGGCAGGCATGTCTTCTCGGATTTCCTCTCCGCGGACCAAAAGCAGATGAAGCTGCCCGAGATTGAGAATGAAATCCGGGACAAGGCCCGCCAAGAGGTCAGTACCCGCGACTACGGCATCGAAATCAAATTTGTCCAAATCCGAAGCATCGAGCTGCCGGAAAACAACACCCAGAGCGTCTTCGACCGGATGAAGTCCGAGCGCGGCAAGGTCGTTTTCGCCATCAGGGCCAACGCCGAGGAGCAGTCCACCAACATCACTTCCAAGGCCGACAGCCAGGCCGCAAAGCTGCTGGCCGACGCGGATGCCATGGCCTTGGAAATTCACGGGGAGGGCGAAGCCGCCATGGTGCAATCGCTCCAAGTGCTGCGGCAGAATCCCCCGCTGGCGACCTTTCTCATGAATCTCAACATGTTGGAGTCGCTGAGCAAGGACAAGACCACCTTCATCTTGGATCACACCACGCCGGGGTTGGAATTGCTGCAAAGCGACAAATCTTCGGCAGGGGACACCAACGCGCCGAAATGACGGCCACATGAGCGAACAGGAATCCAACCAGTTAAAAGCACCGGGCGGCAAGCCCGCGCCGGAATCGGTTTCGACCGAGGATCCGGGGACACAGGCGCTCTCCGAGGCCTTGCGCAGCAGCTTTGTCATCGTCCGGCTCATCATGATTGGATTGGTCGCCGTGTTTTTGGGGTCGGGATTTTTCACCGTGGACGCGCAGCACAAGGCGATCATTCTTCGAATGGGCAGGCCGGTGGGCCAGGGGCAGGCGGCGTTGCTTGGCCCCGGCCTGCATTTTGCGTTCCCCAAGCCGATTGACGAGGTGGTGAAGATCCCCTTCACCTCGTCGCAGACGGCCGATTCCACCGTCGGCTGGTATCAGAGCGCGGAGGATAGGGCCAAGGGCGCGCCCAAACCGGCCGGACAGGCGAAGATGGACCCCGCCACCATCAGTTACGTGCTGACCGCCGACACCAACATCATCCATGTGGTCGCCACCGTGACCTACCGGATCACCGACCCGGTCAAATTTCATTTTGATTTCGCCGACGCGGCGGCGTTTGTGACGAACGACTTGAACAACGCCCTCCTGTTCACCGCCAGCCATTTCAACGTGGACGACGCGCTGACCCTCCAACGCACGGCCTTCACGGAGGCGGTGGCGGCGCGGATGCGCCAACTGGTCCAAGATCAGGACCTGGGCGTCACGGTGGATCTGGTCAATCCCGCCACCCATCCGCCCGTGTGGCTGGAGGAGGATTTCAACCGGGTCAACGAGGAGACGCAGAAAGGCGGCGATTCCATCAACAAAGCCAACAGTCATAGCAGCGAAGTCCTGGGCCGCGCGCGCGGCGAGGCCGCCGCCCGCATCAACTCCGCCGAAGCCGCAAAGGCGCGGTTGGTCGAGTTGATTGGCGCCGAGCAGACCAATTTCTCCCGGCTGCTGCCCGATTACGAGCGGGACCCGCAACTGGTCAAGCGCCTCCTCCTGACCGAGACGTTCCAGAAAGTCTGGGCCAACGCGGATTTGACCGAGGTGCTGCCCAATCTGGACGGGCGCCAGTTGCGTTTTTTCCTCAGTCCCCCGGCGACGCCCATTTATTCTTCACCGACCAATCAACCCGGCAGATGAGCCGACCCCCCACATTTTGGAGAGGACAGAAAACCGCCCAGGCAATCATTCAGTCTTGCTTGGTAGGGCGCGCACTCCGTGCGCGCCACGGCGGGCAGAGGACTGCCCGCCCTGCCTTTCCCCGCCACCCGAGACTGTTGCATTACGCCGCTGGCCGGGAATTCCTGGAGTTTTGAGCTATATTTGATCTATGCAAGTAACCTCTTTGCTGAGCCGCGGCGAACACGACCACGATCATGACGATCACGACGCCTCCTGCGCGGGTTGCGGCCGCGACCACGAGCGCGACCACATCCACACCGTGCTTCCTCTGGCCCAAACGCTCGTCGGACTGCTCTTTGTGGTCAACTCCTTCGCGGTGAGCTGGCTCTCCGGGCTGTTCCAAAGCGCCGCCGAGCCGGTCGCGGCGGCCAGCGCCATGATCGGAACGATGATCCTGGGCTATCCCATCATTTTGACCGCCTTCACCGATTTGCGGCGCGGCCTGCTCACCACCAATGAACTGGTCGCCCTGGCCGTCACCATCGCCTTTGGCTCGGGCCATTACCAAGAGGCGGGCGTCGTCGCCTTCTTCATGCTCCTGGGCCAGATCATCGAAACCCGCACCGCCGAGGGGGCGCGGGCTTCCATCGAGTCGCTCATCAAATTGACCCCGCTCAAGGCCCGCCGCGTCACCAAACTGGGCGAGGAGGAGGTGGAGACCAAACTCCTGATGGTGGGCGACGTCATCCGTGTGCGGCCCGGCGACAACGTGGCGGCGGACGGCCGGATCGTCAGCGGCCAGGGCTCCTTCAACCAGGCCAACATCACGGGCGAATCGCTCCCGGTGGACAAGAAACCGGGGGATGAAGTTTTCGCCAGCACGCAGAACCTGACCGGCGTCTTGGAAATCCGCGTCACGCGCGCGGGCGAGGACACCACCCTGGGCAAGGTGCGCGAGCTGATTCTGGCGGCGGAGAAGACCAAGCTGCCCATTATGCGCATCATTGACCAGTACATGGGCTTTTACACCCCGCTGGTGCTGGTCATCGGCGCCCTGGTCTGGGCCTTCACCGCGGATTTGAGCCGGGTCATTTCCGTCTTCATCGTCGCCTGCCCGTGCGCCTTCATTCTGGCCACCCCCAGCGCCATGGTCGCCGCACTCTCGGCGGCGGCGCGCCTGGGCATTCTGATCAAAAACGTGGGCGACATCGAGCTGGCCGCGCGCATCAACGCATTTGTATTTGACAAGACAGGCACCCTCACCACCGGCAAAATGGCCGTCAGCCGCCTGGCCCCGCTGGCCGGCACGGCGCCCGCCGACCTGCTGCGCATGGCCGGCTCAGCGGAAAAATACAGCAACCATCCCACCGCCAAGGCCCTCGCCCAACTGGCGGCCGAGGCGGGCGTCCCCCTGCCCGAACCCAAGGACTTCTCCGAGGCGGCCGGCCGCGGCGTCAGCGCGGAAATGGACGGCCTCAGGATCCTCGTCGGCCGCGCCCAATGGCTCAAGGACCAGGGCGTGGCGGAGGATTTCCTCGGCACGGTGGATCTGAGCGAGGCCGAGGGATTCAGCATTCTCTTTGTGGCCCGCGCCGGCAAATGCGTCGGCTGGATCGGCTTGGAGGACCAGACCCGCGCCGAGGCCCGCCAGGCCCTGGCCGATTTGAAGAGCGTCGGAATCCGCCGCATTGCCATGGTCTCCGGCGACCGCCAGGCGGTCGCCGCGCGCGTGGCCGGGGAGATTGGCTGCGAGGAGGTCATCGGCGAATGCCTCCCCCAAAATAAAGTCGAGTTCGTGCGCCAGACCAAGGCCAAAGGCTACCGCGTGGCCGTTGTGGGCGACGGCGTAAACGACGCGCCGGCGCTGGCGGCGGGGGATTTGGGCATCGCCATGGGCGCGGCCGGGAGCGAGGTGGCCATTCACAGCGCGACCATCGCGCTGATGAACAACGATCTGCGCCGGCTGCCTTTCCTGGTCAAACTTTCCCGCCAGACCCGCTCGGTCATCAACCAGAATTTTCTCATTGGAATTGTGTTTGTCATCGGCGGCTTGATTCTGGCCGCGTTGAACTACATTAACCCGATTGTGGCCGCTCTGATGCACGTCACCGGCTCGCTCATGGTGGTTTTCAACAGCGCCCGCCTCGTGCGACAAGGCGAGGAATTGGAGCCGCACCAAGCCATCCTCCCGGAGTCCCCGCCGCCGCCGGCTCCCGCTCCGACACCGCCGCCATTCAAGGATCCGAGCGCGAACGGCTGCCTTGTCGCGCAATAGCCCTATGAACACGGATGTGAAAGACCGCGCGCCTCGAAATCGCACATTGACGCTCGATGCGGACGAACGGGAGCGTCTGTCGAAGAAGCTGCTTCGCCCCCCTCTTCAGGTCAACATGTCTCTGTTGACCGACCAAATTATATGCGGAAATTCCATCAACTTGATGTCTGAACTGCCGGCCCGGCTTGTTGACTTGTTGATTCTTGACTGCCCCTATAATCTGACAAAAACATTCGGCTTCGAGAACTTCCGCGAGAAATCCTCTCAGGAATACGAGCGGTGGTTTGAGAGCTGGTTCGTCAAGGTGTTGCCGGCGCTGAAAACAACCAGCAGTCTTTACGTGTGTGGGGACTGGAAGTGCTCCGCCGCCATTTACAATGTGCTGGACAGGCATGTCATCATTCGCAACCGCATTACTTGGGAGCGGGAGAAAGGGCGCGGCGCAAACGCCAACTGGAAAAATGCAAGTGAGGATGTTTGGTTCGCCACATTTTCAGATGAGTACTATTTTAATGTTGAGGCGGTAAAATTGAAACGACGCGTCCTTGCCCCTTATCGTGAAAACGGGAAACCAAAGGACTGGGATGCTTCGGTTGACGGCTCTTTTCGTTTGACACATCCTTCCAATCTTTGGACTGATTTGACCGTGCCTTTCTGGTCCATGCCGGAGAACACAGATCATCCGACCCAAAAACCCGAGAAACTGTTTGCCAAAATGATCCTCGCCAGCAGTCGGGAAGATGATCTTGTGTTTGATCCCTTTCTCGGCTCAGGCACCTCGGCCGCGGTTGCAAGAAAACTCAAGCGCAGATTCCTTGCCGTCGAACAGGATGAAACGTATGCCTGCCTTGCTGTCAAGCGTGTTGAGCTGGCGGAGCGCGACCCCGCCATTCAGGGATATTCCGAGGGCGTTTTTTGGGAGCGCAACACATTGTCTCTTCAAATGAGACAATCAAGATCCCCATCGGTTTGTCAATCAGACTTTTTCGAATCGTCGGTCTCCTCTGCCACCAAAATTGGATCATGAGTTCAACATTTTTCACCTCCTCGGTTTATGAGAGTGTCGAAGACGGGGTTTTGGAGTTAATAAACAAACAAGCTGATTTTCTCTCGAAAAGCACCGCCGGGAGCACTCGAGCTACTGGAGACGCCATTCAGTCGATTATCCAAGAAGGGTTCGAGCAAATACTCGGAGAGCATGGTGGAGAATACTCGGCATGTTTCGCTCGTCGGGCGATGGCTGATTTTGCTTTTCAGGACAACAGTAATAATTATTACGTGGTGGATGTAAAAACTCACCGTGAAGACACCGCTTTCAACATGCCCAATCTTACATCTGTTGACCGATTGGCCCGTTTTTATGAGGACGACGCTAATTTTTTTGTCATGCTCATGGTGAAATATCGCGTGGAAGACACCCACGTCACTGTGACTACTGTTCATTTCCTCCCAATCGAGCATCTAAAGTGGAGTTGTCTCACTTTGGGGGCATTGGGCTGGGGGCAAATTCAAATAGCCAACTCGAAGCATATCGAAATTGACCGATCTGCGACTCGTCGTTCTTGGATGCTTGATTTTTGTGACAATGTGCTCGAATTTTATCCCCGTGAAAGCGCTAAAATTGTCAAGCGTATTACGAGATTTGAGAAAGTGAAAGAGTTCTGGCTTGCAAAGAGCAAATGACCCCCATGCCTGCCACGCTGGAAAATCCGCCCCCGACCTCCCGCGACGTTCCGCGCGGCGGGGCTGACGCCGCGAGCCCCGCCGGATCGCCGGCCCCCGTGGTTTCCGTGCGCGGCCTGACGAAGGTGTTCAAGGATTTCTGGGGGCGCCCCAAGGCGCGGGCGGTGGACAACGTGGATTTTGAGGTCCGGCGCGGCGAAGTCTTCGGGCTGCTCGGCCCCAACGGGTCGGGCAAATCCACCACCGTCAAATTGTTGCTCGGCCTCCTGCATCCCACCAGCGGACACATCGAGGTCTTCGGCCACTCGCCCCGCCATGTCGCCACCAAGTCCCTCATCGGCTATCTGCCGGAGGAATCCTACCTCTACCGCTTTCTGGACTCCCGCGAGACGCTGGACTTCTTTGGAAATCTATTTGACTTGCCGCCCTCCCAGCGCAAACGCCGCGCGGAGGAACTTTTGAAAATGGTCGGCCTGGCCGATGTCCGCACCCGCGTGGTGGGCGAGTTTTCCAAGGGCATGCAGCGCCGCATCGGCCTGGCCCAGGCGCTCATCAACGACCCTGACCTCGTCATCCTTGACGAGCCCACCTCGGGCCTGGACCCCATCGGTTGCCGTGAGGTCAAGGACCTCATTCGGGCCTTGGCCAGGCGCGGCAAGACCGTCATTCTCAGCAGCCATTTGCTCGCGGATGTCGAGGATGTCTGCGATCGCGTGGTGATTTATTACGGCGGCCGAATCCAGGCCATGGGCTCCTTGCGCGAGTTGCTGGCCAAGCCCGATTCTATCCGCATCACGGCGCCCGTGCTGCCGCGGGAAACCCTCGAACGCGTCCTCAGCCTCATCCGCCGGGACGTCGCCGAGGACAAAGTCCGAATCGATACCCCCACCCAAAACCTCGA
>JBEKAN010000129.1:0-10969 GCA_050015895.1 Verrucomicrobiota bacterium
GGGAGCGGCCGGTGTGCAACTTCGCGCCGGCCGGGACGCGGCGGGTGAGGGCGGCCTCGATGTTCATGTGAACGTCCTCCAAGTCCGGGCGCCAGGGGAATTTGCCGGCGACAATCTGGCGGGCGATGGCGGTCAGGCCGTTTTCGATGGCGCGGGATTCCCTGGCGGAGAGGACGCCGATTTTTTTGAGCATGGCGGCATGGGCCAGGGAGCCGAGGATGTCGTGCTCCCAGAGGCGCCAATCAAAGGAGACGGACTGGGTGAACCTGGCGACGTCGGGGTCCGGGCCGCCGCCGAAGCGGCCGCTGCGCGAAATTGGGGAGGAGCGTTTCATCCGACCGCGGGCAGTGTGCGGCGGAAGGAGGGGAAAGTCACGCGGCAAATGGAAGGCGGAGTTTCTCCAGGCGGGGAGGCTGGAAAGAGAAAAGACCAAACATGGATCGCGCGGCGGGGCGACGCCCGTTGGCGGGATTTGCGGGCGGGAGGATGGCGCTATTTTGTGGAAAAGGTCCCCAGATTGATCGTTCCGTCGCCCTCGGTGACGCAGATGGAGCCGCTGGTTGAAGTCGTATAGGTCATTTGCACATACTCGACCTTTCCAAGATCAGCTTCATTGGTGTAGTTCAATGTCAGCATGGCAACATCCGGGCTGTAAACAACAAAAGTACAGGTCCCCGAACCGAGGGTCGAGGGGGATCCGGTGAAGGCGCCGTCCTGGAAGATTCGAGCCCCCCCCTGATTGTGCGGGAGGGTGAAAGAAATGGGAGTATTTTCCGGGAGCGCGGCGGGGGCGTGGTCAGGCGCCGCGGAGAAGGCGAAGGTTCCAGAGCCCCCGTTGGTGCTGGTCCAAGTCGCGGTCGAGCTGGTATGGAAGGTCAAGTAGTCGTTCCCCGCGTCGGGGATGGCGGAAGGGGGCGAAATGTAGTTGCGCAGGATTTGGGCGGTATTGGGGCCAAGCCGGGTGTAGGTGTAGTTGGCAACGCCCGAGGGCACATTGGTGGAGGTGGTCAGGCTTAGAGTGGCCTGGCCATAGGTCACGCTATAGACATCATGATCGCTGTTGTCCTTTACTCTTGCCGCCAATCCTTCCAAAGACTCGGGCGCCAGGTAGCGCGAATCGTTCGACTGATAGGCGCCCGTGAAGTAGCCGGCATCATAGGAAGCCGGGCCGCCCGCGGCACCGAAGTGGGCGGAGTACCAGAGACCGTTGGTGCGGGAGGTGAACAACATCATGCTGTAATTGGTTGACAGGCTGGTGGGGGCCGGATCGGGCCAGGTCTGCACAATCATCGCGGCCATCGGGCCGTACTGGGTGGATGTGCAGGCGCCGGTGTTGGTGACGAGGCTGTCGGTGCTTGTGAATGTTCCATCCCCGTACCTGGTGGTGTGGATATTGCTGAAGGCGTCCACTGAAGTGTAAGTCCAACCGGATTGCGAACTGACATCCAAGGCCAACCCCGGCGACAAGGCGAAGGTCCCCGCATTCCCATCGGTGTCTGTGAAACTCGCGGTGGAGGGGCTGGTGAATGTCAAACGCACAGTGGAGCCGCCGGGTGTTTGGCCGGGAGGCGCGAAGTCGCTGGTGACCAGTGTGGCGGTGTTCGACCCGGTTTGGGTGTAGGAATAGTTGCCGACGCCGGAGCCTTGATCGGCTTGCGGGCTGAACCGCTCAAAAGTGGCCGTCCCAAAACTGAATTGGAAAGGGGAATTGGTGGCTGGTTCCACTTGGGCGATCAATCCGGCCAGGGACGAAGGCGCAAAGCCAGTGGTTCCTGTTTCCAGAACGGTGAGATTGTTGGTCCTGGAGGGATGGTTGACGTAGTTGACGGCGTAGGCGGAGATGGCATTGCGGCCCGGCGACAAAATGACGCCGGCCGACCAGTTGGTCCAATGGTTGGAGGAGGTGACGGAGACGGGATCGCCGTTGAGGGTGACAATGACGTTGGAGATCCCCAGGACGTTCTTCGCGGCGCCGGAAATGACCAGCAGGGAAGCGTCCACTTTTTCCGTGTTCGTGGGCCAGGTGACGGTCAGGCTGGGCTTGGAAACGTCCGAGAAGTTGGCCGTAAACGCCTCGGAGCCTTCGGCTGTGAAAGAGTAAGGGTTTCTTGTGCTGACTATGGCGCCAGCCGCGCTCCAGCCGATGAACTTATATCCGTTGGCGGCTTTGGCAGTCAGTGTGACTTTGCTTCCGCAGCCTTTCGTGCCCCCGCCCGAAGTGGTGCCGGCTTTGGCGGGGTTGTTCGAGATCGTGATGGTGTCCTCTTTCAGCTTGAAATTGGCGACCAGGGTTTCCCCGGCCACCATAAGCAAGGAGAAGGTGGTGTTCGTGATGCCGCCCGGCCTGACGGCGTTGGTCCAATGGAGGAAATCGTAGCAGGCGTCCGGGACGGCAGTGATCGTGACCATCTGGCCGTTGGTGTAGTGGCCCGCTCCGCTGGTGGTCCCGCCGTCGGCGGGGGAGGACTTGATGGTGAGGACCCAGTCGAAATTGGCCACCGCGGTCTGGCTTTCGGTGACGGTGAATTTGTAGTCTTTTTTGGTGCTGGCGAGGACGCCGTTGGTCGTCCAATTGACAAACACCGCGCCGGCATTTGTGGCTTTGGCGGTCACTGAGACAGACTTGCCAAGGGCATAGGTCCCGCTTCCAGAAGTGGCGCCGGCGTTGGCTGGGTAACTTTCGGTCGTGATGGCATTGGTCGCCGCATCGGCTTCCCGGTCGTCCGCTGGAATGGAGGGGTCGGCGGATTGGGCGCGCGCGGAGGGCGCCAAGAGGCAGAATGAGAGCAAACTTACCGCCAAATGGGATTGGTTCATTCTCATGATGGAAAAGCAGAACAACTTTCCACCAAAAGACAAGAAGAAACCGGGAGAACCGGAGGGATGGTCCAACGCGGCGCTGCGATCGGCGCAACTTTGAACTTGCGCGGCCAAGTTCAATCATTAAGGCTTACGTTTCAAATTTGAGCGCAAGAGGCGCTTCTTATGGAACAGGTCAATCTAGGAATGATCGGCGGGGGCACGGTGGGCAGCGGGGTCTGGCACCATCTGCACAGAAACGGCGCTTTGCTGGAATCGCGGGTCGGAATGAAAATCCGCCTGAGCAAGATCGCGGTCAAGGCGCTGGAGGAGCCGCGCCCGTATCCCATCCCGGCCGGGCTGATGACCACGGACTGGACCGGCGTGGTGAACGACCCGCGGGTGCAGGTGGTGATCGAGCTGGTGGGGGGAACGACGCTGGCGAAAACGATGATCTTGACGGCGCTGCGATTGGGCAAGCCGGTGATCACGGCCAACAAGGCGCTGCTTTCGGCGCACGGGGAGGAATTATTCGAGGCGGCGAGGCGGCACGGGGCCAATTTGTATTACGAGGCCAGCGTGGCGGGGGGGATTCCGATCATCAAAGTGATGCGCGAGGGACTGGTGGGCAACCGCATCACGCACATTTACGGAATCGTCAACGGGACGTGCAATTACATTTTGAGCCGGATGAAACGGGAGCACACGGAATTCGCCCCGACGCTGATGGAGGCGCAAAAGATGGGCTACGCGGAGGCCGATCCGGCGATGGACGTGGACGGCCACGACTCGCTGCACAAGACGGGCATCCTGGCGTCGCTGGCGCACGGTTTTTGGGTGAAGCCGGGGGCCATTTTCGTGGAGGGCATCCGGGCCGTCACGCGGTCCGACATTGAGTTCACCGAGAAACTGGGGCACACGATAAAATTGCTGGGCGTGGTGAAGGTCGCCTCCGGCGGTCCCGGCTCCACGACAACACAAAGCGGGGGCGGGGCGATCCAGGTGTCGGTGTATCCGGCGCTGGTGCCCAACACGCACGTGCTGGCGAGTGTCAACGATGTTTTCAACGCGATATTTGTGCGCGGCGACGTGGTGGGGGACACGCTTTTTTACGGGCGCGGGGCGGGCAAGGACGCGACGGCCAGCGCGGTGCTGGGGGACATCGCCGACGCGGCGCTGGATTTGAAACACAGCTCCAAGAACCGGGTTCCGCCCTTTGTGCCGCACCAGCACGGGGGCGGGATTCTGCCGATGGAGCAGGCGGTCTCGCGCTATTATTTGCGGCTGAGCGTGGCGGACAAGCCGGGGACGCTGGCCAAGATCGCGGCCATCCTGGCGCAGCGCAGGATAGGCATCGCGTCGGTCATCCAGCCGGAAGGCCACGAGGGCGGGGTAGTTCCGTTGATTTTGATGACTCATGCCGCGCCCAACGCGGCGATGAAAACGGCTTTGCAAAAAATCGCGCGCGCGCCGGTGGTCAAAGCGCCGCCGGTGATGCTGCGAGTGGAAAGCTTTGATTTTTAAACGACAATGTCCCTGATTGTTCAAAAATACGGCGGCACCTCGGTGGCCAATCCGGGGCGGATCCAGAACGTGGCCCGGCGCGTGGCGGGGTATCGCGCCAAAGGGGACCAGGTGGTGGTGGTGGTCTCCGCGATGAGCGGGGTGACCGACAACCTGATCAAAATGGCCAAGGAGCTGATGCCGCTGCCCGACGAGCGGGAAATGGACATGCTGCTGGCCACGGGGGAACAGACGACGATTGCGCTGACGGCCATCGCGCTGCAAGCGCTGGGGGTGCCGGCCATTTCGCTCACGGGCGCGCAGGCCGGGATTGTGACCGACGGGGTGCACAACAAGGCGAAGATCCAGAACATCACGCCCAAGCAAGTCCACGCCCTGTTGAAGCGGGGCCAGGTGGTGATCGTCGCCGGATTCCAGGGCCAGACGATGGAAGGCCAGATCACCACGCTGGGACGGGGCGGCTCGGACCTGACGGCCATCGCGCTGGCCGCCGCGCTGAAGGCGGACTTGTGCCAGATTTACACCGACGTGGACGGGGTTTACACGGCCGACCCGCGCATCGTTCCCAACGCCCGGAAGCAGGCGGAAATCTCCTACGACGAGATGCTGGAGCTGGCGGGGCTGGGAGCCAAAGTGATGCAGTCGCGATCGGTGGAATTCGCCAAGAAATTCGGCGTTGTTTTTGAAGTCCGCTCCAGTCTAAACGAGAACCCAGGAACCATTGTGAAAGAAGAAACTCCCAGCATGGAAGGCGTCGTCATCCGCGGCGTCTCGCTCGACAAGAACCAGGCCAAGATCACGCTGGTGGAGGTGCCGGACCGGCCGGGCACCGCGGCGCTGGTGTTCCAGGCCATCGCGGAGGCCAACATCAACGTGGACATGATCGTGCAGAACATCAGCCACAACCCCAATTCCCCCACGACCGACATCTCCTTCACTGTGGACAAGCCGGATTTGCTCAAGGCGCGCAAGACCATTGAGGGGATCCAGGACAAACTGGGCTGCCGCCAGGTCATCGCGGATGAGAAGATCGGCAAGCTCTCGATTGTCGGGGTGGGCATCCGCAGCCATCCCGGCGTGGCGGCGAAGATGTTCGAGACGCTGGCGCAGGTGGGAGTGAACATCGGCATGATTTCGACCAGCGAAATCAAAATCTCCGTCACGATGGACCTGGCCCAGGGGGAGGAGGCGATGCGGGCGGTTCACGAGGCGTTTTTGGGCAAATGAGGCGGTCGCCGGCGTTATGAATTTGCTGCCGTTTGATCCGCCGGTTCCGTACCGGCCGCGCGCGTTTGTTCCGCGGAAGATTGACCTCGGCGACTGGCCGCAAATCGCCCCGCTGTTCGACGCTCTGGAAGCCCGCGCCCCGCAATGCCGCACCCCGGCCCAGTTCCAACGCTGGCTGCTGGACGCGGGGGAACTGGGCGCCGCGCTGGACGAGGAAGGCTCCGTGCGCAACATCGCGATGACCTGCCACACGGAAAGCGCCGAGGCGGAAAAGGCGTTCATCCATTTCGTGGAGGAGATTGAGCCGCGACTCAAGCCGCGGCAATTCAAGCTGGCGGAGATTTATTTGGGGCATCCCCTTCGCGCCCGGCTGCCCAAGAGGCGCTATTTTGTTTTTGACCGCAACGCGCGGCTGCAGGTGGAATTGTACCGTCCGGAGAACATCCCGCTGGAGACGGCCGAAGCGAAGCTCTCGCAGCAGTATCAAAAATTGTCCGGCTCGCTGACGGTGCCATTCCAGGGCGCGGAAAGGACGCTGGCGCAAATGGGCCGCCACCTGGAGGAACCGGACCGGGCCTTGCGCCAGGAGGCCTGGGAACTGGTGGCCCGGCGGCGCCTGCGGGAGGCGGGCCAATTCGAGGAGATCTTCGAGCAAATGCTCCAACTGCGCGAGCAAATCGCCGCCAACGCCGGCTTTCCCAACTACTTAGAATACGCCTTTCGGGTGCGCGGACGGTTCGACTACACGCCGGAGGACTGCCGAAAATTCCACGACGCGGTGGAGAAGGAAGTGATGCCGCTGGCGCGCCAGTTGCACGAGAAACGCCGACGCCAGCTCGGCCTGCCCTTGCTGCGGCCCTGGGACACGGCGGTGGACCCGTTGAGCCGGCCCCCCCTCCGTCCGTTCGAGCGGGTGGAGGAGATGGTGGAGCGGACACAGAAGATTTTCGACCAACTGGACGGGAAGCTGGCGGCGGAATTTCAATTGATGCGCCAATTGCGGCTGCTGGACCTGGACAACCGCAAGGGCAAAGCGCCGGGCGGCTACCAATCCACGCTGGCGGAATCGCGGCTGCCGTTTATTTTCATGAACGCGGTGGGGATGCACCGGGACGTGGAAACGATGTTGCACGAATCCGGCCACGCCTTCCACTCGCTGGCGGCGCGGGGGGAGGAATTGTACTCGTATCGCAGCGCGCCGCTGGAATTCTGCGAGGTGGCCTCCATGGGCATGGAATTGCTGGGCAATGAATTCATCGAGGCGTTCTACGCGGAAGCCGGGGCGCGGCGGGCGCGGCACGATCATCTGGCGGGGATTGTGACGATTTTCCCGTGGATCGTGACGGTGGACGCCTTTCAACATTGGATTTATTCGCATCCGGGCCACAGCCGCGCGGAGCGCCGGCAGGCGTGGCTGGGGCTGATGGACCGGTTTGGCGGGGAGGCGGACTGGACGGGCTACGAGGAGGCGCGGGCGAATTTGTGGCACCGCCAGCTCCACATTTTCCTCTATCCATTTTACTACATTGAGTACGGCATCGCGCAACTGGGGGCGCTGCAAGTGTGGGCCAATTCGCGCAAGAACAAAGCCCGCGCGCTCAAGCAATACCACCGCGCGCTGGCGCTGGGAGGATCGCGTCCGCTGCCCGATCTTTTCGAGGCCGCGGGCTGCCGGTTCGATTTCAGCGCCCGCACGATCCGGCCGCTGGCGCGCCTGGTGGAAAGCCAGTTGGAAAAGCTGGGCGAGAGCGGTTGACTTGGAAGATCATTTTGAGAGAATGAACCCATGTTGAAGCTGAACAAAATTTCGCTGGACGGCTACAAATCCATCCGGCATTGCCATGACCTGAAGCTCGAAAAGCTCAACGTCCTCATCGGCGCCAACGGGTCCGGCAAGTCAAATTTCCTATCGTTCTTCAAGCTGTTGAGTTTCGAGATGACCGGAGCGCTTCAGGAGTTTATTGGCCGCAGCGGGGGGAGAGATTCTCTGCTGTATTTCGGCCCCAAGGTTACTAATCACGTTACTGCGGAACTGGAAATGACCTCTGACTCAGGGACTAATAGTTACCGGATGACACTTGCGGACGCTCCACCTGACACCTTGATTTTCACAGAGGAGTCGATTCTCTTTTACCCAATCGGCGCGGTCACCCAAGCAAACCGTATGTATCTTGGTGCTGGCCACCGGGAATCCGCCCTCCTTTCGCCCACCCTGGCCGGCAACCCGACTGCGAAATTCTTTAGAAACACGCTCAGTCGCTTTCGATTCTACCAGTTTCACGACACCTCGGATCAGTCTCACATGCGGAGCCGCAGTGATCTTAGCGGCCCACAATATCTCTACGCGGATGGCGGCAATGTGGCCGCTCACCTGCTCCTCTTGCGTGAAAAGCAACCAGAGTGCTACCAGCGCGTGGTCGGGACCATCCGTTTAGTTTTTCCATTCTTCAGAGATTTCGTTTTAGAACCCGACAGCGGCGGCGGGAGTTTTGTCATGCTCCGTTGGAAAGCGGTCGGTTCGTCTGAATACGATTTCGGCCCCCACCAAATCTCGGATGGAACACTCCGATTCATTGCGCTGGCCACGCTGCTCCTCCAGCCGCACGACTGGTTGCCGCGGTTGATTACCATTGATGAGCCGGAACTCGGCCTTCATCCTTATGCTATCAAGATTCTCATCTCACTGATTCAGGATGCGACAAATTTTACTCAGATTATCGTGGCCACACAATCCGCTGCTTTGGTTGACCAAGTCGAGCCGGAGGACGTAATCGTTGCCGACATGGTGGATGGTGCCACACGGTTTGAGAGGCAGAGTCGAGAGAAACTGAAGGAGTGGCTTGATGACTACACTCTCGGCCAACTTTGGGAAAAGAACGTCATCGGAGGGCGTCCATGAGTTGGATGCGGCTTTATCTCACAGTGGAGGGTGAGACCGAACTCAAATTTGCCAAAGAAACCCTGGGGCCACATTTGTCAAGATTTGAGGTGGAAGTTCGGCCTCGCATGGTTTTAACCAACCGAAAACTCGGGAAGCGCGGCGGTGTGCCGGCCTTCCAGAAACTCAAGCGGGAAACGACACACCTGATGAAAGTGGACGCCCACCGGGAAGCGCGTTTCTCGACCATGATAGATCTGTACGCTTTGCCATTGGACTACCCCGGCTGGAATGACGCGAAAAAAAGATCCAGACCCTCTGACCGGGTGCTCGAACTGGAGAAAGTCCTGGCGCGGGAACTGGAGGACTCGCGATTCATTCCATTCCTGCAATTGCACGAGTTCGAGGCTTTTCTTTACTGTGATTTGAGCCAAATACAGTCTCTGATCGAAGAAAGCGACAAGGGCATCGCGCATTTGCAAAAGGAGATTGCCTGTTTTTCGTGCCCTGAAGACATTGATGACGGAGAAACAACGGCCCCCAGCAAAAGGCTGATCAACCATGTGCCGCGTTACGAAAATCTGAAAGTCCGGGTTGGGTCCCCCGCCGCCAGCGCCATAGGTCTCCAAGTTCTCCGGGAGAAATGCCCGCACTTCGGACAATGGCTGACGCGTTTGGAGAAGCTTAAGAAAAGCATTTAGGTTTTGGGGAAGCCGGAGAAGATTTCTGCGCGCGGTTGACCCGGCTCACTTCAACTCATTCCAAAGGAAGGTGTACACCAGGGTTTCCATGAAGGCGGTCTGCGGGTTGTTGGCGGCGGCGCCGTGGCCGCCCTCGGTGTTCTCGTAGTACAAAACCCGGTGGCCCATCTCCTCCAGGCGGGCGGCCATTTTTCGGGCGTGGCCGGGATGCACGCGGTCGTCGAGCGTGGAGGTGGTGATCAGCACGGGAGGGTATTTGACGCCGGGCCGCGCGTTTTGGTAGGGGGAATACTTTTGGAGGTATTGCCACTCCTCCGGTTTGTCGGGGTCGCCGTATTCATCCATCCAGCTCGCGCCTGCCAGGAGCTTGTTGTAGCGCCGCATGTCGAGCAACGGGGAACCGCAATGCACGGCGCCAAAAAGATCGGGGCGCTGGGTGAGCATCACCCCCATGAGCAGCCCGCCGTTGGAGCGGCCCTCGATCCCCAGGTGCGCGGGCGAGGTGACCCCGCGCGCGATGAGGTCCCGCGCGACCGCGATGAAGTCGTCGTAGGCGCGCTGGCGGTTTTCTTTGATCGCGGCCTGGTGCCAGGCGGGGCCGAACTCGCCGCCGCCGCGGATGTTGGCCAGCACATAGACCCCGCCGCGCTCCAGCCACGCCGCGCCGGCCAGCGGGCTGTAATAGGGCGCCATCGAAACCTCGAACCCCCCGTAGCCGGTGAGCAGCGTTACATTTTTGCCGTCCAGAGGAAGTTCCCTGCGGCTCACCTGGAAATAAGGTACGCGGACGCCGTCCGCGGACGTCGCCTCGTGCTGCGCGACTTGCAGCCCGGCGGTGTTGAAGAATTCAGGCAGGCTCTTGATCTTCTCGCTCCCGTTTTGGCCCGCCACGCCCAGGAAGAGGCTGGAGGGCGTCAGAAACCCGGTGACGCGCATGAAGTAATCGTCCGATTCATCCGGGTCGGTCCCTTCCACGGCGACGGTCGCAAAGGGAGGGGCGTCCAGCGTTGTTTGTTTCCATTGGCCCCCGGTCAGGCGCAGGAGACACGGGCGGCTGCACACGTTGTCCAGTTCGTTGAGGATGATGTAATTTTTGGTGGCGCTGGTGGATTCGAGGGAGGCGCGCTCCCCCGGCGCGAACAGGACGGCAAAATGACGGTCGCCGCCCAGATAGGCGTCGAGGTCGCCGGCCAGCAGCGAGCCGGCGGGGTAAGTAATGCCGCCGACGGACCAACTGGAGCGCAAGCGCAGTAAAATATACTTGTCAAACGTGTCCACGACCGCGTCGTCCGGCTTGTCCAGCCGCGTCCAGGTGTTGGTCCGGCGCAGCCAGGTTTCGTCGGTGTAAAACGTGACGCCGCGGCGGATGAACTCGTACACCCGCCCATGATCGCGCGCGACGGCGACATCCTCCGCCACGTCCTCCGGCTTCCCCGCGAACACCTCCCGCGCCGCGCCCAAAGGCGTCCCCCGTTTCCACTCCTTGACCAGGCGCGGGTAGCCCGAGGTTGTCAGGGAGCCGGGGCCGAAATCCGTGGCGACATACAATGTGTCCTGGTCGCGCCAGGCGGTCTGGCTCTTGGCCTCCGGGAGCGAGAAGCCGCCGGGGAGGAACTCTTTGCGGTTGAGGTCGAACTCGCGCGCCACGGCGGCGTCGGCGCCGCCGCGGGACAAGAGGATCATGCAGCGGTCGTAACTTGGCTTGAGGACATCGTAGCCCTGCCAGACCCAGTTTTCCTTTTCCTGGCCGGCCAGCTTGTCGAGATCCAGCACCGTTTCCCACGCGGGACCGGCTTTCTTGTACTCCTCCAGGGTGGTGCGGCGGAAGAGGCCGCGCGGA
>JBEKAN010000130.1:0-10952 GCA_050015895.1 Verrucomicrobiota bacterium
CTCCCACACCCGCTGCCACGGCGCGGCACCCAAAGAGCCTTGGGAATACGGCACCAACTTCATGGACGACTTCCGCCTCACCGACGAATTGAAGTACGAGCTCATGCCCTATGTCTATGCCCAGGCGAAGGACAGTTCCCAACGCGGCCTGCCTATGGTGCGCGCCCTCTTCATCGAGTACCCCGACGACCCCGGCTCCTGGCTGGTGGACGATGAATACCTTTTTGGCTCCAGCATCCTGGTCGCCCCGCTCCTGGAAGAAGGCGCCACCGCCCGCAATGTCTATCTCCCGCCGGGAACGTGGATTGACTACCAGTCGGGGACAAATTACTCCGGCGGCTGGCAGAAGATCCAGGCGGGCAAGATTCCCATCATCATGCTGATGCGCGACGGCACCGTGATTCCGCGGATCCAGCTCGCGCAATCCACCATGCAGATGGATTGGTCCAACTTGGAATTGGTGGCGTTCACTACGGTTCTCAGGCGCCCTCCCACGCTCAAAGGCTTGGTTTGTTTGCCGTCCGATAACATCCTGCACGAAGTTTCGCTCAACAAGATGGAACCTGGCCCGTTCTTCCTCTCCAACGACCCGCTGGCAGGCAAAGTAACCTGGAAGATAAGCAATTACCCTTAATCGTAAATCTATGAAACACCATCTCCGAACAGGCTCATCTCGCCAACACCACCACGCCATTTCCCAATTCCCTCGCCCCGCGCAGCGGGGAGAGGGCCAGGGAGAGGGGTTCGATGCGTCCAATGGTGCTTGTGTCAAGGTGCGCCTACCCCGGACCGTTCGCTCCCTGGCTGGCGTCCTGTTCGGCCTGCTCTTGCTCCCGGCCGCCTCCTGTCTGGCGGGCCATTACACCAACTTCATCGTCTCCGTCTATGGGATTGGCACCGGGACGGACCCGGCCCGCTGGGCCAACATGACCAACCAGTTGCCGATTGACAAAGTCTATATCGAGGTCCAGCGCGACCGCCGCATGACCAGCGATAATGATCTGGAGAATGCCAAGAAATTCTACCAGGGCATGGGCGTGCAGGTCGCGGGCGGCATGGCGCTCTCCGCCAGCACCGCCGGGGGGGTGTTCCAGTCCTTCTGCTACACCGATCCCAAAGACCGCGATTTCATCAAGACCGCCGCCCAGACCGCCGCCCGCCATTTCGACGAGGTCATCCAGGACGATTTCTTTTTCGTGACGACCAAGTACGACTCGGACATCGCCGCCAAAGGGGACCGGAGCTGGACGCAGTTCCGCCTGGATCTGACGCGCGACGCGGCGAAGAACTTGCTGGTCGGGCCGGCCCGGGAGGTGAATCCCAAAGTCAAAATGGTCGTCAAGTTCCCCAACTGGTACGAGCATTTCCAGGGCTTGGGCTACGATCTGGACCAGGAGCCGAAGATCTTCGACGGCATCTTCACCGGCACCGAGACGCGCGATCCCGACATCACCGACCAGAACCTCCAGTCCTACGAGAGCTACCTGATCATGCGCTACTTCGAGAACATCGCCCCGGGCCGCAACGGCGGCGGCTGGGTGGACACGGGCAGTCTGCGGTACTCGGACCGCTTCGCCGAGCAGGTTGCGAATACGGTGTTCGCCAAGGCGCGGGAGATGCTCCTCTTCGGCGGCGGCAGCGTGACGGGATCGGCCCGCGCCGGCGACCGCGCGGCATGGCAGGACCAGCACACCAGTTTCGATTTCAACGCCCTGCAACAGTCCGGCGGCGGCGGTGTCACCTGGGGTCGCATCGCCGGAGACGTGTTGACCAAGGCCGACGCCTTTCTTGGCAAGTTGGGCGCGCCCATTGGTGTGCAGAGCTACAAACCGTACCAATCCACCGGCGAGGATTTTCTTCACGACTATCTCGGGATGATCGGCATCCCCATTGACCTGTATCCCTATTTTCCGACCAACGCCAACGTCGTGCTGCTGACCGAGTGCGCCAAGTTTGACCCGGAGATCGTCGCCAAAATCAAGGCGCAGTTGTTGGCCGGCAAGGCGGTTGTCATCACCAGCGGCCTGCTCCGCGCATTGCAGGACAAGGGGATTCAGGACATCGCCGAGGTGCAATACTCCGATCACAAGGTGCTCGCGCACGAATACGCCAGCATCACCGGCGCCGGCAACGGCACCGCCCTGGCCGCCGGGCAGCAGGCGGACGTGCTCTTCCCGGAAATCTTCTTCCTCACCAACGACTCCTGGGCGCTCCTTCGCGCGATGGCCAACGGCCGCGGCTATCCCCTCCTCCTCATGAACCACTACGGCAGCAAGCAGGGCGTCCTCTATGTCTGGACCATCCCCGAAAACTTCAACGACCTCTATCGCATGCCTCAGAGCGCCATCAGCACTGTCAAGAATTACGTCATGGCCGGCTTCCCCGTCCGCCTGGACGGCCCCGACCATGTGGCTTTGTTCGCCTACGACAACAACACCTGCATTGTGGAGTCTTATCTCCCCTCCGCCTGCGACGTGAAAGTCACCGTCGCCCCCGAATTCACCCAACTGCGCGACCTGGTCACCGGCGAGGTCATTCCCGTCCAGGCGCCGCCCGCCGATGCCGGGCGCGGAGGACGCGGGCGCGGCCCGCAAGGCGGACCCAGGCGCGCCGTCTTCAACATCCATCTCCTCCCCCACAGCTACCGCCCCTTCCTCGCCGAGCGGTGAGAAAAATGGCATGACTACTTTGGTGATTGAAAGCGCAGGCAGCAGAGCGACGGCAGTCCGCTTGACTGAGGACACCTTGGTCGTTGATTTGGCCGACGGCCGCACGGTTTCTGTGCCGCTGGCTTGGTATCCCCGACTCTTGCAGGGTTCCCACGCCGAACGCGCCAACCACAGGTTGATCGGCGAGGGTGAAGGAATTCACTGGCCTGATCTGGACGAGGATGTCAGTGTGGAGAACATCCTGGCAGGCAAAGTCTCGGGCGAAGGCTCCAAATCCTTTGCGCGGTGGCTCGAAGCCCGATCAAACCGGCCTGTTCGCTGAAACTCCACCAGCGAAGCAGAAAATCTGAGTTCTTCACTGCTCCAGTCATTGATTTCACTGATAGTGTATTATTGCGTCCAGTGAACATGGCAAGCCAAATATTCACTGATTACGATACGAATACTGACTCTGTCCACTGGTGATGAGTGAAAGCGATAAGTTCCTTCCTGAACCTCGATCCAAGGTGTGTTTGGCCCTGCCTCATCAATGATGACACGTTGCATGGCGCGACTGCCGACTTCGGGCAAAATCCAAGGCCTTGCCGGATGCTCGAATTGGTCACGCTCGTCATCAGCCATAAGGTCGAGTGGTTTTAGCTCAATTGTCTCCGGTTCTCCAAGACAAGGTTCGTGCAATTCGTAAAGAGCATGGCCTTGGGCGAGCTTTTTAATGACGGCGATAACTCGATGCGGTTCTGATCGAAAGGAGACTAAACCTTCCGAGGTAACGCGGGCCTGCTCAAGTCGGGACCGAAGAGCCGGTTTGTCGGTCAAAATACGGCGAATTTTCTTGCGCTGAATTCTCGAAGGGTCGGTCGACCCAGCCAGCACACAAGACACAAGGCAGGCCAGATACTCCTCGTCTGCTGAAACGCGAGAATTGCAGGCAGAACACGCGGGCACAACAGGAAGATTTTCGGGGTATGGTTCGTCAAGCAATACACGAGGCGGACAATGATCTCGTGTGCCCGTTTCGCCACCACAAAACGCACAATACGCCAATTGCCGTTCATCGCCAAATGTTCTGATCTGATCCATTGCTCGCTTATCAGGTGGTATATCTGATAAACTCAGAAGGTGGCAAATTCAATAGTGTCCGGCAAGCCGATTCCGCATCAGCCGATGCCACATCACTTTCCTTTCTCCCAACTGGAAATGGCCAGGAAAGCAAAGGCCAGAGTGAGCGAACATGGAATTAGGTCAAAGACCTTTGGCGCGGTTCTGCTCCGGCGTGAAGCCCAGCGCCAGGGGTTGGAGACGCCGCAAGACCCCAAGGCCAGAAAGGCAGTTGGTCGGTTGCGATCCAGCACTGTGAGCGCTTCGCAATAGCTGCGTCTAAGGTGGCAGGGGGGCCGCGCTAAAATTCAGTCGTGACATTTCGCCTCAACACTTTCTTTTCCGTCTCTTGGAACGGGCGCCGGACGTAATGGCCAGCGCGAGTGGAATTGGAGTGCATGAGGAATGGCCATTTCTCGCGGGGTTGGGCTGGCGTGGACCGCAGCGCCGGCGGCTCGAGATGCCGCAAGTCGCTGAGCGCAGAAAGGCGGGTGAACCGTCGCGATCCGGCCGCGTGAGCGTTTCGGCTTGTTCGTCGGAGCAGATTACGATATGTTGAGATCGTGAAAACATTGACCGTTGGAGAAGCCCAGGGGCAACTGGCAGAGTTGATTGCCGAGGCCCATCAGGGAGCGGTAATCGTTCTGACCGATGGCGAGAAGCAGGTCTGGCTTGAAACGCGCAAGCCGCTGGACGTGGAGACCGACAACCCGGAACTCGAGGCGGAATTGCTCAAGGCCATAGATGGACCGTTCACACCGTATTCGTCGGAAGAGATGCGCTCCATCGGGGAACGCATCATCCATGAAAAAAAGGGCAAATGAACCGGGCCGTTCAGAAGGCCCGGAATTTCAACGTGGATTTTGAGAACTTGTTCGGCTGGTATGTTGACAAGGCATGCGTGGAAGTGGCTTGGCGATTCCAAACGGCGTTGGACAATTCCCTGGCGAAGCTTTCGATTCGCCCCGACTTGGGACGGCCCCGCCACTTCCGTCATCCGAAGTTGCGGGGATTGCGCTCGTGTCCGGTGGAGCATCCTTTCGAGAAGCTCTTGATCTTTTATCGCGCAACCGATGAGGTGCTGGACGCCGTCCGACTAATGCACGGCGCCCGAGATCTTCCACGCCGTTTGAGCGAGCCGCCTTCTTGACTAATTCCAGAAAAGTTTCTTGTCGGCGCGGTTCAATCCCCGGCCCTTATAAATCCAGTGCCAAAATGTAATTGCGCTCCCGGAGGGACGGCCTAATCTCCAGTGTAAATCAAATTATCAAAGGACCAATATGTTTATCCTGGTGCTCATTCTCGTGGTCGTGCTCGTCGTGGCGCTCGGCGTGGTGTTCTACGTCATCGGCGGCTACAACCGCCTCGTCTCCCTGCGCAACCGTTTCCAAAACGCGTACGCCCAAATTGATGTCCAGCTCAAACGCCGCTACGACCTCATCCCCAACCTGGTCGAGACCGCCAAGGGCTACCTCAAGCACGAGCGCGGCACGTTGGAGGAGGTGATCGCCGCCCGCAACACCGCCTTCAGCGCCAACACCAAAGCCGCGCAAAACCCCGGCGACGCCGCCGCCATGAAGGAACTCTCCGGCGCGGAAATCGCCCTCACCGGCACGCTGGGCCGCCTCATGGCCGTGGCCGAGGCGTATCCGGACCTCAAGGCCAACCAGGAAATGCTGCAGTTGATGGAGGAACTGACCTCCACGGAAAACAAAGTCGCCTTCGCGCGCCAGGCCTACAACGACGCCGTCATGGCCTACAACACGACCCGCCAAATGTTCCCCACCAACCTCATCGCCAACTCCTTCAATTTCGCCGCCGCGGAAATGTTTGTCGTCGAAAAACCCGAGGAGAAGCAGGCCCCGAAAGTTTCGTTCTGATCCTCCTCGCCAACCCCGGATGGGCCATGACACAACCGGACTTTTTCACGCGACAGGAATCCGCCCGCCGCCACACCACGCTGCTGGAGTTCTATTTCTTCCTCGCCATCGCCGGCACGGTCCTCTTGTCTTATTTGGTCTTCGGCCTGCTGCTCGCCGCCAAGAACGCCAAACCATCCGAGCCGGCGTTCTTCCTGGAGGTGTCGGTCGCAACGCTCGCCGTCATCATCGGCGGCAGCCTGTTCAAAACCGCCGAACTGGCCAAGGGTGGCAGCGTCGTCGCGGAAATGCTCGGCGGCCGTCTGGTGCAGGCCCACACGACCGATCCGGACGAACGCAAGCTCCTGAATGTCGTCGAGGAAATGTCCATCGCCTCCGGCACACCCGTCCCGCATGTTTACCTCCTGCCCGACGAACCCGGGATCAACGCCTTCGCCGCCGGCCACACCACCCAGGACATGGTTGTCTGCGCCACGCGCGGTTGCCTGCGCCACCTGACCCGGGACGAACTCCAGGGCGTCATCGGCCACGAATTCAGCCACATCCTCAATGGGGACATGAGGCTCAACCTCCGGCTCATGGGCTTGGTCTTTGGTCTGGTTTGCCTGACCTTGTTGGGCCGCATTCTGCTGCGGACGCGCGGCCGGAAGAATCCACTCCCGCTCGTCGGCCTCGTCCTGATCGTCGTCGGCTGCATCGGCGCGTTCTTCTGCAAATTGATCAAGAGCGCCGTCAGCCGCCAGCGCGAGTTTCTGGCCGACGCGGCCTCGGCGCAGTTCACCCGCAACCCGGAGAGCCTGGCCAGCGCCTTGAAAAAAGTCGGCGGCTGTGGTTCGCGCCTCCAAGACGCCAACGCCGAAGACGCCAGCCACCTTCTTTTCGCCAACGGCCTCGGCGAATCCGTCGCCGCCATGTTTTCCACCCATCCTCCGCTGGAGCAGCGGATTCGCGCGCTTGAGCCTGCGTGGGACGGCAAATTCATCGCCGTCAACTTGGACGCGCCGTCCCCCGCCGGGGCAACCCAGGCGCCGGCTGGTTCGTCGCGCCAGGCCCGCCGGACGCAACTTGGATCCCTGCCCGGCGCCGCTGTCGTCGCCGCCGCCACGGTGCCAGCGGCCGCGCTTGGCGCCGCCGCGCTCCTGCAAACCGGCGCACCCACCCAGCGGCACTTGGATTACGCGGCGGACTGGCGGTCAAAACTGCCGCCCGATCTGGATGCCGCCGCGCGCCAGCCAATGAGCGCCGTGGCGTTGATTTACGCGCTGCTCCTGAGCCGCGACGACGCTCTGCGCGCCACCCAACTCGAACAACTGGGCCAACAAACCGACCCCGGCCTCTGCCCGCAAACCGTCTCCTTGCTCCCCGCCGCGCTGAAACTCGAAAGCCGCGCCCGGCTCCCGCTGGCCGCCCTGGCCATGAGCGCTCTGCGCCTCCTTTCCCCCGCGCAGTACCAACAATTCAGCGACAACATTCGCCGCATCATCCAAAGCGACCCGCAAATGGAACTCTTTGAATACACCCTCCAGAAAATTGTCTTGCGCCGGCTTGAGCCGGCCTTCAAGCCGTCCAAACGCCCCGTCATCCAGTTCTACGTCCTCCGCCCGCTCCGGCCCGATTGCGTGACCCTTCTTTCCGCTTTGGCTTACGCCGGCCAGACCGAACCGGCGCAGATTGACGCCGCCTTCCGCCAGGGCGCGGCCAAATTGGATCTCCCCGGCCTCACGCTCGCCAGTTCCGACGATTGCGCCCTGGCCAAAGTGGACGCCGCGCTGGAACGGCTCAACCAGGCCTCCCCGCGAATCAAGAAAGACCTGCTCAACGCCTGCGCCGAAACCGTCGCCGCCGACGGCGTCATTGAGGAAAGGGAAGCCGAACTGCTCCGCGCCATCGCCGACACGCTGGACTGCCCCATCCCGCCGATGCTGCACGTTTATTAGCGGGTCCTGTGCGACATTTGAGAACCAACCATCCTCACTTGGGCAGTCATGCAACTCTGACTCCGTACGACACGGCTCCCCCCTGGCGCTTTCCGGTGTATTCTTTGCCTTGCATGCCATTGGCATTCGCGTTGTTTTTATCCTTGAGAGGAATCGCAACTAGCTTTGGATTATTCTTTGGTTTTTGATTTTCCGGGTCTGAAAACCACCCTTTGTTGTCGATCTTGAATACCGCGAGAATTATTCCGCTTCGTTTAGCCACAGCCACGAGCAATCTGGGCGCTCCATTTCCCTTGGTCCACGACTCCGCTCGGTCTCGCGAAAAGTGCCAGAACTTTCTCGCGCGCTCGGCGAGCTTTGCTGGTTTCCAAGCACAATTGGGTGCCACCCTCCTAGTGCCATCTTGGAGGGTGTCGGGCGACAGAGTCACGATGATCGCATGCTTAAGGTCCGATTTTTTGACCTGTCCTTCGACAAACGGAAACGGATACCGAGGGGCAAACCGACGCCAATAGGAAATTTGAATGTTTACCAGCTTCACTTTTTTCCCAAGGCGCTCAGCGATCCCAATCGCAGATGCCTCAGCAATCAGTGCGTCCTTTTGCGAGGAAAATGGCTCCGACTCCCACTGCGTCATATCCGATTTGTTCAGAAGGTGATGAAACTCCTTGTTATGTTTGCCTTCGATTCGTCCGTCTGGCCCCTTGCCGATGTACGCCAGCCGGGACTTCTGGCTCGTTACAAGGTGAATTCTGTATTTCATGATCCCATCACCTTACCGCTGGCGTGAAGACAGCGTCAACGATGTTTATTCACTCCATTTGGCGAATTGCAAACGCGGGCTGCGTATTCTCCAGAATCGCACACCGCTGGTCTGGACCCGGGCCACGATCCCCATTCGTTTGTTGGTCGTGTCAAAGCTCGGATGTCTCAAGAACCTCCGGATGTACTCCGCCGCCGCCGCGTCGGAGACATCAAGATAGACCGCTGCATAATGGGAATGGCAGAGGGACTCGTGGAAAAAATCCTTGTCATGTGTGAAAAAGGTCGGATGCGGCAACCGGTGCAGCAGAGGTATCAGGTTCTCATCGAGAGCGCCGTGCGCCAATAGATGCCGGCCAATTTGCCGGAACGGAATTCTCCAAGCCCTCAGGTTGTCACATTGCTGGGCGGCGAGGTTTTCGTCCAGGACGTTCATTAGCCGGCGAACGCTCCGGCTGGTTCCTTCACCAATCGCCCATTCTGGTCCAGCAGCGAACTCCGGGCGAGCCGAATTGTTTCGGCGATGGCGTCGTCGCTGATTCGGCCGCGCCAGGCCTGCCGGATGTGCTCCCAAGATTCGCCACGTTCCAGCATGGCCAATACCTGCCAGACCATAATGCGGGTGCCCTTGTAGGTGGGCTTGCCGTGACAAATGGCCGGGTCCGCCACAATGAAATCTCCCAAGTCAACCCGATGCTCTTGTGCGTTGGCCTTCATGCAAATCTACGTCAACAAGACTATGCGCGAAAGAGAGCGCGTTTGCAAGCCCCTTCTCAGCCGGGATCGTTTTCAAGTGTTGCTTTGAATCGGGCATTCTCCGCGCGGTGGGGCCCCTCACGGCATGATCATGTCAATGTGGTTGCGTTCGAGGATGGAGCCTTCGTCCAGGGCCAGTTGTTCCACGGCGATGTTGTAATCGGCCAGCGCGCGGATTTCGGCGGAGCGCGCGGTGGTGAGACTGCTCTGGAGCTGCAGCACTTCAAAGCTGGTGGTCGAGCCGGCCGCCAATCGGGCCTTCCCGGCGCTCAGGGCGTCTTCGGCGTACTCGCGCGCCTTGCGGGTCGCCTCCACGCGCAGCAGGTCGGAACGGACGGTCTTGACGTCATTGTCCACAGCCAGGACGATGGTCGTCTCGACTTTCTTGAGTTGGAGGAGCACCTGCTCCAGATTGGACTTGGCCGACTTGTAGGCGTTGCGCGCGGCGGTGTTTTCCAAGGGAAAGGTGAGCGTCACGCCGTAGGTGTAGGAGGGGTCGGTGACGTGGATGATCGTGTCCACGGCCTGCCCCAACAAGGCGCTGGAGGAATTGAGTCCGTAGCTGCCTTTCAAGTCCAGTTCCGGGTACAGCTGGTTCTGGGTGTATTTGATCGCAAGGTGCTGCTTCTCGACGGCGATTTTGGCCTGGAGCATTTCCGGGCGGGAGGCGATGGCCCGCCCCAGGCTCTCCGTCAGGTCCAGGGTTTCCGGCACGGCGAGCAAGGTTTCCGTGGGCTCGGGAGTCACATCGCGCCACTCCTCCAAGTGCAGAGCCAGGAGGGATTTCAACGTGTTCTCCTGCACCGCCTGCGCCAGTTGGGCCGCCAGAAGATCAGCCTGGCTGCTGGCGGCCTGGGATTCGGCCTGCCGTTGGTCCAAAGGCGCCAAGGCCCCCAATTTCACCTTCTTTGCGTTTTCATCCGCCAGTTCCTGGGCCAGTTGGACGGCGGTGCGCTGCACCTCCACATTTTCCCGCGCGGCGATCAGGTTGAAATAGGCGGTCTTGACGCTGTTGACCGTCGTCTCGATCTGCAGCCGCAGGGACAACTGGTCGCTGCGGAGGGTTTTGCGGGAGAGTTGAATTTGATAGCGGGTGTTGTCTATCCAGAAGTTCTTCAGGATGGGCTGCGAGAGCGTTATGGCGGGAGACGCGCTGTATTGGCCGAAGGGGGTGGTTTGTTGGTTCAAAGGAGTGCTCAATTGGTAGTTCAATCCGAATGGCAGCATGCCGGAGAGATTGGGCGAGTAGTTGTTCATCGCTGTGATGTACGGCGGAAACTCTATCCCGTATGCGAACTGCGACGGCTGCGTGTTCAAGTCGCGCGTGACGCTCATGGAGAAAGCCGGGTCGTAGGCCGAGTAGAGGCCGTTCAAGGAGAACTGGTCCAGGATGGGCGTGTATTTTGTGATCAGGATGTCCAGGTTGTTGGTCAGCGCCATTTGGATCACCTCGGCGACGGTAATCGGGCGCGTTTTGCCGCTATCCCCGGCCGGCGGCGCCGACTGGGCGCGGGCCTGGAATGAAGGCGGGCAGAAGCAGAGCCAGGCCAGCGTGAGGGCCGGCGCAACGAGCGCGGGCCGGAAGAGTCTGTGTGCAAGTCTCATGGCTGGGCTTCAAATACGGCATTGGCTACTCATAGCGCAAGGAATCAATCGGGTCCAGGTTGGCCGCCTTGTGCGCCGGATAGGTCCCGAAGACCACGCCCACCAGCGAACAGATACCCAATCCGATCAGCGCCCAGTCCACGGGGATGACCGCCGCCAGCTTCATCAATTTGGCGGCGATGTCCCCGCCCGCCACGCCCAACCCCACGCCAATCACCCCGCCCACCTCGCACAGGACGACGGCT
>JBEKAN010000131.1:0-10911 GCA_050015895.1 Verrucomicrobiota bacterium
AGGATTTGACAAGGCAAGCGCGGGGATTAAGATGAGCCGGACACTGGCGCGGGTGTAGCTCAATGGTAGAGCTCCTGCCTTCCAAGCAGGTTACGAGGGTTCGATTCCCTTCACCCGCTCCAACCTCACAAATCACCAATGAAATCAATGGTTTGGTTGAATTCGACATTCTCAAATCTCAGCAAGTGAGAATACTCAGCGCGGAATTCAGACGTTGGGCACCGTCAAACCTGTTTTCAGAGGCTTCCGCTGCTTGTCGTGACCAGCGAGAGCGAGAATACAACGTTCTTCCAAGGCCGATCCGGCGGTTCGGACCACCAAAAGAGACAAAAGAAGAGTCTCTGCTGCCAGACCGACGCGTATGGCGACGGCGCAACAGGCCCACTGGGCAAAACTCAAAGGCAAGAAGTTGCGACCTCAGCCAGGAAGCGCACACGGACGATGAGCGCCGCAGCACGATCCAAGTTCGCGGCGAGCGCCAAGTTTGGATTGTTTGGAAAATCGCTTGACATTGCTGCCTTGCAGAGCCACGCCGCGTTTGCCACAAGCCTAAAGCGGAAGGGTCGGTCCGAGAAAGGTGACAGTTTGTGAGGCGGCATTTTGAATTGAGGATGGGGAATGGATGCAAAAGCAGAAATCCAACGGGGCAAACGCTTCCATCGAGTCAACGACCCCTGCCTGAGGCGAAGGTTCAATCGCGCTTACAGGGCTTGCGAAACGGGATGCGCCAGCCCAGGGCGGCGCTCGCGGACTCAGTTTGCCCTAGGCTCTCTTATTTCGCCCCTTTGGGGCTGCAATGCCAAGGCTCGCAGACGGAACAAATTGGGGAAGCGCGATGGAACATCAGAAGGAAGCGCCCCAACGGGGCGAGCCAACGAGGCGATCCAACGGTGCGAGGGGTCTCGCCTGACCGTGGCAGGGTGGAAGATTAGGATTAAGATTAGGATTATGAGGGGAACCCATAAGGGCGAAATGCACCCGGGTCGCATTCCCCTTGCCGATTGTGCTTGCCCGGAAAGAGGCCTGGAGGCAGAGTGCGTCCGTGCCCTTGGAGACAATGCGCGGAGGAGAATGGGATTGCTCCCAGCCGCGTTGTTCGGCCCAAGTCGTTGGTCTTCGGTGAAACATCTCCGCTGGAGACCGCAAAACACAAAAGGGCAGGAGATAATGACCTCCAACCAAATATGCTTATGAAACGAAATGTTCTCTGCGCCGCAATGGTTTTGATGGCGGGACCGCTCATGGCGGCCGACAAGGATGACGTCAGCGCCGCCATCGCCAAGCTCGCCGCCGCCGACAATTATAGCTGGACATCCACCAATGCCAATCCCGGCGGCGGGGGACGAGGGGGAGGTTTTGGATTTGGCGCCGGCGCGGCCGACGGCAAAGCCCAGAAGACTGGTTTAATGATGGTGACCTTGCCGGGATTTGGCGGCAATCCAAGCAGCGACGCGTTTATGCAGGGCACCAATGGCGCCATTCAAACCCAGGATGGATGGCAATCCCTGGCTGACGCAACCAAGGACGATGGCGGCGGCGGATTTAATCCGGGCATGTTCATGGCCATGCGCGTCCAAGGCACCAAGGCGCCTGCGGACCAGGCCAAAACGCTGCTGGAGGCGGCCAAAACCATCGCCAAGACCAACGGGGTCTATGTTGGAGACCTGACGGACGCGGGCGCGAAAGCGTTGCTGCAACCCCCCGCCTTCCGACCGGGCGGAGCAGGAGCGGACATGCCCCAAATCACGATCACCGACGCCAAAGCTTCGGTGAAGTTTTGGATCAAAGATGGAGTTCTCAGCAAATACGAAATCCAATCATCCGGAAAGATGCAGTTTGGCGACCAGGACCCGAGAGACATGGACCGGACCACAGACACTGAAATCAGAGACGTGGGCGCGACGAAGATTGTGGTGCCCGAGGAAGCGAAGAAGAAGCTTTCGCCATAGTCTCACAGCCAGATGGGGTGGGCTGCTGGACATTCGCGGGGCCTCTGCTAGTTTGGTTTTCATGAGTTTTGTTGGCGAGTTTGACACGCTGCCGCTGGACGGGCTGCTGGCCCGCGCGAGAGAGGCGGCGGCGGCGGATGTCGCCGAGAGCCTGACCAGGACGGAATTGTCGCTGGTGGATTTCGCGCGGCTCATTTCCCCGGCGGCGCGGGACCGGCTGGAAACCCTCTGCCAGCGCTCGCAGGCGCTGACGCGGCGGCGCTTCGGCAAGGTGATCCGCTTTTTCGCCCCGCTCTACCTCTCCAACGAGTGTGTCAATAATTGCAAGTATTGCGGCTTCTCGCGCGACAACCCCATCCTGCGCGTCACCCTCAGCGTGCCGGAGGCGCTGGAGGAGACCCGCGCCCTGCGCGCGCAGGGCTTCCGCAACATCCTCCTGGTGTCGGGGGAGCACCCCAAGTTTGTCTCGGATTCCTATCTGGTGGAATGCGTCGCGGCCCTGCACGCGGAGGTGCCGGGAATTTCGCTGGAACTCGGCCCGATGGAAACGGCGCAATACCGTCCGCTGGTGGAGGCCGGCGCGGACGGTTTGGTGGTCTATCAGGAGACTTACGACCGCGCGATTTATTCGGACATGCACACCTCCGGCCCGAAACGGGATTTCAACTGGCGCCTGGAAACGCCGGAGCGGGGTTATGCGGCGGGATTTCGCCGTCTGGGCATTGGCGCGCTGCTGGGTCTGGGCGACTGGCGGCGGGAGGCGTTGTGCGTGGCGGCGCACGCGCTCTATTTGTTGCGCCACTGCTGGAAGGCGCAACTGACCATTTCGCTGCCGCGCCTGCGTCCGTGCGCGGGGGAGTTCCAGCCGCCCAGTAGGATGGAGGAGCGCGACTTGGTGCAATTGGTCTGCGCCTTCCGTCTATTGCTGCCGGACGCCGGCCTGGTCCTCTCGACCCGCGAATCGCCCAAGCTGCGCGACGGGCTGATCCCCCTGGGCATCACGCTGATCAGCGCCGGCAGCCACACCGAGCCGGGCGGCTACACCGGAGCGGGCCGCGACAAAACTCATCACACCCGGCGCGGGCGCATCGAGCCGCTGGCGGCGGGGGCCAGCGAATGGGCGTCCGCCCAGGGGGCGACCAACGCCACGGGGCAATTCCAAATCGCCGACGAGCGGCCGCCGGAGGAGGTTGCCCGGCGGGTCCGGCAACTGGGCTACGAGCCGGTCTGGAAAGACTGGGACGCCGCATTGACCGCGTGACATGAGCGAGGGAGTTGTCATCGCCAACGGGCAAAGAATTGCCACACCGCTTCCCTGCTCGATTGAAGAATTTCTTCTGGCCCAAAAACTCCCGCCCCGCAGCGTGGTGGTGGAACACAACGGCCAGGCCACCGCCCCGTCGGAATTCCGCCGCCGCCCCCTGGCCGACGGGGACCGGCTGGAAGTAGTGAAAATTGTCGCCGGAGGATAAGAGGCAGAATGCCGGCGGAAACCCCAACCCCGGACGTGGCGGCGCTGGCGGCGGCCATCCAGACCGAACTTCTTTTCGGCCAGGTTCTCGTCCGCCGGACAGCCGCCGGATTTGAGCTCCGCCACGTGGCGGACAGACAAAGCGACCCGGCCGGCCTGAGCCTGCTCGGCGAGCAGGAGATTCGTCCCCTGGCGCAACACACCGCCAGCGGGGCGTTTCGTCCTTTGAGGAGCGCGCCTGATTTGCGCTCCGGCTGGCGGATTATGGCGGCTGGCGATTGCGCGTTGGGCGCGGCGATCGAGCGGCTGTATCCCGGCGCGGTGGCCGATTGGTTTGCGGCGCGGGCGGGGTCGCCGCCGATCACCTCCTACCGCCAATTCACCGCCCGCCAAACCGGGATGTATCGCATCACCACGCATCTGGATGACGCGGCGGCCGGGGCGATGATACGCAAGTGCTGCGACGCCGAGAATTGTCTGAAGCGCCGGCTTTGGACGGTGGAAGGACTGGCGCCGGATGAGGCCGCGGAAAAGAGCGTGATTCCCTGTTTGGAGCCATGCGGCATCCTGCTGGAATGCGCGCGGAAAACCGCCCGGAGGGAGCAACAAGCGGAACGAGGGGGGTTGGGTGAAAAATATGACGCCGACGGCGCGGAGGAAGATAATTGCGCCTCGAACGACCCTGGACACATCTCGCCACCACTCCCATTCGATGGAACGAACCCCTCACCCTGACCCTCTCCCCGCTGCGCGGGGCGAGGGAATTGGCAAATCGCATTGTGGTGGTCTCCAAGATGCTCCCGACGACCCGCGCCGCGCGCGAATTGTCTTGGAAGAGCGCCGGACGCCGGTTAAACTAAGGGCTGATTAGAGCCAGTTGATGACTGGATTAAACTGAGTTGATAAATGAAATTCATGAAATCGCCTGTGTCTGTGTTACTTGGCGCGGCCTGTGTCCTCGCCCTCCTCCCTGTCCCGGCCCCGGCCCAGGAGGCCAAAAGCGCGCCGACCAACAACAGCCTGGACTTGATCAACTCCATTCTCAAACCCGCTAGCGCCAACACAAACGCCGATTCCCACACGCTGGCCGCCAAGGACGCCGACGGGGCCTGGACGGAACTCCAGGAGGCGGCCTCGCGTCCGCCCTCGCCCCCGGACGAATGGGAGTTGAAGGAGCCATCCGCCGAGGAGCAGTCGCGATTTTTCCTGCCGCACGCGGTGATCCTTGCGGACAAAGCGGTGGATTTTTATTCCAGATTCCCAACCGACACCAACGCGCTGCCGGCCAAAATGATGGAGCTTGGGATCATCACCTGGGCTTTGGACCACGGGGGCACCAACCAACAGGGGCGGTTTGACGCGGTGAAGAAATCCATCCTGGCCGACCCCAAACTGAGCGAGGATGATCGTTTTGACATCCGCGACAGCGACTTGAGACGGGCGGTTCAGGCCAAGGAGTCGGAGGGCGACATGGCGATGCTGGGGGAATTTGAAAAGGGGGCGCGGCTGATCCAGAAGGAGCTGCCCAAGCGCCCGGAAGTCATCGCCATGCTCCTGCAAGTGGCCGAGAACAGCGATCCCGACAAGGCCCGCGCCGTGCTCAAGGAGATCGCCACCAACGAGCTGATGATTCAGAAAAAGCCGCAAGTGATCAGCAACGCCGGCAACAGCCCGGCCGTTTTGGGCCCCGATGCCACGAGTCCCGACGTCCTGCTCAAAGAGAGTGGCAAAGGTGGGGACCCCATCGCCGAGTTCCAGGACGCGGCGGCGAACATGAAGAAGCACTTGGACGCGGTGGGGTCTCCGTTCACGCTGAAGTTCACAGCGGTGGACGGGCGCGAGGTGGATCTGGCCAAGATGCAGGGCAAGGTGGTGTTGGTGGATTTCTGGGCCAGCGGGTCGGAGGGGTCCGTGGAGATGATACCGGACGTCCAGGAGTCGTACGCCAAGTTCCATGCGAAGGGGTTGGAGGTCGTGGGCATCAACCTGGATGACGAGAAGGAAAGCCTGACTAATTTTGTGTCCGAGCAAAAAATCGCCTGGCCGCAGTATTTCGACGGCCAGGTGCTGCAGACCAAGTTTGCCGTCCAATTCGGCGTCAAGGAGCAGGATGTTCCGGCGCTGTGGCTGGTGGACAAGAAGGGGGTGCTGCGCTACATCAACGGCGGGTTCGACATGGACCGGAAGATCAGCGGGCTGCTGTCCGAATAATCCCCGCCCCGCCATCATGCATTGGCCCGCCCATATGCTTTGGCACCACGATAAATTTCTGGGAATTGAGTGGTCAGTGTGGAAAGTGATCGGGTGGATGGGCAACGCGGTTTTTTTCTCGCGTTTTTTTGTGCAATGGTATGCCACGGAGAAACGCGGGCAGGTGGTGGTGCCTCTGTTGTTCTGGTGGCTGAGCCTGGCCGGCTCCCTGCTGCTCTTGTCCTACGCGCTGTTTTACCAGCGCGATTCGGTCTTCATCTTCGCCTACGCCTTCACCTGGATTCCTTACATTCGCAATCTGGTGATTCATCGCCGGCACGAGCAATCCCAAATCCAATGTCCGGCCTGCGGGGCCAAGGCGCCAGCGACGGGTAAATTTTGCGGCCAATGCGGCGTCAAACTCGGTTCGCCCGCAATCCCGGCTAAATAAGATTGTCAATCCCGCCGATACCCGGGTACACTGGGGCGTTCAAATGCCAGAAGTCCGATGAAGTCTTTCGTGCGCGCACTGTTTCATGAGTTCTGTCGTCACAGTCACGGCGCCTGAGAATCCGGCCGCCAAGCGGGCGGGGGAGTTTTTTCGCCAGCAGAAGCTGGTCAATTACAAGGCGACCGACCGGATGTTTGCCTGGCTCATTGCCTTTGAATGGCTGGCGGCCATGGCCGCCGTCTCGCTGATTTCCCCGACGGTTCCGAAGTTGGCGCGGATTCCGCAGGGCCAACTGATGGGCCAGGCGGCGGGGTTGGCCGGGCTGCTCTACCTGTTGCCGATGGCGCTGACCTTGTTCCGCCCGGGCCGCGCCTACACCCGCCATGTGGTGGCCATCGGGCAGATG
This sequence comes from Verrucomicrobiota bacterium, assembly GCA_050015895.1. Taxonomy (GTDB): domain Bacteria; phylum Verrucomicrobiota; class Verrucomicrobiia; order Limisphaerales; family Palsa-1400; genus JBEKOF01. The sequence continues at coordinate 6,468 of JBEKAN010000131.1, forward strand.
CTCACGCCCTCACTGTTTCTGTATCTGACGGATTGCGGCTTTGAAACGCATTTCTTCGTCTTCGGCGCCCTGGCTTCCCTGGCCGCCTATCGGGACATCAAGGTGCTGCTGATGGCCACGGCGGTCGTCGCCCTGGACGAGCGGGTGAGCCAGTGGTTGCAGACGGCGATCATCCCCTTGTCGGGCATGCGCTGGACCTGGGTGGAATTCACCGGCTGGGTATTGTTCGAGGACACGGTGCTGGCGCTTTGGATTTGGGAGAGCCTGCGCCTGATGTCCGGGCTGGCGCGCCACCAGGCGGAGGAGGAGGTGCTCAATGAAATCGTGGCGCGGGAGGTGGCCGAGCGCATTGAGGCCCTCAAACAGGAAAACACCAAATACCGCCAGATCCAATCCTCCCTCAAAAGCAGTGAAGCCAAGTTCCGTTCCTTGAGCGAGTCCTCCCCCTCCGGCATTTTCCTGACCGACGTCTCCGGTCGCCGCGTCTATAGCAATTCGGAGTGGCTGCGCATGACCGGCCTGACGCAGAACGACAGCATGGGGGACGGCTGGACCCGCGCGCTCCATCCCGATGACAAGGCGGGCGTGCTCCAGTTGTGGGAGCAGCGCGTGCGGGAGGGCCGGGAATACTCGCAGGAATTCCGATTGTTGACCCCCCAGGGCGAGGTCCGGTGGGTCTCCTGCCGCGCCGCGTTGATTCACGCCGACCCGCCCGAGCCGGATGAGAACGGGGGAATTCTGGATCCCGCGCAGGGCGGCGAGGCGGGCGGATTTGTCGGCACCATCCGCGACATCACCGAGTACAAAAAAGTGGAGGAGGAGCTCCGCCACGCCAAGGCGAAAGCCGACGACGCCGTCCGGGCCAAGAGCGAGTTCCTGGCCAAAATGAGCCACGAGATCCGCACCCCCATGAACGGCGTCATTGGCATGAGCAACCTCCTGCGCGACACGCCCCTGAGCTCCCAGCAGCGCGAATACACCGACGCCATCCGGCGCAGCGCCGAGTCGCTGCTGCTGTTGATCAACGACGTCCTGGACTTTTCCAAGGTCGAAGCCAAGAAACTGATTTTTGAGACCATTGATTTTGATCTGCAGGAGACCATCGAAGGGGCGCTGGAGCTTCTGGCCGAAGCCGCGCAGGCCAAGAACCTGGAATTGGCCGGGTTCGTCCTGGCCGACGTTCCCACCCAGCTTCGCGGCGATCCGGGCCGGCTGCGCCAGGTCTTCGTGAATCTGGTCAGCAACGCCGTCAAATTCACCGACTACGGCGAAGTGGTGGTGTCAGTCTCGAGCATCAGCGAGACGGCGACCCATGTGGAGTTGCGGTTCGAGGTGCGCGACACCGGGATAGGCATAGATCCGGAAACCCAGCCGAAGCTCTTCCAGGTGTTCAGCCAGGCCGACAGTTCCACCACCCGCAGATACGGTGGGTCGGGCCTGGGATTGGCCATTTCCAAGCAACTGATCGAATTGATGGGCGGGCAGATCGGACTCACCAGCATTCCGGGCCAAGGCTCGACCTTCTGGTTCACGGCCGGCTTCGAGAAGCAGCCCGTCGGCGCCAAAGCCGCCGCCAACAAACAGGACAAGATCAATCTCCACGTCATGATCGTGGACGACAACCACACCAACTGCAAAATTCTCCAAGATTTGCTCCAGACTTGGGGAATGCGCTCCAGCGTGGCCGGCGCCGCCCAGGAGGCCCTGGAGAAGCTCCAAGATTCGGCGCACGATCCCATTGACGCGGTGCTGCTGGACAACCACATGCCGGGCATGAACGGCGTGACCCTGGCCCAGGTCATCAAATCCGACCAATCCCTCTCCAAAACCCGCGTCATCCTCCTGACTTCTCTGGGCAAGTTGATGGACGACGAGAAGCTGGCCGAATACGGCATTTATGCCTGTCTGGTCAAGCCGGTCAAACGCGCGCGCCTCTACGAATGCCTGACCGGCCTTTCCAAGGGCCAGGCCGCGCTCCCGCCCAAGGTTGACCAAACGGTCGCCGCCGCCGCCAAGCCCCGCATCGTGCTGCCCGCCCAGCCGTTGCGCATCCTGCTGGCCGAGGACAACCTCATCAACCAGCGCGTGGCGGTGGCCCAGTTGAAGAAGCTGGGACACACCCCCGACGTGGTCAACAACGGCTTGGAAGCGGTCGAAATGGCCGCCCAGAAGCCCTACGATGTCGTCTTGATGGATTGCCAGATGCCGCAGATGGACGGCTACGAGGCGACGGCGCAAATCCGGTCGCGCGAGAGAAGCGAAGGCAGGAAGCCGGTGTACATTGTCGCCATGACCGCCAACGCCATGCAGGGCGACCGGGAGAAATGTCTGGCCGCGCAGATGAGCGACTACCTCTCCAAGCCGGTGAAGGATTCCGAACTCAAGAAGGCCCTCGAACGCGCCCCCCTGGAGTCGGCCGCCGCCCCCGCCGAGCTGGCGCCGGAGCTGGTGCCGCCGGATGTGACCAGCGACAACGACTTGGTGGACTTGGAACGACTGGAAGCGGCGGCCAACGAGGACCCGGCCATGTTGCAGGAATTAGTTGACCTTTATTTCGCGCAAGCCAAAGATTTGATGAACGGCCTGCGGGGGGCGATCACCGCCGGCTCGGCCAAAGATGTGGATCATTTCGCGCACAAACTCGTCGGAGCCAGTCTGGCCTGCGGCATGTCGGCAATGGTGCTTCCCTTGCGGGCGTTGGAACGCCAGGGCAAGGAGGGCCGTCTGAGCAACGCCGAGGCCTTGTTCGCCCAGGCCAGCCGCCATTTGGAAATGACCCGCGACAAGGTCGGAACTTACGTCCGCGAATATCAACACCAGTGACACCCAACCCAGACGCATCGCTGCCCGCCAACGACGGGCCGCCGGTGGATTTTGAGCAATTGCTCTCCGCCGCCGCCGCCGACCCCGAAGTCCTTCAGGAGTTAGTCGGCCTTTATTTCGACCAGGCCCGGCAGATCATGGAGGGGCTGGCGGAGGCGGCGCGCAAGCCATCGGCGCGGGACGTCGGGTACCTGGCCCACAAGTTGGTGGGCGCCAGCCTGGCTTGCGGCATGTCGGCCGTGGTGCCAGCGTTGAGGGAATTGGAGTCCCGCGCCCGCAACGGCGATCTTGCCGGGGCGGACGCGCTGATGACTTCGGCGGCCGCCAAACTGGAACTGGTCCGCCTCACCGTCCAGGAATATCTCGCCCAACACAAAAAGCCGTGACATCGCCGCATGAAGAAAATTCTGATCATTGAGAACGACCCCGTCTTGCGCGGCATCTATCGGCGCAAGTTCGACCTGTCCGGTTTCGTGGTGGAGGCGGTGGACGACGGACCTGTCGCGTTGGAGACCCTGCCGGTTTTCAAGCCCAATTTGATCCAGATGGACATCTCCCTTCCCAGCATGAGCGGCACGGAGTTGATCCGCAAGATCCGCGCATTGCACGGTTTCCACATTGTCCCCATCGTCGTCCTCTCCAGTTTCTACCGTCCCGACCTGATCAAGGAGGCGTTCGACGCGGGCGCCAACAAGTGTGTTTCCAAAATGGATTGCACCCCGAACTTGGCGCTGGAAATCGTGGAACAGATTTTTAGCGGCGAAGTTGTCGGCTTGTATCCTTCTCCTCTGGGCGCCTCGCCTGTTCCGACGAGCATGCCGCCGCCGCCCAAGCCGGTCGCGCCAGCCCCGCCCCCGCCGCCCGCGCCAGTGGAGCCAACCCGGCCGCCCGAGCCGGTCGCTCCGCCGCCGCCGCCGGCCCCTTCGCCCCTTTCGTCCCCTCCGCCGACGGTTTCTTTGCCACGGGTTGCGATTCCGCCTTCGCCGCCAAGATTTGGCGCGTTCACCCCGGCCCCCGCCGCGTCTGCCGCGCCCGCCAACCCTCCGGCGGCGCCGGAGAGAATTCCGGCCCTGGCTCCGACCATCAAAATGCCCAAGCTGACCCCGACGGGCCAGAGCCTTCCCGCGCCGACGCCCACGCCCATACTCTCCTCCGCCACCCGCCTGGTTCCCGCGCCCAAATTACCCACGCCAGCCGCGCCCGCGCCCACGCCCGCGTCCATGCCCGCACCCGCCGCCGAAAGCGCTGAGGCGGCCGCGCCGGAATTTGGCTCCGACGCCACGTCGGCGTTTCGCCTGGAGATTCGGCAGGAGTTTCTCAAGCGCGTCCCGCAAATCCAGGCCGACTTGCGCGAGCGGGTGGGCGCGCTGGTCCGCAGCAAAAGCACGACCGAGCAACTCTCGCTATTGCACGGCTTCAACAGCTCCATTTCCTCCCTGGTCGGTTTGGCGGGCATCACCGGGTTCACCCGCATCGCCCATCTGGCGGGCGCGATGGAGGCGTTGATCAAGGACCTCCAAAAGAAGCCCAAGCAAATGACCAGTTCGGTTTTGCGCACCATCGCCCACGCCTCCGACTGCTTGAATGTGCTCTTCCGCGACATCCACCAGGGGACGCAGGA
>JBEKAN010000132.1:0-10844 GCA_050015895.1 Verrucomicrobiota bacterium
TGCGGGCGGGCAAACATGTCTTGATTGAAAAGCCGATGGCTGCCTCCGGCGCCCAGTGCGAGGAGCTGGTTGAGATCGCCCGCCAGGAGGGCCTGGTGCTCATGGTCGGCCACACTTTTCTCTATTCCCCGGCGGTCCGAAAAATGAAAGAGATCATTGACCGGGGGGACTTGGGCCAGATCCGCTATATCTCGGCGCGGCGTCTCAACCTCGGCCTTTACCAGAAGGACATCAATGTGGCCTGGGATCTGGCGCCGCATGACGTTTCCATCATCCTTCATCTTTTGCAGGAACTTCCCGAAAGCGTGAACTGCTGCGGCAGCGCGCACATCACCCCGGGCATTGAGGATGTCACGGTGATGTCTCTGAAGTTCGGCCACGATCGCTCGGCCATCATCCACAGCAGTTGGCTGGATCCCCGCAAGGTGCGGGAAATGACCATTGTCGGGAGCAAGCAGATGATCGTGTATGACGACGTGGCCCCGCTGGAGAAGATCCGGCTCTTCGACATGCGCGTGGATCGGCCGCCGCACTATGACACTTTCGCGGAATTTCAATATGCCTACCATTACGGCGACATTTCCTCGCCATACTTGAAGCAGGAAGAGCCGCTCAAAGCCGAGTGTCTCCACTTTCTTGACTGCATCCGGGAGTCCAAAAGCCCCCTGACCTGCGGCGCCCGGGGTTTGGAAGTGGTGCGCATCATGGAAGCCTCCTCGGCCTCCTTGAGGCTGGGGGGCGGCCCGGTTCCCTTTGCCCGTTCAGAAGCCACGCACTTTGTCCAACCCCATGCCCGCGACTGGCCTGCGGCCGTCCATGCCCTCCCGGAGTTGGAGGAGAAAATGCCGGCGGCTCAACTGGTGAGCAATTGACTGGCGCGCGACAGGGCGGGAAGCCGCTCGCAAACCACTTTCATCGAGACCAGGATCGGCGCCGACAAGAAAGCGCCCGGCAAACCCCAGAGCCAGGTCCAGAAGATCAACGAAACAAAAATGACGACCGGATGGAGGGCGAATCGCCGTCCGAGCACCACCGGCGTGACCAGATTGGATTCCAGCAAGTGGAGCAGCAGATACCAGGCCGCCGGCAGGAGTCCGCTCCACAGCGTGTCGAAGGTGAGCAGCCCGACGGTGGCCAGCAGGAAGACCCCGACGACCGGGCCGAGGTAGGGAACAAAGTTCAGCGCCGCCGCGAACATCCCCCACATCGCCGCGTTGGGCACGCCCATCAGGCAGAGACCTCCACTGACCGCCAGACCCAGGCCGATGTTAATCAGCGAGACGGAAAACAGATAATGGGAAATGTTTCGCTGAATCTCGCGGCTGATCTCGATCGCGCTCTCCTTGTCCTGCGATGTCGGTGCCATGCGAACCAGCTTTTGCAAAAAGAAATCGCCCGACGCCAGCAACAGATAAAGCAGGACCACCGTCTCCACCGCGCACACCAGGAAGGAACCAGTCCAGTTGATGACGGCGCTGGCGCCACGACTCTCTTTGACCTCCACCGTGGGCGCCTTCCTTTGTTCCTCCGTTTTTTCCTCCTCGGTCGCTCCCAGGCTGCTCACGGCCGCCACCGCCTCGCTGAAGCGACCAAGACGGGGGAAGTTCTTCTGCACCCTCCGCCTCAAGTCGGTCATGTGTTGCGGCGCCTCATTGACCCACTTCAACGCCGGGCGGCCCAGTTCATAGAAACCCACTCCGAAGGCGGAGACCAGCAGGCAAAGCAGGACGGCGGCGGAGAGCGGGCGGGGAATGTGCCAGTGGGACAACCAGCGCATGGGCGGTTGCAACGTCACGGCCGCAATCCAACCCAGCAAAACCGGCAGCATCACAGGACGCGCAAAATAAAGGAAGGCGACCAACCCCAGACCGACGATGGCGATTTGCGCCGGTTTGGCTTTGTCCGCCCGGGCTGCGGACGCTTGCGCGGACCCCGGTTCCCCGCCGGGCTTCTCCGCCCGCGCCGCCGCCGCCGTTGAGCCGTCCTTGCAATCAGTTTTCACTTTCGGATCTCTCACCCCGGCAGACCGTTCCCGCCGAAGTCATCCAGAAAGCGAGGTTGTTCTTGTTCATTGTCAATCATGAGGGGATCTTGGTATTTGCCTTCCCTCAGTTGCCCCGAAGCGCCGGTTTCTCCGCAAATTCCAATGCCTCATTCAGCGTGTCCATGAACTCTTTGACTTTGATGGGTTTGGTGAGATACCGGAAAAAGCCCAACTCCAGGCCCATCGCGATGTCGCGCGGCATGGCGTTGGCGCTGAGGGCGACGACGGGGATGTGCGCCGTGGCCGGGTCTTCGCGCAGGATTTTGAAGGCCTCGATGCCGCTGATGCCAGGCAGGTTGACATCCATCAGGATCACCTGCGGTTGGGCGGCGCGGGCGATCTGGATGCCGAGGGTTCCGTTCACCGCGGTCAGGAGCTGAATGTCCGGACAACGCGCGATGAGTTGCTCGACCAGTTTCATGTTCGCGGGGTTGTCCTCCACATACAGCAGGGTGCGGCGCGAGGCGCCGGCCGGCAAATGCGGCGGAAGAGAGGCCTCCACTTCGCGGCTTTGGACGCCAAGTTGGGGCGCGGCGGCCGAGAGCAGTTCGCACCAGAACACGCTTCCCACCCCGACGGTGCTTTCCACGCCCAGCACGCCCTCCATGAGTTCGACCAATCGCTTGGTCACCACCAGGCCGATGCCCGTGCCGGCCTCGCCGCCGGCTTCCTGGCCGAGCCGGTTGAACGGCTGGAATAGTTGCGCCAGCTTTTCCGGAGGCAGTCCGGCGCCGGTGTCCGCGACGCGGATGCGAATGCGCTCCGGGGCGCTCACGGCGCAGTCCACCACCACCGTTCCCCGCTCCTGGTTGTATTTGATCGCGTTGGAAAGCAGATTGATGATGACTTGTTTCAACCGGGTCCGATCGGCTTTGACAAAGAAGGAACGCACGTCCTCGAAGCGGGGAAAGGTCATGCGGATTCCATGCTGCTGCGCCACTGGCTCCATCATGGCCTGGCATTCGAACATGACCTCGGACAAGGACACCGATTCGGGCGAGAGCGACACCTTGCCGGACTCGATCACCGCCAGATCCAGGATTTCGTTGATCAGTTTGAGCAGATGCCATCCCGCCTGGAGAATCTGCGCGATGCTCTCCGCCTGCGAGGCCGTCGGCGAAGGGGAGGCGGACTCCATGAGTTGCGCGAAGCCCAGAATCGCGTTGAGCGGGCTGCGCAGCTCATGGCTCATGCTGGACAGGAAATCCGATTTGGCGAGGTTGGCTTTCTCCGCCGCCGATTTGGCGCTCTCCATTTCCGCGTTCGACTCCTGGAGCGCCTGCTCGAAGCGTTTGCGCTCCGTGACGTCGCGCGCGGCGGCGAACATGCCTTGCAGCCTGCGGTCCCGGTCGTAAAAGGTCGTCGCGTTGTAGGACACGACTGTCTTCTTCCCGTCCCTGGCGCTGGCGGTCAATTCGTAGTTGGTGACCTTCTTCTCGCTCAACACCAACTTGATGGCGGCCTCGGCCCGCTCGGGATCGGTGAAGCAGTTCATGAACGGCGCGCCAATCAACTCGTCGCGGGTGCAGTCGGTGAGCGCCTCCATTTGTTTGTTGACGTCGGTGATGATGCCGAGCGGATCGGTCGTCATCAGCGCGTCAATGTTGGATTCGAAAAGAGAGCGGGTGTAGAACTGCTGGTCGCGCAATCGTTGATCCAGCTTCTTGCGCTCCTCTTCCACCTGTTTGCGCGCGGTGTTGTCCGTGCCGATGAGCAGGTAGCCGATGATCGCGTTTTGCGCGTCGCGCAGGGCCGTGACCGAGACGACCGCCGGGAATCGGCTGCCGTCCTTGCGGATGTAGGTCAATTCGTAAATGTCCTCGATGCCCCGGGAGGCCTTGAACACCAGGGCCTCGAAGCCCGGGGTGATCGTGGTGGCCAGCTCCACACTCAGCGCCTTGGCGCGCGCGATCACTTCTTGCGGGTCGGAAATGTCGGCCGGAGTGATCTTGTTCATCACGTCGGCGGCCGCGTAGCCCAGCATGCGCTCGGCGCCGACATTGAAGATTTGAATCACGCCCTTGGAGTCGGTGGCGATGCTCGAGAAGTTGGCGCTGTTGAAGATCGCGCTCTGCAAGGCGCTCGCCTTCAGGAGCGCCTCTTCCGCCCGCTTGCGCGCGGTGTTGTCGGTTCCGATCAACAGATAGCCGATGATGCCGCCCTGCTCGTCGCGCAACGCGGTGACCGAGACAATGGCCGGAAAGCGGCTGCCGTCCTTGCGGATGTAGGTCAATTCGTAGATGTCCTCGATGCCGCGGGAGGCCTTGAACACCAGGGCCTCGAAGCCCGGGGTGATCGTGGTGCCCAGCTCGACGCTCAGCGCTTTGGCGCGCGCGATCACCTCCTGCGGATCGGAAATTTCGGCCGGGGTGATCTTGTTCAGGACATCGCCGGCCGCGTAGCCCAGCATGCGTTCCGCGCCGACATTAAAGATTTGAATGACGCCCTTGGCGTCCGTGGCGATGCTCGAGAAGTTGGCGCTGTTGAAAATCGCGTTCTGCAAGGCCCCCGCCTTGAGCAGAGCCTCCTCTGGCGGGACTTCGGCGACGATTTCCACCGCGGCGGGATCGCCGTCGAGAATGGCTGTCGGCTCCATAGGCGTCATCCGCCCAAATGATGCTTGAGGCAGGTGAGCATTTCCTTGAGGACAATCGGCTTGGCCAGAAACGTCTGCCCTCCGATCTGCCCGCCTCCCGCCTCCACTTCTCCTTTGGTGACGGCCGCGGTCAGAAACACAATCGGCACGGCTTTCAACTTGGGACTTGCCTGAATGCAGGCGGCCAAATCCCCGCCGTCCAAACCCGGCATCATCACATCCAGCAGGATCAAGTGAGGCTGAAACTCCTCCGCCGCCGCAAGCGCGGCCCTGGGGTCGTTTTCCTCCCGGACCTCGTAATTGTCGGCCCCTTCCAGATAGAGCTTCACCAGCCGGGTGTTGCTGGCATTGTCATCCACGGCGAGGATGCGTTTCTTCCCGGTTTTCTTTGGCGCGATTTCCATCGCCCCCGCGTTTCGCGCCTCCGCCTGTTTCGTCCGCATTTCCGCTTGCTTCGTTCGCGTGTTGGCTTGCTCCGTGCGCGCCTCCGCCTGCTTCGTTCGCGTGTTGGCTTGCTCCGTGCGCGTCTCCGCCTGTTCGGTCCGGGTATTGGCCTGTTCGGTCCGGGTCTCCGCTTCTTCGGTCCGCGCCTCCGCCCGCTCGCTCCGCGTGCTGAGGCCGGACATGCCGGGGTGATTATTTTTCATCCGCAAATCCTGACGAGTCATGGTTTGGGTGCCTTCTTCTTCCGCGGAGGGATGAAGCACTGGGATCAAGGGGTCGGTTGAATTCATGCCTCAGAGAATATGCGGCAAGACGCTTTGCCCGCTATGGGGTGTTCTCCCCATCTGTCAGACAATCGTCAATTGCACGCTGCTCTCAATGATGCCCGCTTCAATGGCGTAGCGGGTCAGACCGGCGGTGTCGTGGATGTCCAGCTTCTCCATCAGATGCTCGCGGTGCTTCTCGACGGTCTTGCCGCTGATGCCCAGTTCCGAGGCCGTTTCCTTGTTCGCCTTGCCTTCGGCTATGAGTTGGAGCACTTCCATCTCCCGCGAAGTCAGTTGGACGGCTTTTGTGTGGTGCGACCCCGCGTGGTTGGGTGACGGGGCATGGTGACGATCCAGACGATCCAGACGCCGGGAAACGGAGGCGCTGAAAAACGTCTTCCCCTTTTGCACCTCCCGAATCGCCCGGCACACGTCGTGCGCGGAGGTTTGTTTGAGCAGGAATCCCACCGCGCCGGAGTCGGTCGCGTTTTGCACGTATGCGTCGTCACTGTGCGCCGAGAGCATGAGCACTTTGGTGGTCGGCACGGCTTTGAGGACCTGGCGGGTGGCCTCCAAACCATTGAGCAGCGGCATGGCGATGTCCATCAACACCACGGCGGGACGGAGTTTGTTGACCAGGGCGACCGCCTGGCGCCCATCTTGCGCCTCGCCGACCACTTCCAGATCCTCCTCCAGTTCCAGCATCCTGCGAAACCCCTCGCGCACAATGGTGTGGTCTTCGGCTAATAATACTGTGATTTTTTTCATGGGTGTTTGGGGTCGGGGTCCGGGGCTTGGCGGGGCGAAGCGGCAAGGCCGATTTGAAGGTTGGAATTGGGCTTGGCATCAGTCGCCTTTGCCACAACCACCGCCGTCCCTTCCTCCGCAAAGTGGTACGCCGGCTCGAAGGTCATTTGCCGGTCTCCCGCCATGAACCAGAGCTTGAGTGTGCCGTGATTGATGTCCACCGGCGTGGCTGTGGCGTCAATTGGCCGGGTCACGCCGCCCTGGCCGCTGGTGGTGGCGGTCCCGACGATCGCCGCGGCCTTGCCCTGGCTGACTTGGGCCAGCGACTCGTCGGAAACGACAATGGCCAGCCTGCCCTTTTCGTTTTTGTAAAAATAAGGAGAGACCTTGATCTGGTAATCCCCCGTGTAAACGCCGGCCGCCCGATCCAGCGGACCGATCGTCAGCGTGGCCCTGCCCCCGGCCACCGGCATGGAACTGGACTCGATCATGAGGACGCGATTGGCCGCCGCCACGTTTGTCGAACCCGCCGCCGCGAGGGTTCCGCCACAGAAAGCCGCCAGAATGACCGGCAGAAAAAGGATGGGTCTCATGGGCATTTGCGTGCGGTGTGGCCGGAGTTCTTCAGCCCGTCTTTCCGGTTGGGGGCGAATGGAACCTCCACCCGCACGGTCGTGCCCTGGCCGGGCGCGGATTCGACAGAAAACTCGCCGCCGACCATTTCGACCCGCTCCCTCATGCCCAGCAGCCCCAGACGTTTGTTCCCCCTGGCGTGCAGGGTGCGTTCCACTTCAAAGGACCGGCCGTCGTCCTTGATTTCCATGCGCGCGGCCCCGGGAAGCTTCTGGAGGCTCACCTCCACCCGGCTGGCTTGCGCGTGGCGGGACACATTGGTCAGCGCCTCCTGGGCCACGCGATAGAGCATGGTGCGCCGGGCTGTCTCCAATTGTTCCACTTCCGCGAACGCGGTCAAATGCGCGCGCACACCCGTCCGCGTGGTGAAGTTCTTCATGAAGGAGTGCAGGGCGGGAATCAGACCCAGATCATCCAGCACCGCCGGGCGCAGTTCGCGGGCGAACTGATGCACGATGTCCACCGATTTTTCCACCAGCCGTTGTGTGCGGGCGATGTTGCGGTCCAGGCCCTTGGTGTTGAGCGCCGCCTCCTTCTTCAAGGCCGCCAGCCGGACATTGATGCCCGTCAGCGTCTGGGCGATCACGTCATGTAATTCGCGGCTGATCTCCCGGCGCTCCTCCTCCTGGGTGGAGAGAATCTGCCGGGACAACTGCCGCAGCTCCTCCTGCATCCGATCCGACTTGTCCAGCAACTGCGAGTAATGGCGCTCGCTCTTTTTGAGGGCCTCCTCCATCGCCTTGCGATGGGCGATCTCCGCAGTCAGCTCCAGGTTGGAGGCGGCCAGTTCCACCGTGCGCTGGCTGAGCATCTCCACGATCTCATTCAGGTGAACCGCGGCCTCCCGCGCGCCGCGATGAATGTTCTCGATCGGGGTGATGGCCTCGATGAAGAAAGTCCCCGCCTGCCGGATGAGCTTGGCGCGTTTGCGGGCCGGGATCCCTGGCAGCACCTCGGTGACCAGGATTTGCTCATGGAGCCGGGCCATGTCCAGCGTCTGCAGCCCGGCGGCCAGAGCCACCCGGCCCATGCCGCGAGCCGGTTGCAGGCCCGCCCCCGGCTCATGCCTGAGCCAGGCCAGCAACGCCGCCTGATAGCGCCTGAAAAATCTGTGTTTCATGAGTGGCCGAATTCCCGGGCGGCCCGCCGCACCGATTTGGCCGACTTTGCCACCAATCGCTGCGTGCTGGCAATTTCATTCTTGAGACCCTGCGTGTTCCCGCGCGCCTCCTCTTTCAAGGAGAGCAGCCGGACATTGATGCCCAACAAAGTCTGCGCGATTTGATCCTGAAGCTCATGGCTGATCTTCCTGCGCTCCTCCTCCTGCGCCCGGAGCACCTCGTGGGTCAGTTGCCGCAATCCCGCCTGGAGCCGCAGGGAATCCCGCAGCAGCCGGGTGTATTGTTCCCCGCTTTTCTGGAGCGCCGTTTCCACGCTCTTTCGCCGCGCGGTCACTCGTTGCAACTTCTGGTGGGTCAGGGCCAGCTCCACCGTGCGCCGCCTCAGCGCCTCGTTGAGCTGGCCCAGTTGAATCCGGCCCTCCCGCGCGGCGCGGTGCGTCTCCACGATCGGGATGATGGCCTCGGTGAAAAAAATCTCCGCCCTTTTCGCGATCCCGTTTTTGCCGCCGGGGGGTTCCAGCAAGGCGACCGCCCCCTCGTGAATCCGGGCCAGCTCCAGCGTCTCCAGGCCCAGGGCGACCGCCTGGCGTCCCAGCGCCACCGCCGGCAGCAGACTCGCCCGCGGCCCTTGCTTGAGGTGCTTTCGCAGCGCCCTCGCATAGCGTTGTGACAATCCGATTAATTTGTGTTTCATGCGGTCATGCCGGATTCAGCGGTATCCTCCGGTCTGCTTGACCTGTCATCGGAAAGCCGCGAATTCCACGCCAATATCGCGCAACCGCCCCAATCTGTATATGGGGTGAACACCCCATAGCGCCCGCGTCGGTTTTTGGGGATGATCACCCCGTCTAATGAAAACTATGAAAGATACAATGGCGCCTTTGCAAAGCCCGTCTCTGTTGGTCCAGGCGGCCGTCGCCTCGGATGCGGCGGCCTTCTCTCTAAACATCGCGGGCGTCTATCAAGATCGAGTGACCCGCGATTGGGCCTTGCGGACTTGCCGCCGGGCGACGCGACTGGCGGGAGAGGAGAGCATCCAAAGCAAATGGTTCCACGCCAATTCCCTCGGCGATCCGGCGTTTCTGGGGGATGCCGTTCATGCCGCGCTCTCGGCGGATGTGATTGTGGTCTCCGTCTATGCCGCCAATGAGTTGCCGCTGGATCTCTACGTCTGGATTGACGCGTGGTTGCCGCGCCGGCCCTCGCGGGTGGGCGCCCTCAGAGCCTTGGTGGGCGTCGCGAAGCCGCGGCAGCCCCAATCTGTCCGCACACTCGGCTATCTGCAAGCCGTGGCGCGCAAGGCCCAACTGGATTTTATCCCGCAGGAGCGCCGACTGCCCGTCCCGCACACTTCTGCTTCCATCAAGAGGGTTGCGCCAGGAGCCGGCGCCACCGCGCCAGCGTTCCCGGAATTTCACCACCAGCGTTACGATTGTCACGTCCGCGAGGGATTAAATTAAACGAGTGAATGATCCAGAGACACCATTGATTGGAAATATTATGGCGGCGACGAAAACAACGAGTTTGGACCCGGCCTTCGCGGTGGCCGTGGCGAAGGTGCAACCCGCCCTGGCCGCCTGGCGCAGCGGGCGCAAACCCAGGGAGCCCATCCCGGAAACCTTGTGGCAGGACCTGGTGCGGATGGCTCGAGCCTATCGCCCAAGCCCGGTCGCCCAGGCCCTCCGGGTGAATTACTCCGCCCTCAAGCGCCGGGTGCTGACCAACCCACCGGCAAGCCCCGCCCGAACTGGCGACCCTGTTCGCCTTTAATCTGCGGTTCGCTTCCCTGGTCTGACTGCTTGTCAGCGGGTTCCAGGATTCAATCCGGGCCAGTTCCCGCGTCTCCCGATATGGGGAGAACACCCCATAGCCCGCGGCCGCGGCGGCGCGTAGTATCCGCTTGTATTAGTTTCATGATGCCTGTGCCCATCACGATAATCCACGCTCGCTCCGGTCGCTCGGAGGTCGCTGAGACCTCGCCTTGAGGCGGACAAAAGCGTGCCCACGATCATGCGCGACCACCACAAACAAACGGAGTTCCTGAAGCACTGCCTTCGTTACGACGAAAGCGCCGGACGCCGGGAACTGGCGCAAGAGATCACCCGGATTCAGCGCGAGGAGCGATGTGTGCGGCGCGCGGCTTGGCTGATGGCCGTCTTGGCCGCGCTCGCTTTGGCCGGCCTTGTCTATCCGGCGATTTTGCTGGAGAATTTTCCCTACAGCGCGCCGCAATTCCTCGTGAACTTCGTATGCGCTCTGGGTGCCGCGTCGCTCATCAGCCTTCTGGCCTTTCTGGTCCTCGGGATGGTCTATCGCAGGAAGCTGGACAAGCGGCGGGAGGAATCTCGTCAGATTGTCGCCCGGCTCCTGGAGTCCCGGTTGGGCAACCCGCTCGCCACGCCCTGGCGGGAACGACCCGCCCGCGACGAAAGCCACGACAGGATTCAGGCTCCCGCCGGAGGCAACGGTTCTCCAGCGGGGTTTGAATCCGCCGCACAGGGCTGAAACTCCGGTTCTTGTGGCGCAGCCATTCCGGCGCCGGATTATTTCATTATTAAAATCATCCGCCGCGGGGGTCAGTCGTCGGGCGGCGCCTCGCATCATCCACGGTAGGGTTACACCCCATAGCGGAGCGCCAGCACAAGAGCTACCGTGCCGTCTGCGACGAAAATATTAAAACTCAAAGACGAAAGAACGAACATTATGACCAAGAACAACGCGGTGGTGGCGATTTACAAATCCCACATCGGAGCCGAATCCGCCATCAAGCAATTGCAGGAATCGGGATTTGACATGAAAAAACTCTCCATTGTCGGACGCGACTATCACACGGATGAAAATGTGGTCGGCTACTACAATGCCGGCGACCGCATGAAACACTGGGGAAAAACGGGAGCCTTCTGGGGCGGGATTTGGGGGCTGTTGTTCGGCTCCGCGTTCTTTTTTGTTCCAGGCATCGGACCGTTGCTCATCGCCGGCCCGCTGGTCACTTG
>JBEKAN010000133.1:0-10833 GCA_050015895.1 Verrucomicrobiota bacterium
GCTTCCCATCCGCCGCGTTCCAGCACGTCAAAATGCCCGTCACTCCGAAAGTGACCACCTTGCCGTCCGCGACCGCCGGCGAACTGCGCGGCCCGGCGTGGGCTCCAGCCGAAGGGCCGGACACCTGGGGCGCGGCGTACTTCTGCCGCCAGATTTCCTTGCCGTCGGCGGCGTTGAGGCAGATCACGTTTTCCTCCGCGTCCACTCGCGACAAGACGTAGAGCCTGTCGCCGACCAGGGCCGGGGTGGTGTCGCCCAGGCCGACGGTCTGCTTCCATTTCTGGGTCAATTGCGACGGCCAGGTTGCGGGGGCCTTGAAGCCGGCTGCTTTGCCGTCTTCATTGGCGCCGCGCCATTGGGGCCAGTCCTGGGCCAGGAGGACGCCCGCGCCGGTAACGAGAAGGCCGCCAACAACCGCGGCCTGAAGGAGAGTGCAGTTTTTCATAGACGATTGGGTTAAAGGTTCAACATGACAAGTCAAGTCGCCAGTCAACGCTGGTGTGAGATCGGCGCCGAGAATAACGCCGCCCCCGCCCCGATGCAAGAAGAAAAACAGCGCAATTCCGGGCAAAGAATTGCCAATAGATGTTCTGCCCGCGCCCCACAACCGGCTTGCGGTCGCGCTGCTTTCCCGTATCCTCTCCCCACGCGGTGAAATCTCGCGGACGATCAAGTTGAAATGTCCCAAACAAATAACATCAATCCAAGAAAGTCATTTATGGCAACCCCACGAGTCAAAGAAATCCTAAGCTGGTACGGCAGCGACAACCCCGGAACCCTCACCAACCTCGCACGCCTCCTCAACCACGGCAAGCTCGGCGGCACCGGCAAGCTGGTCATTCTTCCTGTGGACCAGGGCTTTGAGCACGGCCCCGCCCGCAGTTTCGCCGTCAACCCCCCCGGCTACGATCCCCGCTACCATTGCGAGCTGGCCGTCGCCTCGGGCTGCAACGCCTACGCCGCCCCGCTGGGCGCCATCGAGGCCGCCGCCCGCGAATTCGCCGGCGAAATCCCCCTTATCCTCAAGATCAACAACCACGACGTGCTGCTGGATGAAAAAGACCCCTTGTCCGCCATCACCAGCGGCGTGGACGAGGCCCTGCGCCTGGGTTGTGTCGCCGTTGGGTTCACCATCTATCCCGGCTCGGCCCATCGCGTCGAAATGTATCAGCAGCTTCGCGAGGCGACCGCCAGGGCCAAACAAGCCGGCTTGGCCGTCGTCGTCTGGTCCTATCCGCGCGGTTCCGGCTTGAGCAAGGAGGGCGAGACCGCCCTGGATGTCTGCGGCTACGCCGCCCAAATCGCCGCCCAACTCGGCGCCCACGTCATCAAAGTCAAGCTCCCCAGCGCCCACCTCGAACAGGACGCCGCACGCAAAGTCTATGAGAAGGAAAAAGTCCCCGCCGCCACTTTGGCCGAGCGCGTCCGCCACATTGTCCAGTGCGCCTTCGCCGGCCGCCGCATCGTCATCTTCTCCGGCGGCGCGATGGTCTCCGACGACGCGGTGTTCCAGGAAGTCACCGCCATCCGCGACGGCGGCGGTTTCGGCTCGATCATCGGACGCAACTCCTTCCAGCGCAAACGCCAACAGGCCCTTGAATTCTTGGGCAAAATCATGCAGATTTACGCATCGTGATGGGATGGACCCCCGATAATCTGCCTGCATGAGCCTTGCGCCCCAGGAACCCGTTGAATCCACGGCGCGCAAGGCCGATCCTTGCGTCATGGTCATTTTCGGCGCCAGCGGCGATTTGACCAAACGCAAGCTCGTCCCCGCCCTCTGCAATCTGGTCGCCGCCAAATTGTTGCCCGAACAATTTGTCATCGTCGGCTTCTCCGGCATGGACTACTCCACCGAGACCTTCCGCGCCCAGATGAGCAAGGACATCAAGGAGTTCGCCAGTTGCGTGATCACGCCGGAGATGTGGGCCTGGTTTGAGCGCCGCCTGTACTACGTCCGCGGCGATTTTCAGGACCCCGGCGCCTACCAGCTACTCAAGGACAAAATCGCCGAGGTCGGCAAAAACCACGCAGTCCCGGCCAATCATCTCTATTATCTGGCCGTCGCCCCGCGCTTCTTTGGCGAGGCGGTCAAACAACTGGGCGCCGCCGGACTGGCGGAGGAGAAGGACGGGAATTGGCGCCGCGTCGTCATTGAAAAACCGTTCGGGCGCGATTTGGAGTCCGCCCGCGCCCTCAACGCCTCCATCAAGCAAATCCTCGAAGAGCGGCAGATTTTCCGCATTGACCATTACCTGGGCAAGGAGACCGTGCAGAACATCATGATCTTCCGCTTCGGCAACGGCATCTTCGAGCCCATTTGGAACCGCCGCTACATTGACCACGTCCAAATCACCGCCGCCGAGACCGTCGGCGTCGAGGCCCGCGGCGGCTACTACGAAACGGCGGGCGCGCTGCGCGACATGGTGCCCAACCATCTCTTTCAACTCGTTTCCCTCACCGCGATGGAGCCGCCGATTTCCTTCGAGGCCAATTCCGTGCGCGACGAGCAGGCCAAGGCCCTCCATGCCATTCAGGTTCCCTCCCCCGAAGATGTCCTCAGCGCCGCCGTGCGCGGCCAATACGGCCCGGGCGCCATCGGCGCGGAGAGCGTCCCGGCCTATCGCGCCGAGGCCGGCGTCGCCCACGATTCCACTACCGAGACTTTTGTCGCCTTGAAGTTGAAGATAGACAACTGGCGCTGGGCCGACGTCCCCTTCTACATCCGAACCGGAAAGCGCCTCGCCAAACGCGCCACGGAAATCGCCATCCAATTCAAGCGCGCCCCGTTTCAATTGTTCCGCGACACCCCGGTGGAGACCCTCCAGGCCAACCGCCTCGTCTTGCAGATTCAGCCCGAAGAGGGCCTCTCCCTGAGCTTTGGCGCAAAAATCCCCGGCCCCATCATGCACATGGGCGCCGTCGAGATGAAATTCAACTACGTGGATTATTTCCGCCAGAACCCCAGCACCGGCTACGAGCGCCTCATCTACGATTGCATGACCGGCGACGCCACGCTCTTCCAGCGCGCCGACATGGTGGAGGCCGGCTGGAGCGTCATCACCCCCGTCCTGGATGTCTGGAAGGCTCTTCCGCCCCGCGCCTTTCCCAACTACCCCGCCGGCTCCTGGGGGCCGCGCGAGGCCGATGACTTGATGGCCCGCGACGGCCGCGCCTGGAGAAAGACCGAATGAGAATCCTGGTTCTTGATGTTGGCGGCACTCACATCAAAATCACCGCCACCGGACGCCGAAGAAAAGTCAAAATCCCCTCCGGCCCCAAAATGACCCCAAAGCAAATGGTGGCCGATGTCAAAAAAACCACCGCCGGCTGGAAATACGACGCCGTCTCCATCGGTTTTCCCGCCCCCGTCGTCCGCAATCAGCCCAGAACCGAGCCGCGCAACCTCGGCCCCGGCTGGGTGGACTTCGATTTTCACAAAGCCTTCGGCTGTCCCGTCCGCATCATCAACGACGCCGTCATGCAGGCCCTGGGAAGCTATCAGGGCGGCAGGATGTTGTTCCTGGGCCTGGGCACCGGTCTTGGCGCCGCGATGGTGTTTGACGGCGTCCTGCTGCCGATGGAACTGGCCCATTTGCCCTACAAAAACGGGCGCTCCTACGAGCAATACCTTGGCATCCCCGGCCTCAAGCGCCTGGGTAAAAAGAAATGGCGCCGATGCGTCGCCGATGTGGTCCAAAAATTTCAGGCCGCCTTTCAACCGGATTATGTCGTCCTGGGCGGCGGCAACTGCAAAAAACTCGGCAAACCGCCCCCCGGCGTCCGTCTGGGCGACAACAACAACGCCTTCCGCGGCGGTTTCCGCCTCTGGAAAAAGTCCCGCCCTTCCTCGCACTCCGAACTGACGAACTTGGGCTAGTCGGGGCGGAGGGGGGAGGCGGTGGCGGTGGCGCGTTGGATGGCCCAGGCGGCGGTGGCGGGGTCCAGGGCGCGGGCCTGGCGCTCCAGGGCGTCGGCTTGAGGGGCGTCGCCGCGCTTGCGGGCGAGGACGGAACGGAGGGCCAGCACCGCGGCGTCCGGCGACGGGGACGACTTTTGCTTGTCAAGCTGGGCGAGGGTGGCGGCGGCGGCGGCGAGGTCGTTGGCGCGGAGTTGGAGGAAGATCAGTGAGAGGAAGGCGTTTTGGCTCGGGGGCTGGGTTTTGGTGGCGCGAAGGAAGGCTTGATAGGCCTCGTTGGTGCGACCCAACGAATCCAAGGCGACGGCGTAGTTGTTCCAGACTCCGCCGTCGTCGGGGCTGAGGCGCAAGGTCTGCTGGTAATCGGACCTGGCTTCGTCGAAGCGGTCGAGCGCCAGCAGGACGTTGCCACGGTGATGCCAGGCGGTGGCGTCCAGAGGGTCCAACTGGAGGCTGCGGTCAATGTCGCCCAGGGCCTCTGGGAAGCGGCCTTTTTCGTACCAGGCGATGGAGTGAAAGAGGTAGTCGCGGGCGAAATTGGGGAGTTGCGCGCCAAACCAGTTGGGCAGGGAAATCGCGGCCATCAGGGCCATCCCCGCCGCAAGGCAAAGGGCGCCGCGCCAGCGTTGGCGGCGGAGGGTCTCCAGGAAAGCCAGCAGGCCGCCGCCGGCGATGGCGGCCATGACAGGCCAGACGGGATAGCGGTAGCGGTCGCAGATGAAGAAGGCGACGTTGGCGGCCAGGTAGAGAAACGCGAAAGAGAGGAGGATCCAGAGCGCGTCGGGATTTCCCCATTTGAAGGCGGCCCAAATTCCGGCGGGAGCAAGCATGAGCAGGACCACCCAACGGACCGGGAGCAGGCGCAGCCAGAGGAATTCTTGCTGGAGAAAGGCGAAGGCTTTGTTGTTGGGCACCTCGGCGTTCCAAAGGGTGAGCCAGGATTTCTTGGCGATCAGATGGAGCCAGGCGGCCGGGGCGACGCGGATCTCGGCGAGGGCGCGGCGGGTCCAGTATTTGGAGACGGCCATGGGGTCTGAATCGGGCTGGAGGCCCTGCGCGCGCATGGCGGCCTGGTACTCCTGGCGCGACCAAATTTCGACAGAGTCCTCGTAACGCTCGCCGTAAGTGACGCGGCGCTCCTGGGCGGGGACCATGCCGTCGGAGGAGCGTTTGTTGCCGAGATAGAGGTTGACGCCGCCGGCGTTGGGGATGAGATGGAAGTGGTCGGTTTGGCGCATGTTGAAGAGGCCCCACGGGATGGCCATCGCCAGCGCGCCAAGCAGGCCCAACAAGGGCAGGAGGGGGGCGGGGGCGAGCGAGGTCCCGGCGCGCAGGGGACTGCGCGCCCTACCTTGACCAGACATGCGCAACTCCGAAGCGGGCGCGAGCGAGCGCCAGCAACGCCAAGCGGCCAGCAGCGGATAGACGGCCAGGAAAACGAGGATGTTCGCGCGAGCCTGGGCGGCGAGGGCGATCAAAGCGCCGCCGAGCATCCAAAGCAGACCGCTGCGCCATCCGAGAGCGGCGGCGGCGCGGAGGTGGAGCAGGAGCGCCAGGCAGATCAGGAATGTGTAGCTTGGCTCGATCAACAATTCGCCCTCAAAGCAAAGCGGCAGCGGCGCGAGCAGGAACAACACCCCGCCCGCCACTCCGCTGAGGCGGTGGCGGAAGAGCCGCGCCCCCAACAGGGCCACGAGCAAACCCGTGCCCACGCCGAGCAGATGTTGCACGATCACGGCGAGATCAATTCCGTGCGAACCGCCCAGCTTGTAGAGGACGGAAAGGAACATGGGATAGAGCAGCGGCCGTAATCCGTGAAGTTGGTGGAGGTCGTCTCCCGACAGGAGCATTTTTGCGACGGTGTCGTAGTACTTCTGATCCAGCGTCAGGACTGCGAAGGAGGGGGAGCGGGCGTGTTCGAGGAGGAAGCCCGCGCGGACGATCAGCCCCAGCACAAGAAGCAAAACCAGGCAGTCCCTGAAAACGGAGGGCGAGAGGTCCTTTCCGAAATGGGAAACGGCGTTGTCGGACGGGCCGTCAGTTGCCGCGGTGTGTGTGGGTATCTCGGATTTCATGGTCGCATGGGCAGACATAGTGTGAAGGGGTTGGGGCGGGAGTCAAGGGGGTGTCCGTCAATGTTCAAAGGCGCTGGAGCTTGCCGGGACCGGGCAAGAAGAACTGGCCCCGCAAATGCAAGCGCGACTCCAGCTTTACCAATCCGGCAAACCGTTTCACCAAGCGGCGCTGCAAGTGGCTGCGCCTGGATTGTCGGCGCCTTGAGGCAAACCCTCGATCCGAATCATTAACTATGTGCGTGTAGATTCACACAAACAACGCCGGATGGGATTAGACCAGACCCGACTTCATGCCTTGTCGTCCTGCTGATGGAGGCGGATGCGTCCTCTCTCAACGATCCACAATTTGCCGGAGAGCGGGTGTTGCTCCAGTCCTTTTGCAAATGTCTGGATGGCTTGGAGCAAATCTTCCGCTGTGGCCTTCTTGGGCAGGCGCAGGACGGCGATGCCCGCATATTGGTGTGGTCGAAAATCCACCGGGTTCGCAAAATCCAAATCCAGCGTCACCAAGGCGCGTTCTTCGCGGCGGCATGCCTCGATGACCGCCTCATCCGGCGCGGACTCCATCCGCTGTGACGCCACGGTGGAAACGTCGTGTCCCGCCTCTGTGAGCCACCGTCGCCCGCGCTCCCCGAGGTTTTCATCCAGTTTGAGTTTCATGCGGGCGCTTCCAATGGAATGTCCACATAGCGTTCCCGCGACATTTCCGAACCATACGCGATGCAGGCAAGAATGTCCTCTTCCACCAGCCCGGGATAATCCTCAAGTATCTCTCCCGCAGGGGCGCCTGACGCCAGCAGATCGAGGATGAGCGATACCCAGATGCGATGGCCCCGGATGCACGGCTTGCCGCCGCATCGCTCCGGGTCAATCCAGATGCGCTTGAGCAGTTCTTCGCGGGTCAGATGTTTCATAGTGTTGTTAATCTAACAGGATGAAAAGCCGGGGGCAAATCAGTTTGATTTCCAGCGGGGATTGAAATCCGGGAAGGGATCGCGGATCTGGGCGGCGGCGGGGCCGGAGACGGGAAGGGCGAGGTTGCGGAGGTTGGGGAAGCGGGCCGGGTCGCGGACGAGGACCTCGGCCACATCGTCAAAATAAGCCGGCTTCCAGCCGGGACGCTTCGCCAGGTCGGCGGCGCCGGCGAGGTTGACGGGGAGCAGGGCCAGGTCGGCCTGGTTGGGGTCGAGGATTTTTTGATCGAAGGGTTCGCCGCTGTAGAAATGGAAATGGGCGGCGATCAAATTGGTTGAATAGCAGGTGTCCAGCCGGCCATCAATCGAGGGGGGACAGTCGGGGAGGGAGAAGATGGCCATTTCGCCCCAATCGAAGAAGACCAGGAGACGGCCCGCCAAGGCGTTGGTCCGCATGAACCGCACCGCGGCGAGCGGGTATTGGGAACGGGGCGCTTCCATGGTCAAAGGATGTTGCTTGTGCAGGGTGAATGCCGCGGCCCCCATCGCGCACGCGGCGAGCGCGCAGAGGACGGCGGCGGCGTTTTGCGGGGCGGACTGGGAGGCGAGGATTTCCCAACGCGCGAAATGGCGGCGGAAGCGGGCGAGGACATCGGCCAGATGGGGCGGCACCAGCGCCAGCAGGACCAGGGCGCAGAGCGGGGCGTTGCGGACGGAGCGCAAGGCCAGCAGCGCGAAGGCGGCGCAGGCGGCCAGTTCCCACCAGGCGCGCGGACGGCGGGTGAAAACCCAAGCCAGGCCGGCCAGGGCGATGAGAAAAAAAAACGCGGCATGATCCCAGCCCAAGGGAGTGGGGTTCCATTCCTGGATTTCCGGGCGCATCCACAGGACGCTGCCGACCAGCCAGCGGAGCAATTGCGCGCCCCACGGGTTGCAGAACAGCGCGGCAAGGACTGCGGCGAAGGCGAGCCAGAAGAGCCAGAGGGCGCTGCGGGGTGCTTTGTGGCGGAGAACTTGGGCGGTGGCGGCCAGCGCCGCCAGGCCGAGCAAACCAAAACCGGCGAGCGCGCCCCCGTGCGTGTTGATCCAAACCACAAACAACACCGGCAGGGCCGCGGCGGAGAGGCGCGAGCCGGCGTGGAGGCGGCGGAGCAGGAGCAGCTCCACGGCGAGAGCGAGGGCGGTGAAAATCTGCGGGCGGGCGGCGAAGCCAAAGGAGATTTCCACCACGGCCAGCGCCCCGAATCCCCAGACCACATACCGCGCGGGCCAGGGCAGGCCGGCGCCGCCCAGACGCAGGCAGAGCGCGAAGGTGAGCAGGCCCACCGCCATTTTCAAGAGCAGCACGCCGCCGCCGCCCAACAGGGCGTGAGCGCCGCCGAGGGCAAGCTCGGCCAGCCATTCGTGGTTGATCCAGGGCTGGCCTTGCGCGGTCCAGGAATAGATTTCCGTCGTCGGAATGGCGCGGGTTTGAAGCATTTGCTGACCAAAAACGATGTGGCCCCACAAATCCGGGTCGGCGGTGTTTTCGGAAAACTGGAAGACCGCCAGAAGCATGACCATCGCGCAGAAGGCGATTCGCAACGCGCGCGCGCGGCGGGGCTGGTTCGCGTCCGGTTCCGGCGCGCTGGGCCGGTTGGCGGAGTCGGCGGGAGGGGTTGGCGGAGCCATGCGCGGTATGTGTAGTCAATCCGGCGAGCGGGGGCAAATGATTAGTGGGGGGCCGGATTAGCATTAGGATTAGGAGGGGAGAGTTCGGGGCTTGACGGGGCGGGGAGTCGTCCACAACCTCGTCTTCGTGAGCATCAAGCGGCAATCACCCACAATCCGGCGCGGGGCCAGGACATGAACCGCCGACAGACCATTCTGGCGGCGGCGGCCCTGGCGGCGATCACGGTGCTGGTGTATCTGCCGGCGATGCGGAACGGATTTGTCTGGGACGACCGGGAGATGGCGATTGACAATCCGCTGGTCAAGTCCGCGGGGGGTCTCGGCGAAATCTGGCTGGGAAAAAATCTTCCCGAATATCATCCGCTGACTTACTCGGTTTTTTGGCTGGAATGGCGCCTGTGGGGCGCCAATCCGGCGGGCTGGCATGTCATCAATATTTTGCTGCACGCCGCGGACGTGGCGCTGCTCTGGCTGGTGCTGCGGAAATTGCGCGTGCCGGGGAGCTGGCTGGCGGCGCTGCTCTTCGGCGCGCATCCGGTTTGCGCGGCGTCGGCGGCGTGGATCGCCGAGCTGAAGAACACGCTTTCGATGCTCTTCTACCTGGCCGCGCTGCTTTTCTATTTGCGGTCCGGGGAGGCGGGGGAACGGGTGGACCGCCGGTGGCGCGGCGCGGCGCTGGGGGCGTTCGCGCTGGCGCTGCTGGCGAAAGTGTCGGTGGTGGTTCTGCCGGTGGTGCTGCTGCTCATCGCCTGGTGGCGGGGGGGCGCGATCACGCGCTGGGACTTGGCGCGGACGATTCCGTTCTTTTTGCTGGCGGCGGCGGCCGGCTTGTGCGGGATGACGTTTCAAAACCGATACACGGGGCTCAACGACCCATTGCCGGAGCGGCTGCTGGGGGGCGGTTGGGCGGTCTGGTTTTACTTGTGGAAAATCCTCTGGCCGGTCCACCTGACCGTGATTTATCCGCGCTGGCAGTTTGGCGCGGCCAGGGCGGCGGACTGGATTCCGGCGGCGTGTTTCGCGGCCATGCTGTTTGTGTTCTGGCGCAACCGGCGGGGGTGGGGACGGGCGTGTTTGTTCGGTGTGGGCTATTTTGTGATCGCCCTGGCGCCGGTGCTGGGGGTGTTCAAGATGGCGTTTCTGGATTTTTCCCAGGTGGCCGACCATCTGCAATATCTGGCCGCGCCGGGAATCATCGCGCTGGTGGTGGCGGGCGGCTGTCGCTGGCTCCCGACGGATTGGGGGCGGGTTGCGGCGGTGCTGGTCGTTGTCATGTTCTCGGGGCTGACCTGGCGCAACGAGGGGCGTTACGCGGACATGGGGACTTTCTGGCGCGAGAATCTGGCGAGCAACCCCAATTCCTTCCAGGCGATGATTTACGTTGGATCGCAGGCGGACAAGGAGAAGCGTTACGCGGAGGCGGAGGTGCTCTTCAAGCGGGTGCTGGCCCTGCGGCCCGATTCGCTGGAGGGCAACTACAATATGGGCGTTCTTCTTGACGATGAGGGGCGGGTGGACGAGGCGATGCGGTTCGAGGAGAAGGCCCTGCGGATCAAGCCCGACCAGGCGGACGCGCACATTCTTCTGGCGTGGTGCCTGGCGGAGAAGGGGCGGGATGAGGAGGCGATGGCGCATTTGCGCGAGGCGATCCGCTACGCGCCCGAGGATTTCCGCGCCCACCAAAACCTGGGGAATTTGCTGGCAAAACACGGGCGGGATGGGGAGGCGGTGCAGGAATTGGGCGAGGTGTTGCGGCTGAAATCCGACGATCCGGCGATCTATGTGGCGCTGGGTTTCGCGCAGGGCCGGAGGGGAAAACTGGCGGAGGCCCAGGCGTGTTTCCAGAAGGCGCTCAGTCTGGACCCCGCCAACGCCGAGGCGCGCAAGGGTCTGGACGCCGTCCTTCAATCGCGCACGGCGACCAACGCGCCCGCAGGCAGGTAGAGTCAGAACAGGATCGGATGTTCGATGAAGAAGTCTGCGCGGCCGCGCGCAATTCATCCCGCCCGATCGCCCATGCCGCTTCGTCGCTGGAGATCGTTGATTTTATTGGCGTTTGCAAATGGCGCATCCGGCAGGACTTGAACCTGCAACCTTCTGATCCGAAGTCAGAAGCTCTATCCAATTGAGCTACGGATGCGAAACAACCAGCGCTTCGCCTAATTCAATTCTATCCCGCCACGGGTTTGCCGCGCAAACAGCAAATGAATGAACGCCCCCTCACGGATGCATTTCAATCTATGGGTTCCCCTCT
>JBEKAN010000134.1:0-10796 GCA_050015895.1 Verrucomicrobiota bacterium
CCTCTCCACAAACTCGTCGAAGGCCGCCTCCGCCAGCACGGCGTTGAGTTTGGTGTAAAAGGGGTGGCCGGGGCCGGTGGCCACAAGGGCCGCGGGGATGAACAGGTCGTCTTGTTGGGGAGCGCGTTTTCCAATTGCCATGATTATCTGACGCTCCCGCGCTCAAATTGTTCAGTCAATTATATGACTTTTTTAACGGGCTGCTAGGCTGTACAGCAGGTTTTGAACTCCTGCCCTTCCGTATAATGCCATACCTCAAGCTATTTCCACCGATGAAGCTTTACTGGATTGTGGCAGTATCTGACATTCTGGCGAGCGGGAGCATTTTCTGTTTTTTCCTACTGCTCATTTGCAGGCGGCTGAGGACTCGTCAGCTTGACATTGATTTGCTGGTTTTGCTGATGGGTTCCGCTCTTGCCGTATTCGTGGGTTTCTTTGCTTTGCCCTACGGATGGTTCGCATATTAGGCCGTTGCAAGTGCCAAGCCTGCGTCAGATCTCACTCATCAAACCGATGCCCCTCCGCCAAGACTGCGCGATCTGATTCCTCCTGAAACCTCACTTTGAAGACCCGCATGCAGGCCGGTCGCCTGGTGATCAATGGGCGGCCCGGCGAGGCCAATCTCAACGCAAAGGCGCAAAGGCGGGAAGGCGCAAGGTGAAAGCCCGTCGCATCAGACTCCCTCAGCGCCAACGGCGCGACCTCATGCCAGCCTGGGGCAACGCCCCAGGTTCCGATCCGCAAACCCGCCAAGGGCTGAAAGCCCGCCCCATCTGACGCAATGAGTCGCGCCGTCGCCGCTCGTGGCGTATTGGTTAATGCTCACGGACAGGGAGACGCCGATGGTAGCGCAGGTCTCCTGAACCTGCTGTGCCGCCGATTTCCGAATCGGCATCCCGCAGGCGGGTTGTGAAACCCGTGCCGACATGAGCAAATCCCCCTGCTTTCTTTCGACTTGCCGCCTTTGCGTTCAAAAAGCGACGCTCGCGAATCTCCAAACGAAGCGGTCGGTGCCCTTCGCGACGCCGCCCACGCAGCAAAAGTCTCGCCATTTTCCGCTTGATTGACACCACTTTTGGAGGACATTTAATTCTATGGAATGGACATCTGATGCCTTCGCCTGTTGCCTCGGAGCAGCATGTGTTTACTGGTTCCATCGCCAAGCTCGACGGCATTTGACATTGAGCGGGAGGAGAATGTCGCTTGCCTTCCTGCTGTTTTTGCCGCTCATGTTGCCAATTGCGTGGTTCTCAGTTGGGCAGGGCTTCGAGCAGGAGGGACTCTCAGTGGTGTTTTTCGTGGCTGTGATATGCCGGACAGCCGCGATGAGTTTCATTCTCTTGGCGTTTATGCTCTGTCTTCTGTCATCAAACGAATCCGGAGGGGTTCTCACCAGAAAATCGCGACAATGGTTGCGAGATAAGAGGTCAGAAGGCGACCGAAGCTCTCGCCTGATGAAGCCTGCTCCACAAGAGCCTGCGCGGAGCTTCCGGCCATTCCGAAGGGGCTGGTGGAGAAAAGCTCTCTTGTGGGCTGGGGTGTGGGTCGCGCTGGTGGCGCTTTTTTATGCGGAGGAGGATTGGCGGGGTCGAAGAGATTGGAACCAATACCGCCGGGATGTCGAGGCGCGCGGCGAGCGTATGGATTTCCGCGACTACATTCCAAAGCCCGTTCCCGATCAGGAGAATTTCGCCGCAACGCCCATCGCCAAATCCCTGATGGAGAACGACACGAGCGCCTTCCTTACGAACGACCTCTACAGCCGGGCACTGCGCTCTGTCTTGCCTGCCAACATCCTTAACGACAGGGGCCACCGCCATTTTCAGGACCTCGTCGCCTGGCAGAAGGCAGCAGTCGCGCTACAGGCGGGCAACCTGACCTCCAATCAGAATTTTGCGTCGGATAAAACGGACCGCGCGGCAAGGGCGGCGGCGGCGCCGGCAGTTCTCGACGGTATGAAGCCCGACCAAGATGTGTTCACAGCACTTCGTCTGGCCAGCGCCCGGCCTTACGCGCGGTTTCCACTCCAATACGACTTGGAATATCCGGCGCAAATCAAGCTCGATCACATTGAGAACATCAGACAACTGTGCTACCGCCTGAGCCTGCAGGCATGCGCGGAACTCGCGGACAGCCAAACGGACAAGGCGCTGGCCGAAGTGAAGCTGATGCTTTATCTGGCCGACTCCATCAAATCGGAGCCTTTCTGGGTCTCTGCGGCGGTGCGTTTGGCTTGCGTTCAGATTGCGGTCCAGCCGGTTTGGGAGGGTCTGGTTGAACATCGCTGGACCGAATTGCAATTGCAAGAACTGCAAGCGCGCTTTGAACACTATGATTTCCTCGCCGACATGAGCCTATCGTTCAAAGCGCAGCGAGCAATTGGCATTAAAGAGGTTGATCTGTTCAAGCAGTCGGGACTCGGGATCTTGGATGATATAATGGATTACGATTTCACTGCCTGGCTCTCCAACGACGACAGAAAGTGGGACAGAGGCTTTCTTAATTGGCTCGGTCGGGTTATGCCCGCGGGATGGTATGACCTCGAGCGGCTGAACTTCTGCAAAATCAATGATGCGAGAATCAAGGGCGTCATGGATCTGCCCAACAAAAGGCTTTTCCCAGGCCAGGTCGCCTTCAATGACGATGCCGTGCAACGCCAATTGCCGTGGGGATGGTGGCAGGGGTCTTGGATCTCCATCTTGGATCATGAATCCATTGCGGTGCTGCTCTCCAACTTTCAGATCAAGATGCCCGCGAAAGCGGCTGCCGCGCAGACCACCGCAAATCAAGCCGCCATCGCCTGCGCCCTCGAGCGATACCGCCTCGCCAACGGACAATTCCCGGACACACTGGCGGCGCTGACGCCGCAGTTCTTCTCCCGCCCGCCCGACGACATCCTCACCGGCCAACCCTGCAAATATCGCCGGACGGCGGACGGCCAATTTATTCTTTACTCCGTCGGCTGGAACCTGAAGGACGACGGCGGTGTGCCAGGCAAGACCTTGTTCGACGAAAACGAAGGCGACTGGGTCTGGTCCCATCCCGCCAACTAGAACATCACCCTCGTCAGAATTCAGAGCTCAGAGGGGTCAGGAATCCTGTTGGCGGGTGAGATTCAGATCACTGGATTGCTCGGAATAAGGGCCGCTGCCTTGCACGTCAACATCCCGGCAGCAAACCCGTGTGATCAGGCCATGGAAACATGCTGAAATTTCCGGAACCCTCGCAAAAATGTCCAGTTCCGTTCCGCAAGTCCTTTACTGTCAGGCAGTTACGACGCCGCAAGGCAACTTTCCCCACTCCTTCTGACACACTCGCTAATTCACTGATTCACTGACTCACTGATTGTTCCGTTCCGCAAGTCTTTTACTGCCAGCCACTTACGAAGCCACAAGGCGACTTTCCCCACTCCTTCTGACACACTCGCTAATTCACTGATTCACTGACTCACTGATTGTTCTGACGGGTCCCTGACGGCAACCTGACGGCTTTCTGACGGGTCAAACCTCAAAAATCCCCAATCTTTTCGGAGGTCCTGACGGGTTGACGGCTCAAAACCCCTGGAAGAGGGGGGGGTAGCCGGGCGCGCTGCCGGACATCGCCCAAAAACAGTCAAAAATAATGCGCCCGTTTCAGGTCCCATTCCTCCATCAGTTCCTTGGGTATTTCATTCAGGAACCGGGACGGAATCTGCCTCTGCGCATCCCCGCTGGAGGTGACACGGACGCGGGGATAGCTCAAGTAAAGCTGGCTGCGTGCGCGGGTGACGGCGACGTAAAAAAGCCGGCGCTCCTCCTCCTCGCCGTCCAGCGCCTCGATGGATCGCGGCGAGGGGAACACGCCGTCGCAGAGCATGATGACGAACACCACCTCGAATTCCAGCCCCTTGGCCTGGTGGATGGTGGAGAGACGCACGGGGTCCTCGTCGTCGCGGACGGCTTGGCTTTCGTCCGCGTCGGTTCCGGTTTGCAGCGCCAGTTGCGTGAGGAATTGCTCCACGGTTTCAAACTTGCGGCTATAGGCGGCCATCTGCTCCAAGTCGCTTAGGCGCGAATCGTAATTGGTGTACTTGGCGCGCAGATAATCCTCGTATCCCGCCTCCAGCACCAGACGAATCATGCTGGACGCGCTGCCGCGGGTTTTCGGCTCCTCCAATTGCGCGATGGTCGCGGTGAATTGCGCCCAGGCAACGGCGGATCTCTTGGGGACGCCGGCGATCTTTTGCAGCGCCGCCGCCAGGGGCGGGCGTCCGGTGAGAGGCGCGGCGCGGAAGGCGTCCCACAACCTGTCCGCGCTTTTTGCGCCGACGCCGGGCAGCAAACCGACGATCCGTTTGAAGGCCGGCTCGTCGCGCGGGTTGGTGACAAATCGCAGCCACGCGGCCGCGTCCTTGATGTGGGCGGATTCCGCGAAGCGCAGACCGCTGGTGATGGTGAACGGGATGTTGCGGCTGGTCAGCTCGAACTGCAATTCCATCGCGTGAAAATGGGCGCGATAAAGGACCGCCATCTTGCGCAGCTCGATCCCCTCCTCGCGCAGTTGCAGCAGGCGCTGGGCGACAAAGGTCGCCTGCTCCCGGCCATCCTCGCAAAGCACCCTCACCGGCATGGGGCCGGAGGGGCGGGCGGGGGCCAGTTGCTTGGGAAACTGCCGGATGTTGGCCGCGATGGCCGCGTTGGCCACCCGCAAAATTTCAGGCGTGCTGCGGTAGTTGGTCTCGATGCGATAGACTTTGGCGCGGGGGTGGCGCTCGGTGAAATTCAAGATGTTCAGGAAATGCGCGCCGCGCCAGGAGTAGATGCTTTGGCAGTCGTCGCCCACGGCCATGATGTTGTGGTGGCGCGCGGCCAGGAGGTCCACGAGGGCGCCCTGAAGTTTGTTGGTGTCCTGATACTCATCCACCAGGATGAATTGGAACCGGCGCTGGTATTCGGCGAGCACCCCGGGGTGCTCCTGTAGGAGTTTGAGCCAGAGGACGAGCAGATCGTCAAAGTCCATGGCGTTGGCGGCGAGTTTCCGGGCGGTGTAGCGCTCCCGCACCGCGCCGATTTCCCCCGACAGCGCGGAGAAATAGGGAAACTGCGCCGCCAGGACTTCGGGGATGGATTGCTGTTTGTTGACAGCGAGGGATAAAATGTCCGCCAGCACCCCGGCTTTGGGGAAGCGGGTGGCGTCGAAAACGACGCCCGGCGCGTCGCGGCAGGATTTCACCAAGTCCTCGGCGTCCTCGCGGTCCAGGATGGTGAAGTCCGGCGGAAAGCCCGCCAGTTTGGCGTGGCGGCGCAAAACGCGATTGCCGATGGAGTGGAAGGTGCCGCCCCAAAGGGCCGGGAGCGGGCCGCCCAGCAGGGCGCTGACCCGCCCCATCATCTCCGCGGCGGCCTTGTTGGTGAAGGTCAGCAGGAGGATGCGCTCCGGAGGGATGCCTTGTTCGAGAAGAAAGGCGGCGCGGTAGGTGAGCGCCCGCGTCTTGCCGGAGCCGGCGCCCGCGATCACCAGGGCGGGGCCGGGCGGGGCGGTCACGGCGGCGTGCTGCTGCTCGTTGAGTTCCCCGGCGTAGTTGATGCGCAAATGGACCGGCGGACGGAATGGTTCTAAGACGTACTCGCGGGTCATGGGGAAGGCTTCAATGGGGCGAAAGGCAACCCGCCATGCCGGGTCAGGAAGTCTGCCCGGAGGCGGCGAGCTGGCGGCGCAATTTGGCGATGTTGGCTTCGATGCGCTGGATGTAGGGATTGGGGCCGTCGGGATACGGGACACTCAGGAAGCGAAAGACGCCGAGAAACTCGCGGTCAATCTTCTGCTGCACATATTTTTCCCAGAACAGCGGAGTCTTTTGCATGAGGTCCTCCGCGCTGCTGAAGAAACCGCCGGCCTTCATTTTGCCCTCGTTGTAGCGGGCCGCCTCCGAAAATTCCGAGTAGAGGATAGGCAGTTTCTCCACGTAATCGTCGGCCGCCATCTGGCCCAGCAGATCGGCTGTGCCCAGCGAAAAACCCACCACGCGCTCCAGGGGACTCTGGAACTGGATGGTGTCCAGTTTGACGTTCACGCCGGTGCAGCGGATCATGTTCTGCACGGCCAGGATGTCCTTCACCGGAAAATCATGGAGGAGCATCAGTTCGCCGGCGAACTGGATGCTCCGATCCACATGCGTGAGGGTGTACTTGGCGCCCGTGCCCTCCGTGTCGCCCCGTCTTTTGAGGTAGCCGGTGTCGTGCATGAGGATGGCCACCATGCCCAATTCAAAGATCCTCCGCGTCAGGCGCGGTTCCGCGTTTGTGTCGTGCCGGTTGCGCAGCAGCCGGGCCATGCACAAAGCCCCTTGCATGGTGTGCTCCAGATCATGGTAGAGGGCGTCAATGGGCTGGTAATCCTGGTACTTGCCCTCGAAACACTCCGTCGCCCAGTGAAATATCGTCTGGATGAAATCCGGTCTCGCGTCCGGAAACATGGCCAGGTGCGCCGCTCGAATCTCGGCTTCAACCAACCGGGGCTGGCGCGTGTCGATGGCTGCCTGCATTTCAGATACCATGCCCCACTTGGAATGTGTTTGCACGTCTTTTTTTGCGCATTCCCGGCGGATTTGTGTCAGGTTCCCCGCCGCCCGGGGTGTCACGGCGTTATCAGGCGGACGGACGAAAAAGAACTCAATCGCTCTGGCTCAACCGGGGGCGGGGGGCCTCGAATAGAAGGCTGTGCGCCTCGCGCAGGATGGACGGCAGTCTCTGGGCGAACGGGCTGCGGGCCAGCAGGGGACCCAGTTTCGCCTCGTCCACAACAGCCGCGTTTTCCCCGGGAAACCAGTGGTCGGCCTGGCCGAGAAGGTTGTAGCGCATTTTCCCCCAGTCCACCAGGTCCAGCGATTTGGCGTAGGTCCAAAGGCGCAGGATTTCAGAGACGTTGATCCGGCCCGGAACTTCCAGATAATCCGGCAGGCCCTCGCACCACCGCTCGCACCAATCGCGTCCCAGGACGCGCTCCATTTCCGCGCACAGCCGGCCCTCCACGGGTGCGATGGTCTCCGCGGCCGTGTCGTAAAAATCCAGGGCGCGGACGTGTTCGTCAAAATCGCCGGGGCGGGCCGCGCCGCAACTCAGCGTGTGGACTTCGGGGCGGGCCAGACAGTAAAGATCGTTGAACTGCATCGGCGTCAGCGGGGCGCAGAGTCCGGCCATTTTCGGCGGGGGATCGTAAAGTTTGCCGCCCTTGTCGTTGGGGCTGATGATGAACACCCCCATGTCCTTCCTCCGCGCCGCGGCGATCGCCGCCCAGTTCAGGGGGTTGACGAAATACCAATGGAGATTGCAGTAGTCAAATTCTCCGCTTTCAATGGTCTCCAGGATCACGTCGGTGGTCGCGTGGGTGGAGAAGCCGACAAAGCGCGCGCGCCCCTGCTTCTGCAACTGCCGGGCGGCGTCCAGGCAGCCGTTTTTGCGCAACGACCAGTCGCAAAGCTCGCGGTTGTTGATGCCGTGC
This sequence comes from Verrucomicrobiota bacterium, assembly GCA_050015895.1. Taxonomy (GTDB): domain Bacteria; phylum Verrucomicrobiota; class Verrucomicrobiia; order Limisphaerales; family Palsa-1400; genus JBEKOF01. The sequence goes on from JBEKAN010000134.1 coordinate 7,480, forward strand.
AGCGAGAACAAATCCACGTAATCCAGCCGCAGATATTTCAGCGAGCGCTCGAAGGTCTTCAGGAATTCCGCCGGGTCGGAGTGCGGCGCCACCTTGGTCTGCACGATGATCTTCTCGCGCGGCAGCCGGGGCAGGATGCCGCCCAGTTGCATTTCCGAGCTGCCGTAGCCTCGCGCGGTTTCGAAGTGGTTGATGCCCAGTTCCAATGCGCGCCGCACGATCGCTTCCACGTTGGCCTGGTTGTCGGGCGGGATTTCCGACGGCGGCGCGTCCTGCCATTTGAATTGAAAGCGCATCCCGCCGCAGGAGATCACAGGCATGGCCAGCCCGGTTTTCCCAAATCGTCTGTATCGCATGGCTCCTTATCGCATTGATGGGATGAAGACGCAACCCAGCTTTGGGATTGGCGGATCATCTTCCCATTTGCATTCCATCCCGACATCTGCTAATATCATTGATTAGTTCTTGGTAATATCAATATCAATATAAATATGAATTGGCTGATTTTTTCTTTGATGACCGTGGTTTCCTGGGGCCTCTACGGCATTTTCCTGCACGGCGGGCAGGTCGGCATGGCCGACAAGTCCAACGGCCTCTTCAAGGCCTTCCTCTTCGTCGGCCTGGCCTATTTCCTCACCGCCGTCCTGGCGCCCCTGGGCATTCTGCTCACGCGCAGGGCCGCTTGGAGTTTTCCCGTCGCGGGGATGGGTTGGTCCCTGGTGGCCGGCATTGTCGGGGCCGTCGGCGCGTTTTGTGTGCTTCTGGCCTTCAGCAGCAAAGGCTCCCCCGGCCCCTCTGTCGTGATGTCCATTGTTTTTGGCGGCGCTCCGGTCGTCAACGCGCTGGTCGCCATTTGGTTGAACCCGCCCAAGGGGGGCCTTGGCTCCATTGCCTGGCCCTTCTATTTGGGCATCCTCATGGCCGCCACCGGCGGCTGTCTGGTGACTTTCTTCAAGCCCAACGCCGGGCCGGCTCCCGCCCCCAAGCCCGCCATGGCCGTCGTCCAGTCCATGCCGCAATCGCAACCATAAATGGTCGGCGAGCATCCCACCCGCGCCGCAATCGCTTCCCGGCAACTGGCCCGGTTGCGCCGTCTGCTGGCCGCCGTTCTTCCCGCCAACCGCTTCTACAATCAAAAATTCTCCGGCCTGGACAAGAACATCTCCAGCCTCCGCGATTTTCTCCGCTTCCCCTTCACCACCAAACAGGAATTGAGCGACGACCAGCGCGCCTTTCCCCCTTACGGCTCCAACCTGGGCCGGCCCCTGGCCGAATACACCCGTTTCCACCAAACCAGCGGCACCGCCAGCTCCCCGTTGCGCTGGCTTGACACCCCGGAAAGCTGGCAATCCATGGTCGAAACCTGGAAGATCATCTACCAGGCCGCCGGGGTGCGCTCCGGCGACCGCGTCTATTTCGCCTTCACCTTCGGCCCCTTCATCGGTTTCTGGCTGGCCTTTGACGCCGCGCGCGAACTGGGCTGCCTCTGCATCCCCGGCGGCGGCCTGGGCAGCGGCGGCCGACTGAAAGCCATTCTTGACAACGCCGCCACCGTCCTCTGCTGCACCCCCGGCTACGCCGTCCGCCTGGCCGAGGTCGCCGCCGCCGAAAAAATGGACCTGCGCTCCTCCCGCGTCCGCGCAATCATCGTCGCCGGCGAACCGGGCGGCAGCATCCCCGCCACCCGCCGGCGCATCGAGCAGCTCTGGCCCGGCGCGCGCGTCTTTGATCATCACGGGATGACCGAGACCGGCCCCATCAGCCACCAGTGCCCCGCCCAACCCTGCCGGCTCCACGTCGTCGAATCGGCTTATTTGCCCGAAGTCATTGATCCCAAGGGAAACCCCGTCGCCCCCGGCCAGATTGGCGAGTTGGTCGTCACCACATTGGGCCGGCTGGACTCGCCGCTCCTGCGCTACCGCACCGGCGATCTGGTCCGCCTGGCCTCCTCCCCGGATTCCCCCTGCGACTGCGGCCGCCATGATCTTGCTTTGGCCGGCGGCATATTGGGCCGCGCCGACGACATGGTCATCGTTCGGGGCGTCAACATCTATCCCTCCGCCGTGGAAGACATCCTGCGCCGCTTCCCGGAAATTGCCGAGTACCGGGCCACCGTGGACCAGAAGAAAACTCTGTCCGAACTCTCCCTGCAAATTGAGTTGAACCCCGGCGCCGCCGACGCCGACGGCCTGCTCAAACGGCTGCAAACCGGATTGCACACCGCCTTCAATCTCCGCGTCCCCATCCTTCTCGCCCCTGCGGGAAGCCTGCCGCGTTTCGAGATGAAATCCAGCCGCTGGCTCGTGGCCAAGCCCGGCGATGCGTAACGCGTCCTAAAATGCGTGGCGGCGGACTTCGCGCCGTTTGGGCGCTTCCTTGGTTAAATTGCCTTTATTATCAACGGGTTATGTCGAGTTTTGAAAATAGTCATTGCACAATCCGAAAAGTTTGTATATTGTATCCATACAAATTACAAACTAGCCGCCAACGGTGGTGGCGCTTGAAACAAGAGTGAAGGGATATTATGAAAAAACTTCTGCTTCCTTTGACCTTGGTTTCGATGGTCCTCGCCATCGGAGCACCGTTGACCGTGCAATCCGCGCCTGCCGGGGTCGCCAGCGCTGGCGGCGAGTTTGTCGAATTGCTGGCGAAAGGGGATTTCGCCGGCGCCGTGGGGCGGCTCGACGATACGATGAAAACTGTTTCTCCTGAACCAAAGCTGCGGGAAACATGGCAAAACATCCAAGCGCTGGACGGTCCCTTCCAGAAGCAGATTGGGGTTAGGGCGACCAAGTTGGACGGGTATGACGTGGCGCTGGTGACCTGTCAGTTCAAGCAGGTGGCTATGGATGCGAAAGTGGTGTTCGACGCCAAAGGCCGGGTTGCCGGCCTGTTCTTTGTCACAAGCCATCCCGCCGCCAATCCCGGCGAGCCGCCCCCCTATGCCCGGACCAATGCCTTCCGGGAAAAAGAGTTCACCGTCGGTCGCGGGGAGTGGAAGTTGCCTGGCACGCTGGCCCTGCCGGCCACTGGCGGCGGTCCCTGGCCGGCGGTCGTCCTCGTCCACGGCTCCGGACCGAATGATCGAGACGAGACCATCGGCGCCAACAAACCGTTTCGAGATCTGGCCTGGGGATTGGCCACCAAGGGCGTCGCCGTTCTGCGCTATGAAAAACGGACCAGGCAATACGCCGACAAGTTAAATTTTGCTCACATTACCGTGCAGGAAGAAACCATTGATGATGCCCTGGGCGCGACGGCCCAATTGCGGGCCACGGACGGTCTCGATCCGAAACGCATATTTGTTTTGGGTCATA
>JBEKAN010000135.1:0-10757 GCA_050015895.1 Verrucomicrobiota bacterium
AGTATTACTCAAAACCGGCAAACTTTGGCCCGTTCAAACCCCGCCGCGAAACGCCCGTTGTCTTGCAGTGGATTAAGCGGGAGCCAAAACTTGGCAATCCTGACCCGGCCAAAATGACCGTAAACCATGTTGAACGCCAAAACCTGAACATCCGCCTATTCAACCGCCGGTTCACCCGGAAAACGCTCGGGTACTCGAAATGTGTGCGAAATCACCGCCTTGCAATGGCTCTTGGCATCGCCCATTTCAACTTCTGCCGGGTTCATTCCGCGCACAAGCAGACGCCCGCAATGGCCGCCGGGTTGACCGATCACGTCTGGACGGTGGAGGAACTGCTTACGGCGGAATGTTGACTTGGCGAAATTGGCGTGAAGTCAAAAAAAACAAGAATCAATCCAAGCCAAAGGACTTTCTCTGCTGCTGCAACTGCATATTTTGAATCTCGGAAACGACTTTCCGAGCTTGAACGGCAGATTGAATCTCTTTTATTTCCTTTACCGGCTGCCCGTGATTATAGGCTTCAATTGCAAGCTGATAAATCAAATCAGTAAGCTGTTCGATTCGTTCAGCGTTTTGAAAGGTCATCTCCGCTAGTTGCCTTAGTTGCTCATCTGTCAGCCGATGCTTTTCTCCATTGTGGCTTTTCTCTGCCATATTTTTTCTTTCGTTTCAGGGTTTGGGAACGGTGGGAATTGAACGCTTTTCCGCCGTCCTTTGCAAGCAAATCCGGGGGCAAAGCGGTTTTCTCCACTTTTCAACGCAACCCGCGTAGTTTCAACGGCTTACGCAATCCGGCAACAATCTAACGACCCATGACCCAAAGTGGCGCACTGTCGCTTCCGTTCGACCGCGCGCCCGCCCCGCGTCTCCTTCCGCGCCAGACCATCCCAATAAAGGTGGATAAAGGTGGATAAAGGTCAATAAAGGTAAAAAAAAATATTTTTTGTGACAAAATGCAAAAAAATGGCAAAAAATGGCTGGGTCGTGCGCTTACAGCCGCTCGACTCTTGCCGCTGGCGGCTGTGCCCCGGGTGCATTTCACCTTTATGGGTTCCCCTCTTAATCCTAATCCTAATCTTAATCCTGCCCCACCCCTGAGGTTAGGGCTGAAGATGAGGAAAAAACCAGCCAAGAACGTAGAATGCGCCCCTGTGCGGGCGCATCTTGCAACCACGACCAGGCGATATGCCAATTCCCTCGCCCCGCGCAGCGGGGAGAGGGCCAGGGAGAGGGGTTCGTTCCCTCCAATGGTGGTAATGCTAAGATGCGTCCGCCCTGTGGCCCGCAAGCTCCCCAATCGTGTCCAATCGTGCATAATCGTGCATAATCGTGCTATTTTTTGGGTCAAACCCTCCTGGATTCCTGATTCTGCGTGTTCTCCACGCTTCCTCCCATCGCCGGTCATCCAGAGCGGCGGGTGGCCGCAACGTTCCCCTCCACGGCACCCTCATGAATTGGCCCTGCGCCAACGGAATCCCATCTTGAATAAGACCGCTTCTCGCTTATCTTGCCTCCGACTGCAATTCCATGAAGCCAAATAACCACACGGAGCCGGCCTATTAAGAAACTTCTCCCATTTTATCTCCTATGGGCCGGGTCCCTTTTGCTGGCGGGGGTCTGCCGCGCCCAAACCGCCCCCCAGGCCCCCGCCCTCCCGCGCCACAAAATCCAAGTCAGCGATCCGGCCCTGGCCGGCGCCCTGACCGCCGGCGGTGCGCGGCTCATCGCCGACTACGGCGCTTTCCAGCTCTATGACGCCGACCAGGCCGCTGTGGACGCCCTCGCCGGCCAGGCCCAGGTGCGGGACAACTACAACAGCGTCCTCCTCAACGCCGCCCGCCTCGACACCTCCCTGCCGGAAATCCAGTCCCTGCGCAAAACGGTTGGCGCTTTTGTCGGCAGGCGGATGCACTTGGTTCAATTTGCCGGCCCGGTCCAGCCGGCCTGGCGCGAAGACCTGCTCAAGGCCGGGGCGCGGATCGTGAGCTATATTCCGCAGAACGCCTACTTGGTTTATGGCGACTCCAACGCCATCGCGCAAATCCAGTCCCTGGCCGCCAATGCGCCCCACTTCCAGTGGGAGGGCGTTTACCGGGATGAGTACAAAATTCATCCCGCCGCCCAAAGCGTGGATGCCAAGGGCAATCCGCGCCAGATCGGCGCCGAGTGGTTCGCCATTCAAATGGTGGCCGACGCCGGCGCCAACGCCGACACCCTGCGGTTGCTGGACGGCCTCAAGCTGGAAGCCTTGCGCTCCCCTCATTTTGCCCTCAACTACCTCAATGTCGTGGGCCGCTTTCGCCCAGCCGATTTGCCCCGCATCGCCGCCCAGCCCGACGTGGTCTCCATTCTGCCCTACGTCACACCCAAAAAGATGGACGAGCGCCAGGACCAGATCGTGGCCGGGAACATTTCGGGAAACACGCCCAGCGGGCCGGGTTATCTGGCGTGGCTGGAGGGCTTGGGCTTCACCCAGGCCCAATTCGACGCCTCGGGTTTTGCCGTGGACGTGTCCGACAGCGGAATAGACGATGGCACCACCTCGCCGAATCATTTCGGCCTCTACACCGACGGCATCGCCGGGGGCGACAGCCACGTCATTTACAACCGCCTGGAAGGCACGCCAAATCCTCGCAGCACGCTCAAAGGCTGCGATGGTCATGGCAACCTCAACGCCCACATCATTGGCGGCTACGACAATGGCGCGAGTTTTCCGTTCGAGGACAGTTCCGGCTATCATTATGGCTTGGGAACATGCCCCTTTGTACGGCTGGGTTCCTCTGTAGTGTTTGACCCGGACTATTGGACAGACCCCGATTACCCCACCCTGCAAACCGCCGCCTACAAGAGCGGCGCGCGCATCAGCAACAACAGTTGGGGCGGATCCACGGGGGTTTATGATTCCGACGCGCAGGAATTCGACGCCCTTGTGCGCGATGCCGACACAAGCACCGCCGGCAACCAGGAAATGGTCATGGTCTTCGCGGCCGGCAATGACATGAATGGCCCCGAGGCCGACTCGGTAACGTCTCCTGGCACGGCAAAGAACGTCATCACGGTCGGCGCGGCGCAGGGCGTCCAAGCGATTGGGGGAAGCGATATCTGCGGATGGCCGGATAGTGACGCCGACGACGCCAATTTTGTACCAGGTTTTTCCGGCGAGGGACCTTGCAACGATGGCCGCCACAAGCCCGACATCATGGCGCCCGGAACCCACATCAGCGGCGGGGTGATTCAAGCGGCGAACCCTGGCACCGACGGCACGGCGGACTTGTGTTTTATTGACTTTCCCTCCAGCGAGCTTGGAGTCTGCGGCGGCACGGACGGCGATCTGTTCTTCCCCGCCGGCCAGCAGTTTTACACCACCTCCACCGGCACCAGCCATTCCACCCCGTGCGTTTCCGGCGGCTGCGCCCTGTTGCGCCAGTACTTCATCAACTATGGATGGTCTCCTCCCAGCCCGGCCATGACCAAGGCCTTCCTGATGAACTCCGCCCGCTACCTGACCGGCGGCGGCGCCAACGACACCCTTTGGTCCGATTCGCAGGGCATGGGCGAAATGGACCTCGGCATGGCCTTTGACGGCACCCTGCGCATCCTGGAAGACGAACTGGCCGGCGACCTCTTCACCGCCACCGGGCAGAAGCGCACCTTCGCCGGGACCATTGCCGACACCACCAAGCCCTTCCGCGTCACCCTGGCCTGGACCGACGCGCCGGGCAGCACCACCGCCAGCCTCGCGCTCAACAACGACTTGGACCTCACCGTGACCATCGGCGGAGTCACTTACTTTGGCAATAATTTCAGCGGCGAGTACTCTGTGGCGGGCGGTTCGCCCGACACCCTGGACAATGTGGAGAGCGTTTATCTGCCGGCGGGAGTTTCGGGGCCTTTCACCATCACCGTCACCGCCGCCAGCATCAACTCCGTCGGTGTGCCGAACGGCGCCGACGCCTTGGAGCAGGATTTCGCCCTCGTCGCCTACAACGCCACGCCGGTCAGCATCACCAGCCCCATCCTGGTGGCCGAAACCTGCGCGCCCACCAACGGCGTCATTGATCCCGGCGAAACGGTGATCGTGGATTTCGCCCTCCAAAATGGCGGGGCTGTGAATCTCACCAACCTGCTCGTCACCCTCCTGCAAACCAACGGCGTCTTCCTCCCCGACGGCGCAAAAACCGTGTCCGTGCTGGCCGCCGGCGGGCCGCCCATCCTGGTGCCGTTCGCCTTTACCGCGGTGGGGTCCTGCGGTGGGACGTTGACAGCCACTCTTGCGTTGCAGGGTGACGCCGGCAGCCTGGGGACCATCACCAACACATTTCCGCTCGGCCTATTCATCCAGACACTGGCTCTCACGCAGAATTTCGATTCCGTCACTGCTCCCGCCCTTCCGGCCGGTTGGAGCACCGACGTCACCGGCGAGGTGGGCGCTTGGTTCACCGAAAGCACCAATGGCACGGTGGACTCTCCCCCCAACGCCGCCTTTTGCGCCGACTCTCCCAATAGTGGCGTCAGCGAACTGCTTTCCCCCGTCTTTGCCATCGCCGGCGCGTCGGCCCAGTTGGAGTTTCGCCAAAGTTATGCATTGGAGGCCGACTCGGCTGCATCTGTCGCCTTTGATGGCGGCGTTCTGGAAATCAAAATCGGTGCTGGGTCCTTTACCGACATTCTCGCCGCGGGCGGAACCTTTCTCCAAAACGGCTACAACATGACGTCGGACGAGGAGGCGGACGACCCTGGCAACCAGTTCCCGGGTCGGGCAGTCTGGAGCGGGGTTTCCGGGCCTTACTCCACCAACTCCTACATCACCACCATCGTCCAACTCCCGCCCGCGGCCGCGGGCCAGAGTGTCCAGTTGAAATGGCGCCTGGGAACCGACGACAACAACGAGTACCGTCCGTTCGTGGGCTGGTGGGTGGACTCCATCGTCGTCAACGACGGCTATTATTCCTGCTGCAGCGGCGCGCCGGTCACTCAGCCGGAGCTGCTCTACCCCACCAACGGCTTCCGGTGCGCCTGGGACACCTTTCCGGTCATCGGCGAGGCCGTTCCTGGATTATTATTGACAGTCTATGACAACGGCGCCTCCAACACCGCGTCGCTCGTCCCCTCCTACGGGTCCTTCTCCGCCGATGTCTCCCTGGCCTTCGGGACCAACGTGCTGACCGCCGTGCAGTCGCTGTCGGGTACCAATGTCTCCAGCGCCCCTCTCACCGTGTTGTTGCCCCCGCCCCCGCCCGCGTTGTCCGCCCCCTCCGTTTCCGCCCAGGTCGTGGCTTACACCGAAAGCGGCCTTTCCAACGCCGTCGTCGCCTTGTACGACGGCGTTGCGCCCTCCGGCGTTCTGCTCGCCACTTTCACCAATAATTCCTCCGGCAATTTCTCCGGAACCGTCACGCTGTCCGACGGCCTCCATTCCCTGACCGCGATCGAAACCTTCGCCGGCCTGACCAGCTTTTCCAGCGCGCCCGCCCCCGTGGAGGTTACCACCGTGCCCCCGCCCACGATCCTTTCGCCGGTGTCCGGCCAGATCGTCACCAATCCTTCCCTGACGCTCAGGGGGAAAGGAATCGCGGCGGCGAAAGTGTCTATTTATGACGACGGGGGCCTCCTCACCAACGTCACCGTCAAGAGCGCGGGCGCTTTCTCCACCATCCTCAAGCTCGGCGGCGGCGCGCACAGCCTGACCGCCATCCAAACTCAGAACGGCATGGCAAGCCCGCCCAGCCCGGCGGTGGTGGTCATGGTGATTCTGGCGCCGGTCATTTCGGTGGAACCGCAGGACCAAACCAACTTCCTCAAAGGCAGCGTCACCTTCGTCTCCGGCGCCACCGGCGCGCCGCCGCTCCGCTATTACTGGGAGCGCGATGGGGTGAAAATCCCCGGCGCGACCGGCGCCTCCCTGACGTTGCGCAGCCTTACCGCCAGCAGCGCCGCCACTTACCACATGGTGGCCTCCAACAGCTATGGCTCCGCCTCCAGCGGCGACGCCACCCTCACCCTGGTTCCCAACCCCTTCCCCAATCTGACAGGCAATTACGCCGGCCTCTTCCTGGAGACCAACGCCTTGGAGACCAACGCCCAGTTCCGCAGCTCCGGCCTTTTCACCCTGAGTTTGACAAGCCTGGGCGCCTACACCGGCAAAATTCTCAACGCGGGCGGCGCCTGCAGCTTTTCCGGCTCCTTCCCCTGCACCGGCCGCGTCGCCCAAACCGTCTCGCGCGGCAAGGACCTGACTCCCCTGACTTTGGATCTCACCCTGGACCTGACCCGCGGCACCGAACAAATCCTGGGCTACGTCTCCAACGCAACTTGGATCGCCTCCCTCCAGGCCGACCGCGCCACCTATTCCGCCCCGGCGCGCGCTCCGGAATCCTCCAACCACTACACCCTGATATTTGCCTGCGACAGCGGCGGCGCCAACAGCCCGGGCGGCGATGGTTTCGGCAAAGTCACCGTCAGTTCCGCCGGAAAAATCTCCCTCACCGGCACCCTGTCCGACAACACCGCCGTCGCGCCCGCCGCCGTGAGCGTTTCCAAGTACGGGCAGTGGCCGCTTTACATCCCGCTTTACGGCAAGGAAGGATCGCTCTCCGGCTGGGTGGACTTCACCAACGCCCCCGGCCTGAGCTTCCAGGGAAACGGGGCCGGCTGGTTCCGCACCAATTCCTCCGGCAAATTCTATCCGCGCGGCTTCACCAACTATCTGTCAATTATAGGTTCAACCTTCGCCCCCGCCGCCGCGCATGAACCCGCGCTGGCCCTCACCAACCTGGTGGTCACCCTGGACGGGGCCGGCCTCTCCTTGCCGCTGACCAACAACGTGACCCTTTCGCCCAATGGCAAATTCCTGACCGTCCTGACCAACAACCCGGACATTTCAAAGCTGACCTTGTCCGTGGTTCCCGGCACCGGCCTGATCAGCGGCAGCTTTTCCAACCCGGCGACTCATTTGTCCTCGGCGGTCAAAGGCGTTGTATTTCAGCAGCAGACCAACGCCGCCGGCTTCTTCCTCGGCACCAACATGACCGGCTCCTTCCTCCTTACCCTGCCAGGCACCAACATGACCGGCCCATCCCTCCTGACCCTGCCATAGAGGTTGCTCAACATGTTAAGTGGGTTCCAGATTCAGGAGGAGGTTTTGCGCGTTTTACGGCTTTTGGCGTCTCCACGTCTCCGCGTCTGCGCTGTTCCGCAAAACAAATCTTGCCGGGGCGGGATGCGGGTCTTATCTTCAAGGCGAATTTGCCAGGGCCCATGGAATGTGGACTCACGAACCCCGCCAGGGCAGGAATGCAGCAACGGCAGTCTGCTCCGCATCCGCCGTGGTCACCCTGGCATTTTCTTAACTGAATCGCAGTCCGCAGTCCGCGATCCAATGTCATATCAAGTCATAGCCCGAAAATATCGGCCGCAGCGCTTCGAGGATGTGGTGGGCCAGGAGCATGTCACCCAGACCCTGACCAACGCCATCGCCCAGAAGCGCATCGCCCACGCCTGCCTCTTCGTCGGGCCGCGCGGCACCGGCAAGACCACCATCGCCCGCATCTTCGCCAAATGCCTCAACTGCGCCGAGGGCCCCAGGGTGGATTTTTCCGACGACGACCTTCGCGTGCAGGAAATCACCGAGGGCCGCGCCCTGGATGTGTTGGAAATTGACGGCGCCAGCAATCGCGGCATTGACGAAGTGCGCGATTTGCGCGAGAAGGTGAAATACGCCCCCGCCGCCGCGCGCTTCAAGATTTACATCATTGACGAAGTCCACATGCTCACCAAAGAGGCCTTCAACGCCCTGTTGAAGACGCTGGAGGAGCCGCCGGCCCACGTCAAATTCATGTTCGCCACCACCGAGCCGGAAAAGCTGCCCCTGACCATTCTTTCCCGCTGCCAGCGCTTTGACCTGCGCCGCATCCCCGCCGGGCTGATCGTCAAACATCTGCGGCAGATCGCCAAACAGGAATCGGTGAAGATTGACGATCCCGCCCTGGACGCCATCGCGCGCGGGGCCGACGGGGGCATGCGCGACGCCCAGTCGGCCCTGGACCAGCTCATCAGCTTTTGCGGCGGCGACATCGCCGAGGCGGATGTGCTCTCCATGTTCGGCCTGGCCGCGCAGGGGCAGATTCTTGCGTTGAGCCAGGCCGTGCTGGCCGGGGAAACCACCAACGCGCTGCGCCAGCTCAACGACCTCGCCCAACAAGGCAAGGACCTTGCCCGGCTGGTCTCCGAACTGCTCCGCCATTTTCGCAACCTGCTCCTCTTTCAGGTTTCCTCCGGCGATCTGGGCCTGGTGGAGGCCTCCGAAGCCGAAGCCGCCGCCCTGGCCAGGCAATCCCCCACAGTCACCGCCGACGCCCTGACGCGGATGATGGATGTGTTGACCGATTGCGAAAGCCGGCTGCGCGACACCGGCTCCAGAAAAATCCTGCTCGAAGTGACCCTTCTGAAAATGATCGAAGCCCGCCACGCCGTGAGCATTGACACCGTTTTGCGGCAGTTGCAGCAACTGCGCGCCGAGTCCGGCGGCGCTTTGCCGCGTCCCACCGCCGCCGCCGCAGCGACCGCCGCTTCGAGATCGCCCGCGACGGCGACCGCGACCGCTTCCGTCCCTTCCGTCCCCTCTGTCGCGTCCGCCGCGCAGCCGATCCCCGCTCCGGCTCCCACCAACGACCTCGGCCAGCTCTGGGCACAGTTGAGCGAGGCCGTCAACCGGGCCAACCCGATGCTCCACTCCTCACTCGTCACCGCCCGCCCCATATCCCTCACCAACAACTTGTTGACCATAGGATTTGATCCCGAGTTTGCCGACCAAAGAAGCTTGGTGGACAACCCCAAGAACCAAAACCTTCTCCAGACCAAACTGGCCGAACTGGGCCATCCCAACACCAAGGTCAGATTCATTGAAGCCGCGGACACGGCCCCGATGGTCCCTGCGGCGCCTTCCGCGGCGCGGCCCGGCGGAAGGGCGGATGACCCGGCCGCCCCATCCACGCCAGCCCCAAAACCAGCCCTGGTGGCCGCCCCCCAAAGGCCAAACCCGGAGCCGGCGGCCCCCGGCAAGGATGACTTCAAAAGCGATCCGTTGATTCAGAAGGCGTTGGAGATTTTCAAAGGACAAATCGTCGAACCCCGTTCCTAACATCCGCCATTCAAAAATATGTCAAGCATTGGAAAACTCATGAAGCAGGCTGCCCGCATGCAGCAGCAGATCGAACAGACCCAGGCCGGCCTGGCCTCCCGCACGGTCGAGGCCAGCAGCGGCGGCGGCGCCGTCAAAGTGGTGGCCAAATGCGACGGCTCCCTGGCCTCCATCAAAATTGACCCGCAGGCCGTCAATCCCGCCGACGCGCAATTGCTGGAGGACATGGTTCTGACGGGCGTCAACCAGGCGCTCGCGGAAGCCAAAAGAATCTCCAGCGAGGAAATGGGCAAAGCCACCCAGGGCTTCAATCTGCCCGGCATGTGAACCGGCGGCCCGGCCGCAAATTCATCCTGTCCCCGTCACCTTGCCCCTCCCCGAACCCATCACCGCCCTGGCCGCCGCCTTGGGCCGCCTGCCCGGAATCGGCCCCCGCACCGCCGAGCGCCTGGCGCTGCACCTCGCCCAGGCCGATTCCCAGGCCGTCCGCCAACTGGCCGACGCCCTCCTGCGCGCCCGCGCGGAAACCCGCGCCTGTTCCCTATGCGGCGCGCTGACCGAGCGCGATCCTTGCGCCATCTGCTCCGATCCCCGGCGCGAGGATTCCTCGATTTGCGTGGTGGAGCGGCCGGTGGACATCTTCACGCTGGAAAAAGCGGCCGTGTTTCATGGGAAATACCATGTTCTGGGTGGAAAAATTTCGCCGCTCAACGGGGTCGAGCCGGAGGATCTGCGCATCGCCGCCCTGGAATCGCGCATGGGACCCGGCGTCAGGGAAATCATCCTCGCCCTGAGCACCGACGTGGAGGGCGACGCCACGACATTCTATCTGGGCAAACGGCTGGCTGGAAAGGGGGCCAAAATCTCGCGCCTGGCCTACGGCCTGCCCGCCGGCAGCGGCCTGGAATTCGCCGACGAAATCACCCTCACCCGCGCGCTGGAAGGCAGACGCGACCTGGCGTGAGCGCGTCCCCGCAGAACCCGGGCGCGCCCGCGGTGGTGGTGTTTGATCTGGGAAAAGTCCTGGTGGATTTCGACTACAGCATCGCGGCGCGGAGGCTGGGGCCGCGCGCCCGGCTGCCCGCACCGGAACTGCAGCACCTGCTCTGCCAGTCCCCGCTCCTTTGTCAATATGAAACCGGCGCGGTCACCACCGCGCAGTTCCACCGCGCTGTCCGCGACGCCGCCGGGCTTGGGATGGGACTGGAGGAGTTCGCCGCCTGTTTCGCCGACATTTTTTCGGAGATCCAGCCGATGATTGACACGCACGCCGCCCTGCGCGCGCGCGGCGTCCCGACCTGGGTGTTTTCCAACACGAACGAGATCGCCGCGCTCCACATCCGGCGCCGCTTCCCCTTTTATTCCCGCTTCGACGGCTACGTTCTTTCCTACGAGCAGGGCGCCATGAAGCCGGACGGGAGAATTTACGAGGTCGTCGAGCGGCAAACCGGACGGAAGGGGGCGGGGATATTTTACCTGGATGATCGGGCCGAGAACGTGGCCGCCGGGCTGGCCCGGGGCTGGCGCGCCGTGCTCCATGAATCGCCGGAGAAATCCCGGCGGGCGCTGGCGGAGGCCGGGCTGCCGGTCTGACTTTCCCCGGATCAGCCGGGCCGAA
>JBEKAN010000136.1:0-10702 GCA_050015895.1 Verrucomicrobiota bacterium
CGCGCGCGCTCCTGAAAGTCGCTGATATAATGGAAGAGGATAATTGCTTGCGCCGGTCCCCCCTCCTTCTGTATCGTTCCCGGCGTTCCAACAAATGAGTGCGGTTTTCGGATTCCAAAACCAGATCACAGAAAGGAAATTTATGCCCCTTGAATTCAGGAAGCAGCGTGTGGCAGGCCCGCGCAATCTGCGGTTCGGCGCGTTGGCGGCGAATCCCAATCATCTCCTGGTCCCCCTCATCGCCGCCTTGTCCGTCTCAGTCTCCGTCCTTGCCGTTCCGGTCCCCGTCCCCGGCCAGGCGCCCGTTCCGGTGGAACGCCTCCGCCCCGGCAACCCCGCCGTCCTCCCCATGACCGGCACCTGGCGCTTCAATCTCGAACGCGGCGACAGCCCCGCCGTTGAGGGGGTGCTCCCCGCCGACACCCCCGTACCCGCCTTCGCCTCGCCCAGCGCCTCCGACGCCGGCTGGTCGAACATCCCGGTCCCGGCCAACTGGGAAATCGAAGGCTTCTCGATGCTCACTTACCAGGAGCGCCCCGTGACTTCGCATGACATCGGCCTCTACCGCCGCTGGGTGGATGTCCCGGCCTCCTTCGCCGGCCAGCGTGTCCTCTGGCATTTCGACGGCGCCTACGACGGCGCGGAAGTTTTCGTCAACGGCCAGCGTTGCGGCTACCACGAGAGCGGCTTCACCGCCTTTAATATAGACGTCACCAGCGCCCTGAAGCCCGGCCAGAGCAATCTCATGGCTGTCCGCCTCTACAAGGACACCTCCTCCGCCGCCTTGGACCACGGCGACTTCTGGTGCCTCGGGGGCATCTACCGCGAGACCTATCTCGTGGCCCTTCCGCCGCTGCATGTGGAAGATGTGACCGTCGTCACCGACCTCGACGCCCAATACAAGGACGCCACCCTCAAGTCCACCGTCCGCGTGGCCGGCCCAGCCGGGATTCATTTCGTTCTGACCGGCGAACTCTATTCCCTGGACGGCAGCAAGATCGCCGTCCCCGCCATGAGCCAGGCTGGCGACATCGGCGCCGACGGCGCCGCCACCGTCGCCCTGACGGCGCCCGTGACCGCCCCCAAGCTCTGGTCGGCCGAGAAGCCCAACCTCTACTATGTGTTCTACCGCCTCTCGGACGGCAATCAGACTGTCGAGCGCGTCCAAGACCGAATCGGTTTCCGCAAGGTCGAACTTAAGAACGGCGTGTTTGAGGTCAACGGTGTGCCCGTCAAATTCACCGGCACCTGCCGCCACGAGGAATACTCACCATACGGCCATGCGCTGACCGAACAGTGCTGGGAGACAGACACCAACCTGATGAAGGCCTGCAACATCAACGCCATCCGCACCAGCCATTACAACCACGCGGAGCGGTTCTTGGAGATGTGCGACGAGGCGGGCTTCTACGTTCTGGACGAGGTGCCCTCCTGCTGGGTGGCGTCCGAGATTCACAACGCCACTCGCACCTGGGCCTACGTTTTCCGCTCCAAGGAAACCTTCGCCCGTGACAAGAACCGCGCCTGCGTGGTCATCTGGAGTTGCGGCAACGAAAGCAGCTACGGCATCAACAACCAGGCCGAGTTCGACTACATGAAGGCCAACGATCCGACACGCCTGGCCTTGATCTCACAGGTGAACCTGGGCCAGAGTCCGAGGGTGGACTTTGAGGATTACCATCTGTATCCCTTCCCCTCCCCGCAAGAGCTTGGCAGATACATCGCCAGCCCCAACCGCGCCAAAGTCCCCATCATCCTCACCGAGTATGGTTCGGGCACTCCCGCGGAACTGGCAAACACTTGGAATATCATCTGGTCCACCGACGCCATTGTCGGCGCCACGATCTGGGAATGGCAGGCCCAAGGCATGTACGACAAGTTCCCCGAACGCTGGTCAATCCCCGCCCCCGGCGCCCGGACCGACACCACCACCGGCTACCGCACCTCGGGTGGCCAGGGCCCCACCACCGCCGACCGCCAGATCACACCCTTGTACTGGAACATGAAGATGGCCCATAGCCCCGTCAGCACCACCAACCGCGAGATTGCGCTCGCGTCCGGCAAGTGCGTCGTCCCCCTCCAGAACCGCTACTCCTTCACCGACCTCTCTGAACTGACTTGCAACTGGCAGACATTGGCCGGCGAGAAGCTGCTCTCCACCGGCGAAAGCCACATTGCCGCCAAACCCCGCTCCTCCGTGGACGCGTCCTTCCCCGCCACTCCCGGCATGGACACCTTGCGTCTGGAATTCTTCGATCCCTATAATCGAAGTGTTTACGTCACGCGCCTGCACACTAAAGACTACCAAGGCCCCGCCGCTCCCGCCGCTTTGGCGGCCGCCGGACCGGTCCGCCTTTCCGAAACTGACCAGAACGTCACCGTGCAGACCGCCGGAACTGAATTGGTCCTCGACAAAAGCACCGGCCAGATCACCTCCTGGCGCGCTGGCGGCCAGGACATCGTTCTCGGCGGGCCGATCCTCAACCTCGGTGACCCAGCCGGAGGCGGTCGCCGCGGCGGCGGCGGTGGCGGTGGCGGTGGAGGTCGAGGCCGGGGTGGCCCGATTTTCGTCAACACCACCCAGGCGCCGCAACTCCGCAATGCGGTCGTGACCGCCAAAATGGACGGCCCCGACGCCAAGATCGCGGTGGCGGCTGACGTGTATCTGCCTGACACCAACGAACTGAAAGGTCAACTGAGCTACACCTTGGACATCGGACCCGACGCCCAGGCCAGCCTGACTTGGAATCTCGCCTGGAAGGCCGCCGACGTATCCGCCCGCGAAGCCGGCCTCAAGTTCCTGCTCCCGGCCACTGCCGATCACATGTCCTGGTACAACGAGAGCGTTTGGACCGAATATCCGCCCGGCCACGCTGACGGCCCTCAAGGCTCGGCCACCAGCAGGGAACCCACCTTCAGTTCCGTCAGGCGCGATGTTCACTGGCTGACCGTCTCCGGCTCCGGCGACGACAGTCTGGTCGCGCTGGCCACCGGCCAACCCCTGCACACCCATGGCCGCGTCCAGAACAACGGCGTCACGCTGTATCTCAGCAGCGCCACCGTCTCCGCCGACGCTCCTGGCAACGGCATCCGCCTGACGCAAGCAACTCCCCTGACCGGCGGCTTCCGCCTGCGGGTGGCGGCGAAGGCGAAATAGAAAACGCTACGGGTTCTTTTCGGCGACGATGAGGCCCTGGATGATTCTCCCGGCTTGGGCGAGGGATTGGATGAAACGCATCTCCCCGACCAGACTTTGCGCGAGGGCGGCGTCGAAGCCGATGATTTTCAGCGCGTCGAAGGTCAGTTGTTTTTCGATCATGTCGAGGTAAAGCGCGACGCTGGGGGCAAAGCGCCCGGTGTCCTGGGCGACCCGCGCGGAGCACCCGCTGGCCTGGAGCAGCGACTTGTATTCGCCCAGGGTGAGCACATTGGGAAATTTCATGAAACCGAGATAGCGGCCGGCGTCGGGGCCGGTCAATCCGGCCGAGCCTTCCATCCAGTCGGTGAAGACAATTTTGCCACCCGGCTTGAGCAGCCGGGCCGCCTCGGCGATCAGCTTGGCCTTGTCCTCGACGTAGCACCAGGCGTCCTCGCCCCACACGAAATCAAACTGCGCGGAAAGCAGGCCGGTGGCGCAGGCGTCGCCCTGGACGAAGGAGATGCTTTGCGCCAGGCCCTCGTCGGCACAGCGGCGGCGGCCCAGTTCGAGCACAGCGGGCGTGGCGTCCACGCCGGTCATGCGCCCGACCTTGAGAAAGCGGACCAAAAACCGCATCCCCGCGCCGGTGCAGCAGCAGAGGTCAACGCCCTGCCAGCCGGCGGCGACGCCCGCGCGCTGGGCCAGGTCCATGGAGGATTGGAACCCGCCGATGTGAATTTGTTCGCCCATGAGCAGTTCCCAGAGCCGGCCCTCCGGCCCGGAATAAACCGCCTGGACATCCGCGAGATGAATTTGTGGTGATGATTTCATATATATTGCGAGTGTTTCGATTTTCTGAACGCCTTCATTGTCATTAAACCCCCGGCACGAGCCGGACCGGGATCAGAACTCCCATTTGGTCGTGAATCCCCAAACCCCCGTGGCCCGGTGATTCATCACGTTGCCAAAATCCCCATAGCCCACGGCCAGCGTCAGGTGATTGTTGACCACGTAAGCCGCGTCCACAGTCACCCAGTCGCTCTCCAGTTTGACCAGATTGCCGATGGCCTGGTAATCGCGCGGCTGCTCCTTGTATTCGGCCGCGAGAAGGAATTTGCTGGTGACGAACACCGCCACGTTGCCCTCAAAGACAAAGTTGTAGTGGCTGGTGAATCCGCCCAGACCGTCCCACACCGCTTCGGTGGCGCGTCCGCCCGCCTCGAAGAGAACCGGCCTGGGCAGTTGCGTGACCAACTTGGCGGCGTAGAGAGTGAAGTCCACGCCATCGTCATGGGGAATATGGGCCACAGAGGCCAGCGCGCCTCCGGTCTCTGTGTTCACCTCGCTGATGCCGTCGTTGTATTTGTAATGAACGCCGAATGTCACCGCAGGAAGCCATTTTTGGTCAAACTCGCCTTCGCTCAACAGTTGCAGACGGGCGTTGAAGTTGTGCAGTTGGACCTCGTCCTGATGATAATTTACCAGGCCAAAGTTTCTCAACGCCAACGGCTCGTCGCCCAGACCCAGGTAGTCCCAGCCGTAGCCCAGTTCCAGCCGTTTGATGGGCGATTCGGTGATGGTCAACGCTTCGAGGTTCTTGTCGCCGCCGAGGTTGACGTAGGCAAACCCGACGCTGGGAAGGCCCACCACCTGGCCGTTTCGCGGCGGATTGACAATGTAAGCCGACAGGGTGGAGAAGAGGCCGCCGCTGCCTTCGATCTGATGCAACGGAAGCGGGGCCGGTTTTTCCGCCGTTGCCTGGGACAGGTCCGCATTGGTCTGGGAGGGGGGTGGGGCGCCGTCGGCGGCCCTCAGAGCGGGAGCGGTCGCGGCGACCAGGGCCGCCGCCAGGAACAGGGCGGACGCGCGCGGGATTTGGGATTCAGTGTGTGGATTCATTTTGATCAACGGATTTATTTTCATCGTGCATTTCGGGTTCGCATTGCCCGCAGGCTCCCCGGTCCTCCCGGTAGTCTGTTGTCGGCTTGTAATTGACAAACCCAGCCTCCAGCATTCCAGCTTGGAAATTCTATTGACGTGCTAGGGAACATCCCTTGTCGGAAAGCGCGCTCTCCCATTATTGGCATTTGTTTGTCTTAAATTGCCGAGTCCGTTGGAAGCTCAGAAATGTATTTTTTTCGGGGCGGATTTGGCGTAATAATAACGAGTGATTGATTCTGACCTGGCTCTGGACGGCTTCCTGCCCAAATTGCGCGCGGCGGACTGGATCGCCCTGGACACGGAGGCGGACAGCCTTCATGCCTACCCGGAAAAGCTCTGCCTGATCCAAATCACCCTGGGCGAAGCAGACTTCTTGATTGATCCTCTGGCGCGGCTGGAACTGGCGCCGCTCTGGGCGGAATTGAAAAGGCATCCGCTGATTTTGCACGGGGCGGATTATGATTTGCGGCTGCTGCGCAAGATCCACGGCTTCGTCCCGGATCGGATTTTTGACACGATGCTGGCCAGCCGCCTGCTCGGCGACCGGGAGTTTGGGCTGGTGAATCTGCTCAAGAAGTATCTGGATGTGGTTTTGGAAAAGGGGTCGCAGAAGGCCGACTGGGCCAAACGTCCGCTGACGCCGCGGATGGAGGCGTACGCCCGCAATGACACGCATCATCTGGCGCGGCTGGCCGGAATTCTGAAGGATCACTTGCGCCAGAAAGGCCGGCTGGCCTGGGCGGAGCAGTGCTGCGACCGGCTGATCGCCGAATGCGCCATCCCCAGCGCGCCGCAGCCGGACCAGGTGTGGCGGGTGAAGGGAAGCCACAAATTGTCGCGCGCCAGCCTGGCGGTGCTGCGCCAGGTGTGGCATTGGCGGGAGCGGGAGGCGCTCGCGGCGAACAAGCCCCCTTTCTTTGTGCTCAGCCACGACGCGATGGTGGAAATCTCCGCCGCGGCGGTCGAGCGGCGCCCTTTTGAGCAATGGCTGCCGCGCCACTTTTCGACGCGCCGCCAGGAGGGCCTGCAAATGGCGATTCGGGCCGGGCTGGCGCTTTCGCCGCTGGAGCAACCGGGGCATTTGCAGGTCAGATCCCGGCGTCAAACGGAGGCCGAACGGCGGCGGTTTTGCGCGTTGGAACAGCACCGCGACCGGAGGGCGGCGGCGCTGGGAATTGACCCTACCCTGATCGCCAGCCGGGCCACGCTGCTGGCGCTGGCGCACGATTGGGAGCGCGCCGGCGGCGAGCTGATGGCCTGGCAAAAAGAGTTGTTGGGGGGCGCTTCCGGCTTGCCTTCCAGCCCGCCGGGGGGATAGAGTCCCTCCATGGCCACGGATATCAAGACCGACCTGAAAAAGCTTGAAATCTGGTTCTTGACCGGCAGCCAGCAACTCTATGGGCCGGCCGCCCTCAAAAAGGTCGCCGCCAACGCCCAGGAAGTCGCGGCGGCGCTGGACGGCTCGCCGGCCATCCCCGCGCGGGTGCTCTTCCGTCCGGTGGTCAAAAGCGCGGCGGAGGCGACGGCCCTCTGCCAGGAGGCCGGGAGCAACGCCAATTGCATCGGCGTCATCACTTGGTGCCACACCTTTTCCCCCTCCAAGATGTGGATCCACGGGCTGAAATTCCTGCGCAGGCCGCTGCTGCATCTCCACACGCAGCACAACCGGGACATTCCGTGGTCCTCCATTGACATGGAATTCATGAATTTGAACCAGGCGGCGCATGGGGACCGGGAACACGGCTTCATCTGCAGCCGCCTGCGAATGAACCGGAAAGTGGTTGTGGGTTTTTGGCAGGACCCCAAAGTGCAGGGACAGATCGGCGCCTGGAGCCGCGTCGCCGCCGCCTGGCAGGACTGGCAGGGGGCCAAATTCTGCCGCTTCGGCGACAATATGCGGGAAGTGGCGGTGACGGAGGGCGACAAAGTGGCGGCGCAAATTCAGTTCGGCTTTTCGGTCAACGGCTACGGAGTGGGGGACTTGGTCAAATGCGTCCACGCCGCGAGCGAGTCGGAAATGGATCAAGTGACCCGAGATTACGAAGCCCGCTACACGCTGGCGCCGGCGCTGCGCAAAGGCGGAGCGATGCGCGGCTCGTTGCGCGAGGCCGCGCGAATTGAAGTGGGGCTGCGCGCCTTCCTGCAGGCGGGGGATTTCAAGGGGTTCACCGACACCTTCGAGGACTTGCACGGCCTGGCCCAATTGCCGGGGGTCGCCGTGCAGCGGCTCATGGCGGAGGGCTACGGCTTCGGCGCGGAGGGGGATTGGAAAACCGCCGCGCTGGTGCGGGCGATGAAAGTCATGGGGGCCGGACTGCGCGGCGGGACCTCCTTCATGGAGGACTACACCTATCACCTCCAGCCCAACAACATGAAAGTGCTCGGGGCGCACATGCTGGAAATCTGCCCCAGCATCGCCAAGAGCAAACCGGCCCTGGAAGTCCATCCTTTGGGCATCGGCGGCAAGGCCGATCCGGTGCGCCTTGTTTTTGACACGCCGCCCGGCCCCGGCCTCAACGCCTCGCTCATTGATTTGGGCCACCGTTTTCGTCTGCTGGTCAACGAGGTGGAAGTCACGGCCCCCGATCATCCGCTGCCCAAACTGCCGGTGGCGCGGGCGGTCTGGCTTTGCAAACCGGACCTTCCGACCGCCGCCGCCGCGTGGATTTACGCCGGGGGGGCGCACCACACCGGGTTCAGCCAGGCGCTGACCGGCGAGATGCTGGAGGATTTGGCCGGAATGGCCGGCGTGGAAATCGTAATGATTGACAGCAAGACGACCTTGCGCGAATTCCGCGGGGAACTGCGCCACAACGAGGTCTATTACTCGATGAACCGCGGGTTTGGAGTGTGACGCGCCATGCCCCGGGCAACTCAGTTCATTTCCGCCCGGTGGGCTTTGCCCCTTGTGGTCGCCTGCGCCGCCGGCAATCTTCCCGCGCAATCCACGGACGAGGGGCCTCCGCTCTCGGCGCGGGATGAGATGATCATCGCCGCCGCCAAACCCGGCCCCGAACCCCGCATCAACGGCGCGCGGATCATTGGCATACAGCCGCGCGCGCCGTTTTTGTACGACATCGCCGTCACCGGCGCCGCGCCGATGACCCTGACCGTCAGGGGACTGCCGTCGGGACTGAAGTTTGACAGGGCGACGGGGATCATCACCGGCGCGGTCTCCTCCAAGGGACCGCATGATTTCACCGTGCGCGCCAGCAACCCCGCCGGCAAGGCGGAGGCGCAAATCCGGATTGTCGCCGGCGACGCGCTGGCCCTGACACCGCCGATGGGCTGGAACAGCTACGACGCCTACGGCGATTCGGTCTATGAGTCGGAAGTCCTCACCAACGCGGCCTGGCTCAAGGCCAATCTCCAGCCCGCCGGGTGGGACATGGTGGTGGTGGATTTCCGCTGGTACGACAGCCTGGCCGACGGCATCCGAAAGCAGGACCCCGAGGGAGTTTTGATTGACAGCAATGGGCGGTGCGTTCCGCCGACCAACCGCTTCCCCTCCGCGGCGGGCGGCCTGGGTTTCAAGCCGCTGGCGGACAAAATCCACGCGATGGGCCTGAAATTCGGCATCCACATCATGCGCGGCATCCCGCGCAAGGCCGTGGAGGCGGACACCCCGATCGCCGATTCGCCTTTTCGCGCCTCCCAGGCGGTTTTGCCGCCGGACGACACCAACCGCGCCTGCCCGTGGAACAGCGACATGTTCGGCGTGGACGCGGGCGCCGACGCGGGCAAGGCCTGGTACGCCGGCATCGCCCGCCAATACGCCGCCTGGGGCGTGGACTACGTGAAGTGCGACGACATCAGCTATCTGGGGCGCGGACGGTATTACGCCGCGGACGAGATCGAGGCGCTGTCCAGAGGGTTGCGCGCCAGCGGGCGCTCGATTGTGCTCAGCCTCTCGCCCGGCCCCGCGCCGGTGGATTGCGCGCCGCACCTGAAAGAGTTTGCCAACCTGTGGCGGATTTCGGGCGATTTTTGGGACAATTGGAAGGCCCTCAACGCCAACTTCACCCTGCTGGCCGACTGGCTGGCGGACACGGGGCCGGGCCATTGGGCCGATGGCGACATGATCCCCTTCGGCCACCTGGCCCTGCGCAATTGTGACGTGAAACCCGAGCGCTGGACCCGCTTCACCCGCGACGAGCAACTCACCCTCATGTCCCTCTGGTCCCTGGCCCCCTCGCCCCTCATGCTCGGCATGAACCTGCCGGACAACGACGCCTGGACAACGGCCATTCTCACCAACCCGGAGGTCCTGGCCATCAACCAGGACCCGTTGGGATTGGCCGGGCGGCGCCTGTACGGGCCGCGCGCGCCCGCGGAAACATGGATGAAGACCCTGGCGGATGGCTCCATGGCGGTGGGGTTCTTCAATCGGAGCGACAAAGCGGTGAAGATTGAGGTGCTTTGGAAGAACCTGGGCTTCCAGGCCCCGCCGCAAGCGCGCGACGTGTGGTTGCGGCGCGATTTGGGACGGCAGGAGCGCTGCGTCGAGGAAATTCCCGCGCACGGCTGCGTGTTGCTTTCTGTCAAATAGAAGCCAGTTCCGCCAAGGCCCGAAAACAGGCGTTTGCACGCAACGATGAGCTTAAAACGAACATTGTGCTGGAGATGAAATCGCACGGCATTGAATTTCACACCGCATGAGAGAATTCGCGGCAGGCTGGGTGACGAGGCTCTTTTCAATAATCGGGCTGAAAAATTTCGAGCCTCCTCACATCGCCTGCGGCGGAATGTGAAATTATGGACGCGCCAAAATCAGAAATCATTCTTTACCAGACGGAAGACAACCAGACGCGTGTGCAGGTGCGGCTGGAGGGGGAGACGGTGTGGCTGACACAGGCGCAGATGGCGGAACTGTTCCAGCGGGAACGCTCGGTCATCACCAAGCACATCCGCAACATATTCGAGGAGGGGGAACTGGCGGAGCCGGCAGTCTGTGCAAATTTTGCACAAACTGCCGCCAAGCCTCACATGGGGCTGACCGCCTGGCTCGGCAGCCGTCCCCGCAAGGCCGACGCGATGGTGGCCAAGAACTATCTCGACCTTGATGAAATTCAAAATCTGAACCTCATCGTCTCGCTGTATCTCGATTTTGGCGAGCTGCAAGCCCGGGGCCGCAAGCCCATGTATATGCGCGATTGGATTGCCAAGCTGGATGAGTTTCTGCGCTTGAGCGACCGCGAAATCCAGTTGGACGCCATCCGCTCTGTGGTGGACGTGTTTGCCGGCCAAACCCTCACGCGGGCGTCGTTGCAATGGCAGTCTGACGCCCCGTGCGGTGGACAGGGCCAAGGACCCCCAAAGGCGTCACGCTCCACGGAGCCATTCCCTCTCCCTCAGGGAGAGGGGAAGGGTGAGGGGTTCGTCCCTCCAATGGTGGTAGTGGCAGATGCGCCCGAACAGACCCGTGCGCCGGTCGCGCTGGAGGCTTTGCGAAGGCGGATCAGCCGGTTTCCTCAAGGCATGAAGGCCAAGCCAACCTGTCCGCCGTAGGCCCGGCAAAGGAGGACCTGTCCTCCGTAGGCCCGGCGAAGGAGGAATGCCAACACGCTAACGCTCCGCCCCGGCAAGTGCTTGGCGTCTCGTTGCTTGCCGCTCCTCCGTAGG
>JBEKAN010000137.1:0-10606 GCA_050015895.1 Verrucomicrobiota bacterium
GCGTTTTGCCGCCGAACTGCGCGGCTTGCGCGGCGACTCCATCAAAAAGGCCGTCAACAACGTCGTCGAAATGTGCTTTCTGGAATCCGTCCGCTACCAAAGCGTGGACACCCTTTCCAAGGGCTACCGCCACCGCACCTGCTTCGCCCAATCCATCATCCACGACCCCGACATCCTCGTCATGGACGAGCCGACCGACGGCTTGGACCCCAACCAGAAACACGAGGTCCGCGGCCTCATCCGCCACATGGGCGAGCGCAAGGCCATCATTTTCTCCACCCACATCTTGGAGGAGGTCGAGGCCGCCTGCTCCCGCGCCATCATCATTGACCGCGGCCAGATCGTCGCCAACGGCACCCCGCAGGAGTTGAAGGCCAAATCCGACATGGCCGGCACCGTCCTCCTGGTCGCCCGCGGAGTCGCAGGCGTCGTGGTGGTCCAGCGCCTCTCCGCCGTCGCCAACGCCCGCAAGGCCACCATTGTCAAAGAGGAAAAGGGCAAAGTCGTCGCCCGCGTCTATCCCAGGGGCGCCAGCCCCAACGGCGAACTGGCCCGCCAGGTCCTCGCCGCCTCCGCCGGCTGGCAGGTCGAGGATGTCCACACCGACGAGGGCCGCCTGGACGAGGTCTTCCGCGGCATCACGCTCCCCGAAACCGCCAAGGAGGCCTCCAAATGAACAGTCTGCGCAACATCTGGACCATCGCCAAACGCGAGCTGGGCGGCTATTTCTCCTCCCCGGTCGCCTACGTCTTCATCGTCATTTTCCTCTTGTTGACAGGTTTCTTCACCTTCATGTCCAGGGGCGGCTTCTTCGAGCGCGGCCAGGCCAGCCTCGACGCCTCCTTCTTCGTCTGGCATCCTTGGATCTATCTGTTCCTGGTGCCTGCGGTGGGGATGCGCCTTTGGGCCGAGGAGCGCCGGGTTGGCACCCTGGAATTACTGTTGACCATGCCCGTCACCGCCTGGCAGGCCATCGTCGGCAAGTTCCTCGCCTCCTGGCTCTTCCTGGCCCTGGCCCTCTTCCTGACTTTCCCGGTCGTCATCACCGTCAACTATCTCGGCTCGCCCGACAACGGCGTCATCTTCACCGCCTACGTCGGCAGCTTTCTCATGGCCGGCGCCTATCTGGCCGTCAGCAGCATGACCTCCGCCATGACCCGCAACCAGGTCGTCAGTTTCATCATCGCCGTGGTCATCTGCCTGCTCTTGGTTCTCTGCGGCTTTCCCCCCGTCACCGACACGCTCGCCGAGTGGGGCAAGCCGTGGCTGGTGAACCTGGTCGCTGCTTTCAGCGTGATGACCCATTTCGGCTCGTTCAGCAAGGGCGTCCTCGACTCGCGCGACGTCATCTTTTTTGTCTCCGTCATTGTGTTCTCCCTTTTCACCACGGGCGTGATTCTTCGCGGTCACCGCTCCGGTTGATATCCAGCCATGAAGGAAAAAAACTTTTCGGCACTTTTCTACTCCAGCGTGGGTGTGGCGGCGATGTTCGTCCTGCTCCTCGCCTTCTACGTCGTCACCAGCGCCTTCAAGGTCCGCGCCGACTTCACCCAGGAGAAGGCCTACACCCTCTCCCCCGGCACGCGCCACATCCTCGCCAAACTGGATTCCCCGGTCACCCTCCGCTTCTATTGCAGCCAGGAGGACATGCCCGCGGAGTTGAAGCCTTTCGCCCAGCAGGTCGAGGACCTGCTCGACGAATACCAGCAGGCCGGCAAAGGCAATATCATCGTCCAAAAGCAGGATCCCAAACCCGATTCCGACGCCGAGGATTCCGCCCGCCTGGACGGCGTCGAAGGGCAGATGACCCAAATGGGCGGCGACCGCATTTACCTGGGCCTGGCCGTCAGCCGGGCCGACGAGAAGATGACCATCCCCTGGCTGGACCCGGCGCGCGACCGCCTCCTGGAATACGATGTCTCCCGCGCCATCAGCCGCGTCATCAACCCCACCCCCGCCACCGTCGGCGTCATGAGCGCCCTCCCCATCTTTGGCGAGGAGCCTAACCCCATGATGGGCATGGGCCAGCCCTCCTCCCAACCCTGGGTCTTCCTCTCCGAACTCAAAAAGGACTTCACCATCAACGAGGTCCCCATGTCCGCCACCCAAATTGACCCCGACATCAAAGTGCTCCTGGTCTTTCACCCCCGCGACATCACCGACGCGACCCAGTACGCCATTGACCAGTTCCTCATGCGCGGCGGCAAACTCATCGCCTTCTTGGACCCACACGCCTATTTCGACCAGCGCCACGACCAGATGGCCCAAATGCTCGGCGAAAGCTCCGGCCAGTCCTCCCTTCCCAAGCTCCTCCACGCCTGGGGCCTGGACATGGACATGAACAAGGTGGTCGCCGACCTGGACTGCTGCATGCGCAACCCCCAATCCGGCGCGGTCGTCCCCACAATTCTCCTGTTGACACAAAAGCAGATCAACACCGGCGACATCGTCACCGCCGAAACCGACAACCTCGAACTGGCCTTCGCAGGCGCCTTCACCGGCAAACCCGCCGACGGCCTCACCGAAACCGTCCTGGCCCATACCTCCGAACAGTCCGAGTTGGTGGAAGGCATCACCGCCACCATGGGCAACGACCAGATCGTACGCGATTTCAAGGCCTCCGGCGTCCCTTACGCCCTGGCCGTCCGTCTGACCGGCAAATTCAAAACCGCCTTTCCCGACGGCAAACCCAAGGAACCCGGCGCCAAGGACGAAGCCGCTTCCACCAACGCCCCAACCACTTCCACCAACGCCGAATCCTCCCTCAAGGAATCCCCCGCCAACTCCGCCGTCATCCTGGTCGCCGACACCGACTGCCTGGCCGACCAGGTTTGTGTGCAGGTGCGCGACATCCTGGGCTACCGGGTCGCCCAGCCGATCAACGGCAATCTGAACTTCGTGCAGAGCTGCGTCGAGCAGATGTCGGGCGACAGCGATCTCATCAGCTTGCGCAGCCGCGGCAGCCTCAACCGGCCCTTCACCCGCTTGGAGGAAATGCAGGCAAACGCCGGCCGCCAATGGCAGGACAAACTCAAGCAATTGCAAAGCGAGCGCGATGAGACTCAGCAGCAAATCAACGCCCTCCAGGCCAACAAGCCGCGCAACGCCCAGCAGCAGTTCATTCTCTCCCCTGAGCAGCAAACGGTGCTGACCAATTATCAGGCGAAGGAGGCCGACATCGGCAAGCAACTGCACCAAGTCGAGAAGAACCTCCGCAAGGACACCGATTCCCTCAAGGCCAGGATTCGCGTCTATAACATCGCCGCCATGCCCGCCCTGGTGGCCGTCACCGGCGTTGTCCTCGCTGTTGTCAAACGCAAACGCACTGCGGCAAAATGAATCGCAAACAACTCATCCTCATCTTCCTCGCTCTCGCCGTCCTCGGCGGCGCAAGCCTCCTTCTGCTCAGGCGCGACACCCAATCCTGGTCCGCCCAGCCCGGCAAAATGGGCCGCAAACTTTTCCCCAACTTCCCCATCAACGACGTCGCCGCCATGAACATCCAGGCCGGCGCCGACCTGCGTCTGGCCCGCAAGGACGGAATCTGGCGCGTGCGCGAGCGCGGCGATTACCCCGCCAATTTTTCCCAGATCAGCGAGCTGGTCCAGAAACTGGCCGCCCTGAAAATCTCCCAGTCCGAGCCGATCGGCCCCTCCCAACTCGCCCACATGGAACTCCTGCCGCCCGGCAAGGGCATGGGCTCCGGCACCCTCGTCACCTTTGCCGATGACAAGGGCAAAACCATCCAATCCCTGCTCCTGGGCAAGAAGCATCTTGAGGAGGCCCGCGGTTCCTCCCAATTTGCCGGCGCGGAATTCCCCAACGGCCGCTACGTCATGCTCCCCGCCGACCCCGCGTCCCTTCTCCTCGTCTCCGATCCCCTGGACAACCTGGCCGCCGATCCCGTCTCCTGGCTGGACCACGACTTCTTCAAAATTGAAAAGCCCGCCTCCATCGCCATCGTCTCCGCCGACGCCACCAATTCCTGGAAGCTCACCCGCGAAAGCGAAACCGCTCCCTGGGTGCTGGCCGACACCAACGCCGGCGAGATTCTCGACTCCAACAAAGTCGTCTCCCTTTCCAGCGCCTTCAGCTACGCCAGTTTTGTGGATGTCGCCACCAACACCGACGCGGCCAAGACCGGCTTGGACAAACCCTTCGGCGTCAACATCAGCACCTTCGACCATTTCGCATACGCCATCAAAGTCGGGAATAAAACTCCCGAGGACAATTACTACCTCACCGTTGCCGTCTCCGCCGAGTTCCCCACCAACCGCGTCCCGGGCAAGGACGAAAAGCCGGAGGACAAAGCCAAGCTGGACAAGGATTTCGAGACCCAGACCAAGACCCTGCAGGAAAAGCTCGCCTCCGAAAAGTCCTTGGACAAGTGGATTTACCTGGTGAACAACAGCCAATTGGAGCCGCTTATGCGCCAGCGCGCCGAGCTTATGGTGGAGAAAAAAGTGGACAAGCCCGACGCAAATTCCACCAACTCGGTCCCGCCCCTCCCGCAGCCAGTCGCGCCCCCGCCGCCGGACATGCCCAATCTCCAGCCCCCCGCGCCGCCCAAGTAGTTCCTAGCTTGTCTCCGCCAATCTGGAAGTCGCCCCGGCTCCGAAATCAGTCCCATCCCTCCTCTGCTCTCCCAATTTCTACTTTCCAACCATCCATCCCATCCCGAGTCCATTTCCTCCTAATTTTTCTGACCCCATCTTTCTGACCCGCACACCGCGCCTTGCTCATGCCCGCCCCGAGCAGGGTCAGAGCAGGCCCCGAGCAGGGTCAGTCCTAGAAAAATGACAGTTTGCGAGGAGCCATTTTGAATTGAGGGCGGGATTCGGCGAATTGAGATGCCACAGCCAGAGGGAATTCAGAAGATCTCCGCGTGAGTGCGGAACCCCAAACACCCATTCGTGTCAATTGGCGAAATTCGCGGACCAAGCCGAAGCCGCGCGGAAGGCCCAGGGAAATTGCTGTATTGCGCTTGACGGAAATGTTGGCGGGTGCCATGCTGTCGGCCGTCATGGCCAGACCTTTGCGCATCGAACCTCAGCTGCCGAGGCATCATGTCCCGGCCCGGGGCAACCATGCCCGCCCCCTCTTCGCGGACATCCGCGACCGGCGGCGCGGGGTGGAGACGCTGGGTCCGACATGCGGCAAAACCTGCTGGCCCATTCACGCCTGGGTGCGGATGAGAAACCACCACCACCTGCTGGTCGAGACCCCGGAAGCAAACCTGGTCGCCGGAATGAATTGGTTGCAGAGAACCCGCCCGCAACGCCAGCCAAAGGCCTCCAAACATGCGCCCCGCCCGCCTGCGCCAATATCAGCAAGCCCTGTCGAAACCGGCGTCTTTGGGCACCACCGCGAGCAGAACGAAATGAATGAACATCAATTTCCTGGCACCCATTCAAGAATGACGCGGATAGGCTTCTGCGAACGAGCAAGCGCCGGTGGGTGCTGCCTTTCTTCCTCGTTGACCCCGTTGGCAAAGTGTCATTTTTCTAGGACTGACCCTTTTACTTTTACCAATCTGCTACAATGCCCGGGGGGAGTTGGATTAGAAGTTGATCTGCTGGAGGAATGCGAATTGGCCGGTGGAACACCAGGCTTCTGGATTGAGCCGGGGGATGAATGCCATTTAGGGAAAGCGTTGGTCTTAGCAAGAGGTGACTACTTGTTTAAATTCCATTTCATCGGAAGCAACACGCGCGAGGAGTTTTGGAGTCGAATAATGTACATGCGAATCGATTGAAATATGAACAAACGAGAATCGCATATCACTAATTTCATCCACCGATATTATCGCCATTTTAACGCCGGTGCGCTGCGTAGAGCGGCAGTCGCTTATGCAAATCATTTGAATGAAGGCGGCAAGATGCTGGTGGCACTTGGCGGCGCAATGAGTACCGGTGAAATTGGCTTGTCCCTCGCCGAAATGATCCGCCAAGACAAAGTGCATGCAATTTCATGCACAGGCGCAAATTTGGAGGAAGATGTTTTTAATTTGGTGGTCCACGATTTATGTAAACAGGTGCCGAACTACCGGC
Source organism: Verrucomicrobiota bacterium (assembly GCA_050015895.1). Taxonomy (GTDB): domain Bacteria; phylum Verrucomicrobiota; class Verrucomicrobiia; order Limisphaerales; family Palsa-1400; genus JBEKOF01. Next base: position 6,051 of record JBEKAN010000137.1, read on the forward strand.
ATTTAACCGTCCTGGACGAACAACAGTTGTTCGAAAGCAATCTTAACCGAATTACCGATGTGTGTATTCCCGATACAGAAATCTGGAATAGACTTGAAGAGCCGTTCCTCAAGCGATGGTGTTCCGCCGACGCGAACAATGAACGGCGCTTTCCTCACGAATTTCTATATGCCATATTGCGGGACGGTGAGATCAAAGGTCACTACCAAATCAACCCAAAGGACAGTTGGATTTATGCAGCGATGGAACGGAACTTACCGCTTTTTGTGCCAGGCTGGGAAGACTCTTCCCTCGGGAACATGTTCGCAGGTGCTTGTATTCGCGGCCAAATAACGAATCCGAACCTAGTTCGCTCTGGAACAGAGTACATGATGGAGCTCGCGAAATGGTATTTGGAAGCAAGCCGAAAAAGCCCCGTGGGCTTTTTCCAAATCGCTGGAGGAATCGCTGGAGACTTTCCAATTTGTGTCGTGCCCATGATCCACCAGGATCTTTTGAAACGAGACACTCCGAAGTGGGCATATTTTTGCCAGATTAGTGATTCCACAACCAGCTATGGTTCTTATTCCGGGGCAGTGCCGAACGAAAAGATCAGTTGGGGAAAGCTATCAGCCAACAGCCCAAGCTTCATCATCGAATCCGACGCTTCTATTGTGGCTCCGCTAATTTTCGCCTTTGTGCTCGGCTGGTAACCAATGTGTTTAAAAATGAATATCGATACGCAAAAACGTGCCGCGCCAGAGGATTCAAAGCGAGCTGATATGGTAAACCGCATCCATATTCCGCCAATGGTTGACAACCCACAGCTACTCGTACCGCTTTGTGTCAACGATGATTCAAGATCCGCACAGGACTCACCCGCTCCGGATGCTATTTATGTGCCGTTTAAGAACAGAGTTGCAAATGTTAAGGGACTGCTGCGCGAACTGAAACATTACCCTGGCCCTATTTACTTATTGCCATCGGCCGATAACAATCTCCTCGCGTTGCGCAAAGGTTTAGGCCGAAATATTGAAATCCTTTATGCTGAAAACCGGCCGCTTCAAACGTTTTATGGGGGCCTTCGCACCTCAAATCACCGGCACGCGATCGAACACAGGGAGACATGGGATCTGCCGATGAAGCGCAATTTCGTCATCCAGCATGCGCTCACGAGGAATCACAATCGGATTTTGCTGGTGGATGACGACATACGATTAATCGGCAACGGTTGTTTGTCTGCCGGGACGCAATCCTTGACTAGGTACGCAGCGGCCGGGTGCTTTGTTGACCGCTTCGTCGACACCTCTGTGATGGGACACCTGGAGCGAATCGCTGGCGACCCTGTGTATCCTTTTTTGAGCGGGAGCTTTCTCTTTCTGAAACCACATGACGTTAGGGGGTTCTTTCCATGCATCTACAACGAAGATTGGCTCTTCATGATTCTACATGTTTTGAATCGAACCATATGTTCGCTTGGATCGGTTGGGCAGCTCAAATTTGATCCCTTTCGTGGTTCGACCAGGTCCATCTTTCAGGAATTCGGCGATGTGCTCGTAGACGGGTTGTACTCTTTGGTGGCAGACGAGCATTACGAACGTAGGCACAGCGAGGAACTGTGGGCGGGTATTCTAGCGCAACGGCGAAACTTTTTACGTTCCTTATCTAGACGGTTGCCCCAAGCAAAGTACCAGAGAATCATATCAACGATGCTGGACGTTAGCAGTGGCATTACTCCAGAAGACTGCCTGGACTTCATACGGGCATGGGAAAAGGATTTGATATCTTGGAAACAATATATTGGAGAATTCCAATGAACAAGGAATGCACATTCAAAACAATTGATCGGTTTACAATCGCTGCCACTCACACGATTTCCAAAGGCAAAGGCGTGGTTTTGTGGCTGCATGGCATCACTGTTAACAGGGATGAATACAAAGGATTTTTTAAAGACGGAGCGGAATTCTTAGCGGATGGCGGCGTCGATTCGCTGCGAATAGATTTTCGAGGGCATGGAAATAGCAGTGGATCGTCGCTTGATTTCTGTGTAACAGGACAGATGTTAGATGTTGATGCCGCCTTCAAGTATCTTTCCTGGCATTACAAAGAGAGACGTAAGCTTGTCATTGTTGGTTGTAGTTTTGGAGCGCCTCCGACTCTCTTCGCGGCGGAACAGAATCCCGATGTCGTGGATGGAGTTGTTCTGATCGCCCCAGTCCTTTCATACAAGCGAACTTTTCTTCAACCCGAAACTGAATGGGCTAAATCGCTTTTCAATCAAAGAACTTTGTCGCGCTTAGAGCGAACTAACAAGCTTTTTATCAATCCTACATTTGCTATCAGTAGTCGCCTGATTGAAGAGATGAAGATTATAAAGCCAGAAAAGGCATTGCATGATCTCAATAAAAAGATGGTATTGATCCACGGAGATGCCGACTCGATGGTTCCTTTTCAAGTTTCGGAAGACGCTGCAAAAGCCGATTTGAGAGTACAGTTGATTCGCTTTGCTCAAATGGAACACGGTTTCATGAATGTAGAGGATGAAGAAGGAATGGACGCGCGTTCATTGGAGAACAAGCTGCGGATTTACAAAATTATTCAGGACCAGTTTGTATGAAGCGCTCCCGCAATTCTGCACAGATCCATCATTCGGCAAAGATTTGCGCAAGTGCAGTCATTGGAAAGCAATTCCGCCCAGCTCTGGCCGGATCACCATCATACAAGGTTTCCCAAAAGGCTATCATCGAGGAGAGGGTGTACGTTGGCGAATATGCGACGATTGGTGCAGGAAGCGTTGTCGGCAAAGGTGCGATAATCGACGATTTCAGCATTGTTGAATGTGAGGTGGAAATTGGTAAAAGGACGCTTTTGATCTACCGGGCGCATGTTTGCAACGGAGCGTTCGTAGGCCATGACTGCGTAGTTGGCGGTTTCATCGGCGAAAACACGGTTGTCGGCAACTATTGTCGGATTTTCGGCACAATTGCGCATGCTCAATACAATCCTCTTTTAAAATGGGACGGTAAGCATTCAGAGGAAAAGGCACCTACATTTGACGATTTGTCGTTCGTAGGGTTCGGAGCTGTTGTTGCAGGAGGCGTACATATTGGATACAAGGCCTACATAATGGCTGGCACTATCGTAACGAAGGACGTTCCATCTTTTCACATCGTTTCAGGTGTGAATAGAATGGTTCACTATTCCAACTGGCGCGGTACCCTTAGTCAATCACCATTCTTTTTAGAGGGTAAATGACAAACCTATCGCAATATTTGTCTCAAGTCCCCATTCCGAGTCTAGACGGCGTTTCATGGTTTGTAAGGCTGTATGCGGTTGCTTTATCATTGATTAGCGTTGTATTCTCTACGCGCAAGCTGAAGGATTTGTGGAGAACTCGGAATTTGAGAAAAGTATGGGGAATAAAGGATGGTGACTATGTGGCCGTCGTTTGCTCAGAGCTGGACAAACCAGAAAAGCGGCAGCGCGTGGAGCCGCGGGAATTCATTTATAGTTTGAAATATGGAGACGTCGACGCCTTTTTCGAAATAATTATAACCTTGCTCCGATTGTTTCCGAGGATAAAGCTGCAAATCTGCTCCTCCGGAGAAGCAGAGAATATGCGAATGGATTTGAGTCGGCATTTGATCTTGATCGGCGGCCCCGACTACAATGTGATCACACAAAGGATTTTAGAGAAAAACATCACGCAAATCTCGTACCGAAGCCCGTTCCTGGATGAGGCGTCGTCATCTTGTCCTGAGGAAATTGTGATTTTTGAAACAGTTACGAAACAAGAATACTGTGAGCAGAGTGACGATAGAGACTACGGTTATTTCGAGCGGATACGCAACCCTCACAATCCGAAATCCAATATTATTTTGGTTGGAGGTTGTCACACTACCGGCGTTACGTGCGCCGCAAAGGCATTTTCCATGGCTGAAAGCGAGCGCGGAGAGTTGCCAAGAATCGTCTTGGAGAATGCGAAAAGAGTGGCAAGACGAATATGTCGTGACTCAGAGTTTATCGTTCTCATTAAAGGAGAACGTTTCGGGCAGACGCTGAGCACTCCAATCGTCGAAAACGATAAAATTAAGTTGAAAGCCGAGGAATAGTTGCGTTTCGGCTGATCCTGTCAGCGCCTGGCTCGAATGCAGTGCGAGCCGAGCCGGTGTCAGTCCTGAATGGCGGTTAGTTAAGGCGTAACTCATTGCACATCCACGTGATCCGCAAGTGTCCAGAAGAGACCGAAAGCCAGTGAAAGTGAAAGGTCACGAAAGGGTCAGTCCTAGAAAAATGACAGTTTGCGAGGCGGCGTTTTGAAGGGTGAGCGAGATTCGGGGAATTGAGGCGCCACAGCCGGAGGGAATTCAGAAGATCTCCGCGTGAGGGCGGAACGCGAAACAGCCATTCGTGTCAATTGGCGAAATTCGCGGTCCGATCCGGAACCGGTTTCAGTCGTAAGCGGTAAAGGAGAGACCCCCTGTTGCGGGCCGGGAAGCCTGATAAGCTGGCTGATTAGCCAGACGCCGATGGATAATCAGGCGGCCAACTTGACTTGGGACTGGCGGGCCTTCTGC
>JBEKAN010000138.1:0-10557 GCA_050015895.1 Verrucomicrobiota bacterium
TGTCCAATCGGCGGCCACAAACGGGGCGTGGGGATCGTTTGAGCTTGGCCTCGGCATGGGCGGCGCCACGACGGGGTTGTCGGAGGCGTATATGCGCGGATCCAGGCGCGGGGCGAGCGACCAGGGAGTGGCCTACCTAAGCGAGGAGTATTTCCATTTTTACCGGGTGGCGATCGAGGAGGGGCAGCGGATCGGCTTTCCGGACAGCATGATCTACGACGAGCTGGGCTATCCCGCCGGCCTGGCGGGCGGGCTGTTCTATTCCAAGTATCCGGAGCTGGCGGGAAAGAGCATCGAATTCAGGGAAACCAATGTCGTCGGTCCGGCCGGCGTGCAACTCACCTTTCCCAAGCCGCTGTTCCTCGGCGCTGTGATGATGAACCGCGACACCTTCGAGCGCGTTGACGTCAGCGACCGCAAGACGGACCCAAACACGCTGGCGTGCCAGGTGCCGGCCGGGAACTGGAAAGTGATGGCGTTCTACCTCGACGACACGTTCCGCCCGGCCTCGGTGAAAGGCGGGGGCGTGGATTATCTCGACCGCGACGCGGTGGCCAAGTACATCGCCATTAATTTCGACCCGTACTATGCGCACCTCAAGGAGTTCTTCGGGACGGTGATCAAGCGGACCTTCTATGACGAGCCGGCCATGAGTTACGTGGACGGACGGCTGTGGACGCCGAACTTCAACCGGGAATTCGAGAAGAAATACGGTTACTCGCCGATGACGAACTATCCGGCGTTGTGGTATGACATCGGCCCGGACACGGCCGCGGCGCGCAACGCGCTGTTCGGCTTCCGCGCAGAACTCTTCGCCTCCAACTACGTCGGCCAGGTGGCCGAATGGTGCGAGAAACACGGGGTCAAGATGGCCGGGCACCAGGACCAGGAGGAAATCCGAAACCCGGTGGCGGTGAGCGGGGACCTGATGAAAGTGTTCGAGTACCAGCAGGTTCCCGGGATTGACAACATATACTACCCCGGCGAGTCGGTCATCTCCTACAAGGTGGTCACTTCGGCGGCCTTCAACTACGACCGGCCCGAGTGCATCGCCGAGACCTACGCGGCCTACCGCGCGATGACCCCGACCATCGCGATGCGGACGGCGATGGACCAGTGCGCGCTGGGCGTGAACATGCAGATGGACGCGCGACCGCGCGAGATGGACCGCAATATCGGGACCTTCATCGGCCGCCTGGGCTACATGTTGCGGGGGGGCCGGCATGTGGCGGACGTGGCCGTGCTTTATCCGATCGCCTCCCTTCAAGCCGACTACAACTTCAACGCGAAGCGCAATCCCGGCAGCCAGTCCGGCGGCACTGTCCCGGGCGCGAACAACTACATGGATATTGGCCTCATGCTCTCCCACTCCCTGCGCGTGGATTACACTTTCCTGCACCCGGAGGTCCTCCTGGCGCGGTGCGGCTTCGAGCGGGGCCGGCTGGTGCTCAACAACAAGGAAAACCGCGAGGAGTTCCGCGTTTTGATTCTGCCCGCCGGCGACACCCTCTCCGCCGACACAGCCAAAAAGCTGCTGGAGTTCTATCGCGGCGGCGGCGCCATCATCGGCACGCTCAAACTCCCCGCCCAGTCGGCGGAGTTCGGGCGCGACAAGGAGGTTCAAGCCATGACGGCGGAGGTGTTTGGAACCTCGTTCGAGGACTCCAAGAGCTATTCCTTGAAGAGCAACAGCGCCGGCGGCCGCGGCTATTTCGTGCCGCAGCCCGACATCACTATCCTGAACACGATCCTCAAGGAGGTGGACCCGGTCCGCGATGTGGACATCCAAGAGCCGCCCCTGTGGCCGGTGAAGCTGGACTCGAATTACGACGGCGCGCTGACCTACATCCACAAGGTCAGGGCCGGCCGTGACATTTACTTCTTTTCCAACTCGTCGGACAACGCGGTGGACACAAAAGTCGTGCTGCGGGGCGACAAGAACCTGACCATCTGGAACCCGCACACGGGCGGGGTGGAGAAGGCCGAGACGGCCAAATCGCAATCGGGCGGCCAGCCCGTGACGACCGTGCATTTGGTCCTTCCGGCGGTCACTGCCACGTTCTTCGTCCAGGAGAAGGTTGATTAGAGAATTATGACGCGCGTATCATCCGCATCCATGAAAACGCATCTTCCCCGGCCGCACGCCTTGAAGATTTCGGCGTTTGTCCCCCGGGCCGCGGCGCGAGGCCTGGTGTTTGGCGGATGCGCGGCGCTGCTTCTGGCGTTTCTTCCTTCCTGCGCCGGGCCGGGCGCGGACAAGTTTGCGGCGGTCCCCGAAAAGCTTCAGACGTTTGTGACCCAGGGGGAAATCTCCGGGGCAGTTGCATTGGTCGCCAACAAGGACCGTGTGCTGCATCTTTCGGCGGTGGGCAAGAGTGATTTGGAGTCGGGGCGGGAGATGAGGACGGATGATATTTTCTGGATCGCCTCGATGAGCAAGCCGGTGACGGCCGTGGCGGTGGCGATGCTGGTGGATGACGGGAAGCTGTCCTTCGATGATCCGGTCGAGAAGTACCTGCCGGAGTTCCGCGACATGATGGTGGGCGGGGACCGGACGACGCGGCAGGGCGCGCTGGTGAAGGCGGCGCGGCCCATCACGGTGCGGGACTTGCTCACGCACACCAGCGGCCTGGGGGAATACCGCGTGACCGATCCGCATTGGACGCTCGCGGAGATGATTCAGGCCCTCGCGCGCGAGCCGCTTCACTTCCAACCCGGCACGCGCTGGAGTTATTCGACGGCGGGACTGGACACGGCGGGGCGGGTGGTGGAAGTGGCAAGCGGAATCCCGTTCGCCGAGTTTCTGCAAAAGCGGCTGTTCGATCCGCTCGGGATGAAGGACACGACCTTTTGGATCACGCCATCGCAGAAGGAACGTTACGCGCAAACCTATCTATGGAACACGAATTCGGGGAAACTGGAGCCGACACCCATTCATTACATGTATGACGGCGCCGTGACGGACCATGCGCGTCCGGCGCTGGGCGGGGCGGGGCTTTTTTCCACAGCGGAGGACGTGGCGAAGTTTTATCAAATGATGCTCAAAGGCGGCGTGTGGAAGGGGCGGCGGATTCTCAAAGCGGAGACTGTGGCCGAAATGACCCGCAAGCAAACCGGCGACCTCCGCGCCCGGCCCGGCATGCCGTGGGGTCTGGGATTTTGCGTGGTCGAGGATCCGACGCAGACGCAGGCCAACGCCGCGCTGACCCCCGGCACCTTCGGTCATGGGGGCGCGTTCGGGACGCAAAGCTGGGCGGATCCCGCGCGCGGCCTCATCTATGTGATGATGATTGAGCGCGACAAATTGCAACCCACCCCCGACGACTCGGCCATGCGCCGCGCGTACCAACAGGCTGTCGCCGCCTCGCTCGACGGAAAATAGCAACCGAACAAAGAACCGCTTATGAAAACTCCATTCACACGCCGCAAATTCCTGAAAACATCCGCGATCGCCGCCGCCGCCGGGGTGGGCGCGCCCTTGTGGGTGTCGCGCGCGGGCGGCGGCGCGCTGGTGGAGGAGACCAGCGTCCTGACCGCGACGAACGCACCGGCGATAGCGGGCCAATGGAATCATCGAGACACGCCCGAGATGGTAGCCGCCGCGCTGAAAGACCTTCCGGCCACGCCCGCCGGACCGTTTGAGGAAAGCTGGGATTCGATCCGGCAGAATTACAAAGACCCCGACTGGTTCCGGGACGGCAAGTTCGGAATTATGATGCACTGGGGCATCTATTCCGTGCCGGCCCACGGCAGCGAGTGGTATGTCCGCTACATGTATGGCGGGAACGCGGGCATCATGCAGTGGCACACGGAGCACTACGGGCCGCCGACGAAGTTCGGCTACAAGGATTTTCTGCCGATGTACACCGCGGCCAAGTGGGACCCGGAGGCCTGGGCGGCGCTGTTCAAAAAGGCCGGGGCCAAATATGTGTTCGCCCCCGGGGAGCATCACGACGGTTTTTCCAACTGGGACAGCGCGATCAACCCGTACAACGCGAAGAACTACGGCCCGCACCGCGACCTGGACGGCGACCTCATCAAAGCGGTGGAAAAGGCCGGGCTGAAGACCGGGCTCTCCGATCATTCCTTCTTCCATTTCGAGTTTATTCCCGCTCTAGCCGGGAGCGACGAATATGACCCGAAGTGGGCGGCGTTCTACAGCGTGGCGGACCGAAGCAACAACGCCCGAATCAAATTCATGCATGACTGGGTGGCAAAGAGAATTGAGACCATTGAGAAATACAGCCCCGACATGCTGTGGTTCGACATGAACACCGACCACGCGACGGATGCTTTGAAAATCCGGGTAGCCGCCTACTACTACAATCGCGCCAGGCAATGGGGCAAGCAAGTGGCCATCAGCGCCAAACAAGCCGCATGGGTCGAAGGGCAAGTGATGGACTACGAACGCGAGGGAAGGGCGCCGATGGAGCTGACCGACTGGGTCTGGCAGCCCGACGACCCGATCACCAACAAGTTTGGCTATGTCGAGGGACAGGCGCCGTATCCGCCCAAGCAGTTTGTGTGGAAGATCGTCGAGAACTCGAGCAAGAACGGGAACCTGCTGCTGAACATCTCGCCCAAGGCGGACGGGACCATTCCGCAGGAGCAGCAAGAGGTGCTGCTGGCGATAGGCAAATGGCTGGAAGTGAACGGGGAGGCGGTTTACAACACGCGCCCGTGGGTCAAGTATGGGGAAGGCCCATTTGCCGACGCGGCCGCGGCGGCGATGAAGACGATACGCGCGGCCGGGGGGTTTGCGGGCCGACTCAACAACCAGAACCAGGGAGGCAACGGGGTCGGCGGCGGCGGGATTCCCCGAGGCGACTACACGGCCAAGGACATCCGCTTCACCACCAATCGCGACACGCTGTATGCGACGGTGATGAACTGGCCCGGGGCCGAACCGGTCACCGTCACCTCGCTGGGCAGCGGCCAGGCGGCGCAGGGAAAAGTCGAGAAGGTCGAGTTGCTCGGACATGACGGGCCGCTCCAGTTCACCCAGGATGCCGCGGGATTGAAGGTGCAGTTCCCGGCGGAAGAGCCGTGCGACTTTGTTTATTCTCTAAAAATCACCGGACTGAAGCTGACGTAACCCAACAAATAGGAGTGATTCGACATGAAAACCCCGTTCACCCGCCGCAGATTTCTGAAAACATCCGCAGTCGCCGCCGCCGCCGGAATGAGCGCGCCTTTGTGGCGATCCCGCGCCGGGGCGGCATCGCCGCCGGCGGCCCCCCCCGCCGCAGACCTTCTGATTGCCAAGCGGCAAAGGATCGTCCTGAACGCGGACTGGAAGTTTTACAAAGGCGACACGACCGGCGCGGAAGCGGCCGGATACAGCGACGCCGGATGGAGCAAAGTAAACCTGCCGCATGTCTTTGACACGCCGTATTACGCCCTCAAGCAAGGGGTCTTTTGGTATGTGGGGTACGGCTGGTACCGGAAGCATTTTAATGTCCAGGCGAAATGGAAGGAATCGAACCGGATCTTTCTGGAATTCAAGGCGGCCTTTCAGGTCGCGCAGGTATATGTCAACGGGAAACTTATGGGAGAACACAAAGGCGGGTACACGGGTTTCTATTTCGACATAACCAACGCGGTGAACGCGGGAGACAATGTGATTGCGGTGCGGTTGAACAACAAGTGGGACCCGCAAATCGCCCCGCGGGCGGGCGACTGGCTGTTTCTGGGGGGTATTCACCGGGACGTGAATTTGGTTGTCACCAGTCCGCTTCATGTCACATGGCACGGGACGTTTGTCACCACGCCGGAGGTTTCCGCGTCCCGGGCAAAGGTCAACGTCAAGACGGAGATCAAGAACGAATCCGCGGAGCTGACGAACTGCACCGTTACGACAATCATTGCGGACGCAACCAATGCGACAGTAGCCGCAATGGTCAGTTCTCAGGAGATAAACGCGGGAGCGGTGAGTCAGTTTGACCAAACCAGCGCGGACATTCCAAATCCACATCTGTGGTCTCCTGAAACACCGTATATGTATCAGGTGAAGACGATCGTTTCAGACAATAAAGGCGTGATCGTGGACAATTACGAAAGTCCGCTGGGCATACGGTCCATCCAGTGGACCGCTGACCGGGGCTTTCTGCTGAATGGAGCGCGTTGTCTGATCAACGGGGTGAACGCGCACGATGACCGCGCCGGTTGGGGCATTGCGCAGACCCACGCGGGCTTTCGAAGAGACGTATTGCTGATGAAACAGTGCGGCTTCAATTTTATCCGGGAATGTCACAATCCGCACGACGTATCCTGGGACGAGGCCTGCGACCAACTGGGGATGCTGGCATGGCCGGAAAACTCATTTTGGGGAGTGGGCGGATACAAGACCAACGAGGACGGCGGCTGGCGGCAAAGTTCCTATCCCACCAAGGTTGAGGACGAGAAACCGTTCGAAGACAATCTGAAGCAACAATTGACAGAGTTTATCCGGGAGCGAAGAAACCATCCCAGCATCATTGTGTGGAGCATGGGAAACGAAACATTTGACTGCCCGGGCGGAGCGGTCATGACCAAGTGCAAGGCGCTCTACCGCGCCCTTGCGGAGCTTGCGCAGTCGCTTGATCCTTCCAGGCTCCCCGCGGTGGGAGGCGCGCAGCGACAGGGGTTTGACAAACTGGCGCCTGTGGTGGGATATAACGGAGACGGAGCGACGATCGCGACCTATCAGAATCCCGGGGTTCCCAGTCTGATTACCGAGTATTACGATCATAAAGGCGTCGCGGCCTTTCCCTGGAGGGCGGGACAAGTGCGGTGGGTGGGTTATGGCTACGGATCGTTTCTCAGCAATAACGGCGGACTGCACGGTGTGGTTGATTACTACCGGATTCCCGGCCCCGAATGGTACCAGTACCGGCAGGAAAATCTGGGAACACCCTTCACGCTGCCCGCACCCGGCACACCGGCAAGAATAATCTTAACCGCGGATGCCACCACCATTGGGAACGACGGCACAGACGATTGCGAACTGACCGCCCAAATTGTGTCCGCCGACGGCACACCCATAGACAACAATCCGGCGGTGACACTGAGCGTGACTTCAGGAGGAGGATATTTCCCCACAGGCCCCAGCATGACGTTTGACAACGCCACATCACCGGACACAAGGTGCATGAGGTACGGCATGGCGAGGATGACCATGAGATCCTATTTGCCGGGAAACATCACAATCACCGCCACATCTCCGGGATTGCCGAGCTCAAGCGTGACCATTAAATGTATCGCCAAAGGCGACTAAACCTTAGAGCGTGTTTTGAAAATCTCATTTTTTTAACGCCGCGGCTCGGCAGGAGCCTCGCCCTACCAGACAGTCCTCGGTAGGGCGAGGCTCCTGCCGAGCCAATCACCGGAGATCGCTTACAAACGCAATTTCAAAACACGCTCTTAAACAAACTGAGATTATCAGACAGGACAAAGGAGCCGCTCCCATGAGAACCCCGTTCACCCGCCGCAAATTCCTGAAAACGTCCGCAGTGGCCGCCGCCGCCGGGATGAGCGCGCCTTTGTGGCAGTCCCGCGCCCGAGCCGCGGCCCCGCCGCCAGCCTCCGCCGGTCCCGTCCCGGCCATCGCGCCCGGTCCGTTCAACGGGACCCGCGAGTCGCTCAACACCTACCGCGCGCCGGATTGGTTTGGGGAGGCCAAGTTCGGCATCTGGAACCACTGGGGGCCGCAATCGGCGGCGGAGTATGGCGATTGGTACGCGCGGCGGATGTATGTCGAAGGGGAACCGCAATATCAGCACCATCTGCAGCATTACGGCCACCCTTCCAAGACGGGTTTTGCGGACGTGATCAAGTCCTGGAAAGCCGACAAATTCGACGCGGACTATCTCATGGGCCTCTATAAGAAGGCCGGAGCGAAGTATTACATGGCGATGGGTGTTCATCATGACAACTTCGACCTGTGGAACTCCAAGCATCAACCCCGTTGGAACGCGGCGGTCAGCGGCCCGAAGAGGGACATCGTCGGGCTTTTCAAGAAGGCGGCGGAGCAGCAGGGCCTGCGTTTTGGGGTCAGCGAGCACCTTTCCAACAGTTTCTGCTGGTATGGGACGGCGCACGGGAGCGACAAGGCCGGCGCGCTGGCCGGTGTTCCTTATGATGGGAATGACCCGCAGTACGCGGAACTTTACCATGACTACAGCCAGATGCCGGCGGACTTCGTGCAGAGGGTCGTGCATGCGCCCGCGAAGGGGGCGATAGCGATGAGCACCGACGGGCCGACATCGTGGAGGGACAACTATTTCGAGCGCATAAAAGATGTGGTCACGCAGCACGAGCCGGACCTCCTCTACACGGATGGCGGAGTTCCATTCGGGGATTACGGCCTGGCGCTCGTCGCCCACCATTACAACACGAGCGCGGGCCGTCACGGGGGGAAAGTGGAGGCGGTCTATACCGGCAAGAACCGGACCGACGCGGCGGCCGGGATGTGTGTGCTGGACGTGGAGCGGGGATTGGTGGACTCGATCTGGCCGCAGCCGTGGCAGACGGACACGTGTGTGGGCAACTGGCATTACGACACGCGTGCCCGATACAAGACGCCCAAGCGTGTGATTGACATGCTGGTGGACATCGTCAGCCGGAACGGCAATCTGCTGCTGAATTTTCCGCTGCCCAACAACGGCATGCCCGACGACAAGGAACTGGCCATCCTCCAGAGCATCACGGCGTGGATGGCGGTGAACGGCGAGGGGATTTTTGCGACGCGCCCGTGGAAAATATTCGGCGCGGGACCGGGGGCGGATTTCAAGCCGCCGGCGGGCCAGCCGTTCAACGAGAACAGCCGGCAGGACCTCACGGCCGAGGATGTGCGCTACACGAGGAAGGGCGAAACGCTCTACGCATTTGTGATGGGCTGGCCGGGGAGGGAAGCGGTGATTCCATCGCTGGCAATGAGCGCCAAGCAGGGCGTGGGCAAGATTCAGAACGTGGAACTTCTCGGGGCGGGCAAAGTCCCGTTCACGCAGGATGAAACGGCGTTAAAGGCGCAACTGCCGGAGAAGCAGCCCAGCGAACATGTCATCGCGTTCAAAATCAACGGGGCGTGAAGCATGACACCACTGACACGGCGAGAATTTCTGAGAGCATCGGCGCTGGCCGGGGCCGCCGGTGTGAGCGCGCCATTGTGGCAAGCCCGCGCCGGCGCGGCGGCAGCCCCGCCAGCCACGACGGGGTCCGGAGAGCCAATCGCGCCCGGCCCGTTCCAAGCGACGAGGGAATCGCTGCGGCAGTATGAGTGTCCGGAGTGGTATCGGGAGGCGAAGTTGGGCATCTGGGCGCACTGGGGGCCGCAGTCGGCTCCCGAGACGGGGGATTGGTACGCCCGGAACATGTACATTCAGGGGAACCGGCAGTACAACTACCACGTCAAGACCTACGGCCACCCGACAAAATTCGGCTACAAGGACGTGATCCCGACCTGGAAGGCGGAGAACTTCGACCCGGACTATCTGTTGGGGCTCTACCGGAAGGCCGGAGCGAAGTATTTCGTGAGCATGGGGGTACACCACGACAACTTCGACCTTTGGAACTCGAAACATCAGCCGCGGTGGAACGCGGTCGCCACGGGGCCGAAGAAGAACATCGCGCAGATGTTCAAGGAGGCGGCGACGAAGCAGGGGCTGCGCTTCGGGGTCAGCCAGCACTTGCACGCCAGCTACGAGTGGATGGCGACCTGCTTCGGGAGCGACAGCACCGGGCCGCTGGCCGGCGCGCCCTACGATGGAAACGATCCGCAGTACGCCGACCTTTACCACGAGAAGCACACGCCGGCGGCGCAGGCGGGGGATGTGAGCCAGGTGCCGGAGTCTTGGAAGCGGCAGTATCTGCTGCGGTTGCAGGACCTGATTGACCAACTAGAGCCGGATCTCATGTACCAGGACGGGGTGATCCGGTTCGAGCAGTACGGGCTGAAATTGGTGGCGCATTTGTACAATCGGAGCGCGGCGTGGCATGGCGGCAGGGTGGAGGCGGTTTACACGTCCAAGGGCATGGAGGACTGCCAGGCGGGCACCGCGGTGCTCGATTTTGAGAGGGGAGTCGCGGAGGGCGTCTGGCCCAACCCGTTTCAGACCGACACCTGCGTGGCCAACTGGCACTACGACCGGGACGCCCGGTACCGGACGGCGAAGGAGTGCATTGACCTGCTTGTGAATGTCGTCAGCCGCAACGGGAACCTGCTGCTGAATTTCCCGCTGAAATCGGACGGGACGCTGGATTCGACGGAGATGGGAATTCTTTCCGAAATCACGGCGTGGATGGCAGTCAACAGCGAAGGCATCCACGGCACGCGCCCGTGGCGAATGTGCGGCGACGGCCCCAGCTTGGAGGGGGCGGTGCGGGACACCAGCGCTTTCAAGCTGTTGCCGGCCATTGCGGACAACTCGCCGGGAGCCACGCGATCCGCGGGCGCGCGCGACAGCGGCGGCAAGCCGTTGACGGCGCAGGATGTGCGGTTCACGACGAAGGGGGGCGCGCTGTATGCGTTCGTGATGGGCTGGCCGGGCAGGGAAGCGGTGATTCCGTCGCTGGCAATCA
>JBEKAN010000139.1:0-10506 GCA_050015895.1 Verrucomicrobiota bacterium
TCGGATGCTGACCGACAGGGGGTCCTGCACCGGGTCTTTGGGCTCGGTAATATGGCCGATGTACACCTCGGCCATGGACATGTACGACGGGTGCCACACCGCGAATGTCACCCCCGCCCCGATGAATCCGCCCACGGCAAAGAACAGGATCAGCCATTTCCGCCGGAACAGAACATAATAGAAGTCCCCCAGCGACATCCCCGTGCGGGGGTGCGTGATTGCATGCTTTTCATTCATACGTTCCTAAATTACATCAGGCGGCTTAAAACGCCATGATGGTCCGTTGCTTTTCTTTCGTGCTGCCTTCGCCTTCAGGACAGATGCGGATAAATCACCCGGCCCGCCAGCCGCAGCAGCGGCGGCGGCAGACAACCAAAAACGCGGTTGAACCACCCTTCCGCCCGGTCCGCGTCCGCCACAAACCGCCCCGCCCGAAAATCATATTTGCAATACTTGATCTCCTCTTCCCTCGCGCCAAATCCCAGTTTGAACCGCCGCAATCCCTCGTTGCCCGCCGACGTCCGCCCAAAATGCAGCCGCCCGCACCCACGCCCCGCCCACTCCCGGATCCCCGCCCACATCACCAGATTGTTCGGGCGCAAGTGCTGATACGCGGCGTCCGACGCCCCGAATTTAAACAGCGCCTGCCCGCCCTGGCGCAGAAACACCGCCCCCGCCACGGGCTTGTCCTTCCAATGGGCGGTGACGACGAACCCCAGGCCCGCCCGCAGCATCCGCCGCTGCATACTCAAAAAGAATCTGAACGGCTGCGGGGGCAGCCCATGGCGCCGTCGCGTCTGGCAGTGCAACGCGTAGTAGGTGTGAACGGATTCCAAGGTGTCGTCAATTTGGATCCGCAGTCCGGCGGCTTCGGCTTTCCGAATGCCGCGCCGCAATGCGCCGTCCAGATTCTTAAAGAGAAATTCTTCGCCCCCGCCCAGATCGAGCCAGTGCCCAAAAAAAACCAGCGATGGAGAACTGTCCGGCCAGTCCGCATCGCTGCTCCTGCACTCCAGATAACGCCAGCCCCGTTGGCGACCCTCCGCCATCGCCCTCCCATACAACTCCCCGACCCCTTGTCCCCGCCCTTTTAACGGATATGTGAAATCGGTGAACGGCAGCGACACCCCGCGCCTCCCCGTCCAGGGACTGGTGACTTCCATCACGGGAAGCAGACCCTCCAATCGCCCCCCGGCAAATCGCGCCGCATAGACGGGGACATGCCCGTAAGTCTCCTCCAGCACCCGCGCCCAGGCCGTTCCATGGAAAAACCACGCCTCCGACCGGCCCTCCAACATGGCGTCCCATCCCTCCTGCCGCAGTGGGTTGACCGTCACAAGCCCCTCGCACCGACTAGGAGCCGGCGTCCGTGCGGCTTCAAGTTCAGCGTTGGCGGTCACTGGCTTCAGGCGTGTTGCGGTTTGGCCGCGCTCAGGCAAAGCTTCAACTCGTCGGCCACCGCGTGGATCTGTTCCTTCGTCAACTCCGGGAACATCGGCAGCGAGAGAAACTCCTCCGCGCACCGTTCCGCCACGGGAAACGACCCCTTCCCCAGCCCAAGATAACTATACGCCTCCTGCAGATGGACCGGGATGGGATAATGAATCGCGCACGAAATCCCCTCGTCCGCCATCGCTTGCAGCACCTGGTTGCGGTCCTTCACCCGCACCGCGTAAATGTGATACACACTCTGATTGTAGGCCGCCTGCACAGGCGTGATGATCTCCTCCGTCCCGCTGAAAAGCTGGTCGTAAAGCAGCGCGTGCGCGTGCCGCCGGATGTTGCACACATCCAGGTGCTGCAGCTTCACGCTCAGCGCCGCCGCCTGAATCCCGTCCATCCGCCCGTTCCATCCGATCCGCGAATGATAATACTTGCGCGACTGCCCGTGATCCCGCAAAACTTGGATCTTGGCCGCCAACTCCGCGCTGTTCGTCACCACCCCCCCCGCCTCCCCCAGCGCCCCCAGGTTCTTTCCAGGATAAAAACTGAAACATCCCGCCACCCCCAGAACCCCCGCCTTCTTCCCGCGGTAATGCGCCCCGTGCGCCTGGCAGGCGTCCTCCACCACCGGCAGCCCGTGCCGCGCCGCTATGCCCAGGATCGGGTCCATGTCCGCGCACTGCCCAAACAGATGCACCGGCAGGATGGCCTTCGTTCGCGGGGTGATCGCCCTTTCCACCAATCCCGGATCCATCGTGTAACTCATCTCCTCAATATCCACAAACACCGGCCGCGCCCCGCAAAAACTGATCGCCTCCGCCGTCGCCAGAAACGTGCTCGGCACCGTGATCACCTCGTCGCCCGGCCCCACTCCCATCGCCAGCAGCGTGAACCAGAGCGCGTCCGTCCCGTTGCCCACGCCCACGCAATGCGCCGCCCCGCAATAGGAGGCGAATTCCCGTTCAAACTTCGCCACAAACGGCCCGCCGGCAAACGCCCCCGCGTCCAGCACCTCGCCTATCGCCGCGTCCAGTTGTTCGCGGATCGGGGCGTGATGCGCCTTGAGATCAAGAAATGGTACTTTCATGGCAACTTGTCTTTTCTTTTCATGCTTCTCCGGCCGCCTTGACCTTTGGCGTCGGCGCCAGCATTCGAATCACCCGCGCCGGGTTGCCCGCCACAACCGCGTCGGCCGGAACATCTCGCGTCACTACGCTGCCAGCCCCAATGACCGCGCGTCGGCCCACGGTGATGCCGCAGAGAAGGGTCGCCCCGGACCCGATCGAGGCCCCGCGTTCCACCCGGGTGGGAACGCATTTCCAGTCCGCCTCCGTTTGAAGCTGGCCCTCGCCGTTGGTGGCGCGGGGGAGGAGGTCGTTGATGAAGGTGACGTTGTGCCCCACGAACACCTCGTCCTCCAACACCACTCCCTCACAAATGAACGTGTGGCTGGAGATCTTGCAGCGGTTGCCTATCGTCGCCCCTTTTTGAATCTCGACAAAGGTCCCGATCTTCACCTCATCCCCGATCCGGCATCCGTACAAATTGGTGAACGCATGGATCCTCACCCCCTTGCCCATTTTCACATCGGAGGCGATTTGCTGGTAAAGCGGAGCCGTGGCCATGCGCGTCAAATGGGGGTCCAAAATGCTAGGCGGCCACCGACGGCGCGTCCGCCCCGCCGCGCACCACCTGGGGAAAGGCTCTCCGCCCCAGCTTGCTCTCCCCGTTGGGCGCGGCCTCCCGCGCGTGCCCGTTGGTCTCCCCCACCACAGCCAGGTCGGGGCGGTGGAACACCACCGGACTGCCCCCTTGCTTCAACGAGGCCGACGAGGCCTCCAGAATTCTCACCAGTTCCAGTCCGCGCACCCCGCAGGTCAGCGGCGTCTTGGCCTCTTGAATGCACTCGATGAAGTGCTGGCATTCGGCCTTCAGCGGCTCCTCCTGTTTCAAATACGGCGCGTAGGTGTCCCCGTAATGGTAGGCGTAGTGGAATTCCGCGAACGTGTCATAGTGCGGCGGACACTCCACCCGCGCGTCGAAGATCCGGATCTTCTCCTGCTGCGCCACATCGTCATACACCACCATCCGTTTGCTCCCCACGATCGTCATCTCCCGCACCTTCCGCGGATCCAGCCAACTGCTGTGGATCATCGCCGAGCGGTCCGTCCCGAAGTTCAGGCACATCGACGTCACGTCCTCCACCCCCGGCGTCACGTGCGCGCTCCCACGGCAATTGATGCTCACCGGAAATTCCTGCAACAGATGCAGGATGATCGAGATGTCATGCGGCGCCAGGTCCCACGCCACATTGATGTCCTTTTGGAACAACCCCAGGTTCAGCCGCCTCGCGCAAATGTAGCGGATTTGCCCCAGATCCCCCCGCTCCACGATCTCCTTGATCTTCTTCACCGCCGGCGAATACAAAAACGTGTGGCCCACCATCAGCACCAGCCCCTTTTCCCGCGCAATGCCGATCAGCTCCTCGCACTGCGCCGCGGAGGCCGCCATCGGCTTTTCTATCATCACATGTTTGCCCGCCTGCAACGCCGCCTTGGCCATCGGATGATGCATCTTCACCGACGTGGCCACCACCACCGCGTCCAGTCCCGCTCCGTTGAGCATGTTGTCGAAATTCATCTCCCCCTTGACTTCCGGATACAGTTCCTTCAGGTGCCGGAGCCGCGCCAGGCTGATGTCGCACATCATCTTCAGACTGCATCCCGGCAGGGATCGAAAATTGCGCACCAAATTGGGGCCCCAATAGCCGCACCCCACCACTCCGACCTTCGTTTGTTTGCTCATGTTGTCTCGGTTTTTCTGCTGTTGGCTCAACCATCTATCGGATCGGGGGCGGCCCGCAGGCCCGCCCGGTGCGTTCCCCGCATCATCCGCCCCGGCGTCGTGTCTTGGTTCTGGTTGACAAGCGCGGGTTCCAGCCGCGCCTCGCCGCGCGCTCTGGAGCCGGCGCCCTCAACCGGCGCGGCCTTCGCCGCGAAAGATCTGCCCAGTTTCACATCCCATAATTGCAGGAAAATCGCCGGCAGGGTCTGGGCCAGAATCCTCACATCCAGCCACAGTGATTTCTTCTCCACGTAGCTCAGATCCAGCTCCATCATCCTCTCGAAGGTCGTCCGGTTCTTCCCGTTCACCTGCCACAGGCCCGTCAGACCGGGCAGCGTCTCGCATCGCCGCCGGTGCCGCGGTTGGAACATCTCATACTCGTAGGCCGTGGTCGGACGCGGCCCCACCAGGCTCATTTCTCCGCGCAACACATTGATGACCTGCGGCAGCTCGTCCACTCCCATGGTGCGCAGCCACAACCCTCCCGGGATCAGCCGCGGATCCCCGGTGCAATCCAGTTTCTTCATCGGCTGGTCGGAGGCCATCAGATGGTTCAAATGTTCCCGGTGTACCGTCGTGTCCGCGTTGACTTTCATCGTCCGGAACTTCAGGCACCGAAACCGCGCCCCCATGTGCCCAATTCGCTCCTGACGGAAAAGCGCCGGACCCGGCGACACGATTTTCACCACCACCGCCACCATCACCCCCAGCGGCAGCCACAAAGGCAGCGTGATCAATACCAGTGTGCAATCAAATATCCGCTTCCATCGCGGAACCCGGCCCCGCGCTATCCGGTCTGCGACACTCTCTATCGGCTCCTGGCTTGTGCGGTCCGGGCCGGTGGAATTCATACTTCTCAGCATTTTGGCGCTTTCCGAAAAAATTGGTTTTATTCCTAAATCGTATCCTCCCGCCCGGCGGGCTCAACCGCCGGAACAGGCAACACGAACAACGCTAATCTCTGCGTGTCTGACTCTTCCACATCCACCCAAACCTCTATCCCCAAATCCACACCGGCTCTTCTTGGCGCAAAGCTCCGCACTTGCTGGCGTTGTCCTTCTTCGCCAACACACGCCTCCCCTCCCCCTCGCCTCCCACCATCGCCATTTTCTGATGAAACAGACTCTCTTCCCCCTCGTCGCCAATGCCCCCGCCTAATTCGCCGCGAGCAAAGGCACACGATCCGCCACTTGATGATGCAATAACTTTAACGAACTTCTGTCCACTTCTGCCAAAGTTGGACGTCCCAGGAAGTCCAGCAAGATCTGTACCCTTCTCACCGCTGGTAACGCCCGCACCACCATCGCCGAATACCCAAGGAACGCTCCCCCGGCTATTGTCACCTCCGCCCCGGCCACCAAACCATCCGATACGGTCATCGGCTCCTCGGATTCGAAACACTGCCGCAATTCCTCTATCGCCCCGTCGGGCACTATTGGAATCCTCCTCCCAAAATGAACCAGGCTGCTGATCCCCGTCACGTGCCGGATGCCGTCCATGCTCTCCGCCAGCAGGCATCGGACGAAGATGTAACAAGGAAACAGCGGCTCCACCACCCGCACGATCCCACGCCGCGTCGCCCGCTCCATCCTCAGGCGCGGATGAAACACCTCCAATCCCAGGTTCTTTTGCAGGTTCGCCGCCGCGATGTGCTCGTGCTTGGGCTTGGTCCTGGCGCAATACCAGGCTGGGGTTGGAATTTGCATAAGAAAAATCAATCGTCAGCCGCTCTGCCCCCCCCGCCCCAATCACTACACACTTCCCCACCCTGCCGGCATGCCGATCCCACAATTCTCATATTTGGAGCCGAATGCATTAAGATCACTTATCGTAAGATCACTTATTTTGTCCAAGCTGGTGTCAACTGACTTTCCGCCCCAATTGGCCATCTTGGTCACACCGCATTAAACGACAGTATTGGCATACCACCCTACCCCGCTGATGTCAAGCATTTCCCACTATTTTCCGCGTTTTTTGCCAAACTTCACACCATTTTGCCATGAATCACCCAGTTGTTGCCAAATCTCAACTTTTATATCATCCTTCCGCAAAATTGCAAGCTCAAAGTGGGGTTTTCCGGGATTTAGTGGGATTTGAATGGGTCGAGCATCACGATTCCCCTCCTTCCACATCGTTTTTATCCCCTGTCAGTCATTCTGCCTGAAACCTGCCAGCCTCTGTCCACAACATTGTCACAATTCCATATAATGTCAATGGGGATTTGGGTAATTTCACTCCAACTCCTTCTTGTCGTGGTCTTTGCATATCTTCGCGTAAATCCGCTCCGTTTGATTCAACGGCTCTTCCCAGGAGAGTTCCCTCATCACTTCGTCCCGTCGGCGGGTCAAAACCGCGCGCTGCTCCGCGTCCATCATGGCGCGCAACCCCCCCGCCAGGGCCTCGGTCCCCAACGGCACGGCCATCCCCGCCCGTTCATGGATCATCGGCGCGACCCCGCAGGTCTCCGTCAGCAACACCGGCACCCCCGCCGCCACAGCCTCCGCGGCCGCGTTTCCAAAACTCTCCGACAGGGAGGGCATCACAAAAACTTCCGCCGCCGCCAGCGCCGCCAGCTTCTCCGCGTCAAACAACGCTCCCGCAAAAATCACCTTTCCGTCCAAATTCAATTCGCGGATGGTTTCCCGCAATTTCGCCGAATAATCCGGCTCGCCTTCGGGGCCTGCCAGAACCAGGGTCCGCTCCTTCAGCCCCGCCTGCCCAAACGCCCGCACCAGCCCTTCCAAGTTCTTGACCGGACTGATGCGGCCCAGGAAAAGTATGATTCCTTCCCCCTCCGACATGCCCAGCTTCCTCCGAAACTCCGCCCCGGACGGCAAATGTCGAAACGCCTCCACGTCAATTCCATTTCGCCGCAAATACAGCTTCGTGTCGGGGACCGCCCCTTTGAGTTCCTCCCGCTCGGCGGCGGAGGCGGCGACCACACCCGCCGCCCGCCGGAAAATCCGCCGCGTGACCCAATGGTTATAGACGCTTTTCAGCCACCGGTTCCTCGCCTTGGGTTCATACATCCCAAGGGGCTCGATGAGAAACGGGCGGTTCCCTTCGCCGGCGATCTTCCCGGCGACCGGGCAGAGCGCGTTGTAAAGTCCATAGCAGTGGACGATGTCGCTTCGCGCCACAGCCCCGGCGATCAACTCGCGCTCCCTCGGCCATTGGCGCAATCCCCATCCCATCCAGGGCAGATACTGGACCTCCACTCCCTCGTATGTCACCGCGTCGCGCCGCTGCCGTCGGCTCGAGTCAAACGTCAGCACCTTCACCGAATGCCCGCGTCCGGCCAGTCCTTTGCTCAACGAATGCACCTTGAGCGGCGGCCCGCCGAATTTGTGCTCCGGGTGATAATAGCTGATTATCTGAAGAACATTCATTCAGGGGGTTTGCCAGGATGCCGGTTGTTCATGGTCAATCACGCTTCCCCTCAATATACAACCCCCTCTTCCCCCATTGGAACACAAAAACTTCGCGCCAACATCTTTGGGGATTGTTCTTGCGCCCAAGGCGGGACTGGTGCTCGATTTCAGCAGCCCGGGCGGGCCGAGCGGCCGCGGGGCATGCCGTCATGTATAAAAAAATTCTTGTCGCGCTGGAGAACAGCCGGGCCGACCTGGCCCTGCTGCCTCACATCGCGGAGCTGGCCCGCCATTTCCATTCCGAACTGCTCCTTCTCCACGTGGCCGACGGTTGGGTGGCGCGGAATTTCGACCAGATGAAACTGGCGGAATCGGAGGAGATGAGGGAGGACAGCGAGTATCTGGAGAAGCAGGCGGCGGAGTTGCGCCAGTTGGGCCTCCGGGTCCTGACGCGTCTGGCCCTGGGGGATCCCGCCACCGAAATCCTGCGCGTCTCCAAAGAGCAACAGTGCGATCTGATCGGCATGGCCTCGCACGGCCACCGGTTTGTCGGGGACGTGGTTTTTGGCAGCACCATCACTGCCGTGCGGCACAAGTCCGCCATCCCGATTTTGCTCGTCCGCGCCGCGCCGCAATAGGCGGGCGGCCCTCACTTCGCAGGCGCCGGGGACTCGCTCTGGCTCCATCCACCCCCCAGAGATTTGTAGAGCTTTACAATGATGAGCAACTGGTTGAGCTGGGTCTGGGCCAGGGCGTTTTGCTGGGGGAACAAGGCCTGCTGGGCGTCCAGCACTTCAAAATAGTCGGCGTGGCCCGCCCGGTAGCGCTCGGTGGAGACTTTGACCGCGTCCTGGTAGGCGGCGACGGATCGCTCCAACTGGGCGCGGGCCTCCTGGTAGCGCAGCCGGGTGAACAACTGGCCCGAAACTTCGTGAAAGGCCGTCAGCGCGGTCTGCTCGTACTCCAATCCGGCCTCGTCCAGGATGGCTTTGGCCTGCCGGTACTGCCCATAAAGCAGGCCGGCTTGGAAAAGCGGGCCGCTGGCGTCCACCCCGACCGACCAAAGCCGCGAGGCGGGGCTGGCCAGCTCGGAAAGCTGCTGGCTGACACCGCCAAAGAGAGCAGTCAAACCTATTTTAGGGAAAAAATCGCCCACCGCCACGCCCACCTGCGCGCAGACCGAACGCAGATGCTGCTCCGCCTGGCGCAGGTCGGGGCGGCGTTCGAGCAGCGCGGAGGGAAGCCCGGCGGGAACCTCCGGCGGAACGGTTTGATCCCCCAACGCGGCGCCGCGCGGGATGGAGCCGGAGGTCCAGCCGAGCAGCACTTTGATCTGGTTTTCCTGGAGCCGGATGCGCTGTTCAAGGTCCGGCACGGTCGCGGCGACGGCGGCCAGCGCGCCTTCCGCCCGGTCGGTTTCCAGCGAGTTGCCCACGCCCCCGGCCAGGCGCTGTTTGAATAGAGTCAGACTTTGGCCGTAGGAGTTGGTGGTGTCTTTGGCGATCTGCAATTCGGCGTCCAGTTCCAAAAGCTGGAAATAGTCCTGCGCCACCTCGGAAAGAAGGGAGAGTTGGACCCCGCGGCGGGCCTCTTCGGTGGCCAGAAATTGGGCGCGGGCGGCCTCGTTCAAGCGGCGGACCCGGCCCCAGAGATCAATTTCCCACGAGGCGTTCAAGGCGGCCTCGAAGCTGTTGCCGGTGCTGCCGCCCCCTTCGGGGTTGGGTCCTCCAACCAACGAGTTCTCGCCGCGGTAACCATTGACATCGTAGCCCGCCTGGGGAAAGAACTGCGAGCGGGCTTCGACGGCCAGGGCGCGAGCCTGCTCGACGCGCGAGGCCGCGATGCGCGCGTCGTAATTGTTGGTCAGCGCGATTTGGATCAGGTTGGTGAGGGTGGAATCGTGGAAAACCTGCCACCAAGGCAGATCGGCCAGCGAATTGGTGGAGGCGGGATCGGAGCTGTCTCTGAATTGCGGCGGCGGGGAGACGGGGGGGCGCTGGTACTTCGGGCCGACGGCGCACCCGGGCAGGAGCATGGCCAACAACGTCAACGAGCAGACAAGAAAGAGGGAGGTCTGTATATGGCCCGGAGTAATTGATGCGGTCCGCGAGGCGCGGACCGAGGCACGCGGGGGCGAGATAGAACAACAGAAGGCCGGCCCGCAGCGATGCGGGCTGTGCGCCCCCCGCAAACGTGTTGCATTAAGTCTCAATGGGCTCCTCCGGATGGCGGGGTGGGAGCGGGATGCTTTTTGAATCGAATCCCCAGTTTCTCCACCACATAGAAATTGACGGGGATGATGAATATGCCCAGCAGCGTCGAGCCGAGCATTCCGCCAATGACCACCGTGCCCAGCGTCTGGCGCGACATCCCGCCCGACCCCGCGGCGAACCACAGCGGCAGGCACCCGAACACGAAGGCGAAAGAGGTCATGAGAATGGGACGCAGGCGGATGCGCGCGCCGATGAGCGCGGCTTCACTCAGAGACTTGCCTTTTTCCACCTCTGTTCTGGCGTATTCGACGATAAGAATGGCGTTCTTGGCGGACAATCCGATCAGCATGATGAGACCGATTTGGACATAGACATTGTTTTCAAAATGACGGGACCATAGGGCCAGAAAAGCGCCCAGCACGGCCACAGGCGTGCTGATCAAAACGCTGAATGGCAGCGACCAACTTTCGTAGAGGGCGGCCAGGATGAGAAACACAAAAACAAGGGAAAGGCCGAAGATGGCCATGCGCGGAACCCCCTGGGCCGCCTGTTGCTCCTGGAAGGACATGCCGAAATAGTCGAATCCCATGCCTGTGGGCATGGTCTGGGCGAAGACCTCCTCAAACGCCTTGGTC
>JBEKAN010000140.1:0-10504 GCA_050015895.1 Verrucomicrobiota bacterium
CGGTTCGACGCGATGCTGACTTTGATCGAATTTACCGACTGGACAACAGGGCGCTACGACAGCCGTGATCCGAATGGGAATGCGCTTCGCGAAAGAGCCTTGAACGCGATGCACACCTGCCCCGGCTTGGATGCGGTGATTGACACCATGATCGCCGGCTTGAAAGAGCCGAAAACGCGCCTCCCCATGATTACGGCTTTGCTCAAGCTTTCGGAAGGGTTTGGGGGCATGCAAGGCTACAGCCCGACGACGCCGTTGGAGAAGTTGATGGACAAAGCGAGTCGAGCGGCGCACGGGGCTTTTGATGTCCCGACCGTCGAAAAGTCTCTGGCGAGTCGCGACTGGATCCTGCGAATCGCAGCGGTAAGACATTTCGGAAATCCACGCGAAGATACAAACGGGGGGAAACTGTCGGAGGCGGAAATCAGCCAGTGGAAACGGTTGTTGCCGCAGATGGAAAAATTGGCCGCGGGCGACGACGAATCCATCCGCTATGCCGCCGCTGAAAGTCTCCGGAGAATTCCGGGCACGGAGGCGTTCCTTGCCGGGCGGGAAACGAACGAAACCTCGGCGGATGTGCTTATGCGGCTTATATCGGACCGCTATTGGGGTGAGGAATATCAGCGACATTTCCTCACACGGTTCGTCCCCCTCTTGAGCCACCCGGAGGAAAAGGTGCGGGAAGGGGCGTTGACCTTCATAGGTTTCAACTCGAACAGCGCGCCCATGTACCATATTCCGTTCGGCATGGATGTGTTTGACCGGGTGATCGCCAGCACCCAGGCCAAATCGGGCGAAGAGCGGGCCGCGGCAGCCTACGCGCTGGCGGATATCCGCGGACTCGACCCGGATCGCGGCCGGGAAGCATTTCTTTCTCTGGGGAACGATCCGGACGAAAACGTGCGCTGGCGGGCGCCCGCCGGTTTGGCCGGTCAATTCGAAAGGGAAGACGTGAAGCGAGCCATTGCCGCTCTAGTGCAAGACAAATCGCCCCAGGTCAGATACTTTGCCATCGTTGCCGCCGGCCCGCCAAAATATGTCTCGGAACTTGAGGCGTTGTCGAAGGGGCCTGATCCGCTCATTGCCGATTGGGCGACGCAAAAACTGAAACAAGTGGCGTATGAGAAGAGGAACACCACGCTTCTCATGGTATTGACCAATATCCAGTCCAGCATTCCCGAATTGGCTTTGGTGCGGACGTTTGGAGGGAGCGATTATGTGGAGGGAGTTTACATTCCCGCAAACCAGCGCCCGCTGAAACTCGATCCGGGCAGGCAGGGAGATCTTACCATCGTGATTAACTGCAATGATTCCAAGGAAGCCGCTGAGACCGCGCTTTCTTCAAGCCTTCTGCGACAAACCGGCCCGGATCAAACTGAGACATTTCAAGACCTGACAGTCTATAGATGGTCCTCGGAGGCGGTTGCTTGTCGCGTGGGTGTGTACGTAGTTAATGTTTGCGCGTACCAGGAAACAGCGAGACCTCTGCTTCAGAAAGCGCTGGAAGCTCTGGTCAAAGAACTTGGGTCATCTGTCAAGAACTAATCCTGACCATGAAACCCAAAATCCTCTTCTGCCTCGCGCTCGCTTTGATCGGCGGGATCTGGGGTGCGTTTTGCTGCAGCGACAACTTGACTGACTGGTTGCGGTTGAGGAATCGGGAGAGAGGCGAAGGCCACTGGGATGGTGTTCCGTACGTCTTCCCACATTACGGAGAAAGGCTTACGTATGTGACAAAACTGAAGACGCCCTGGACGGACACCAAAGTCGTCTTATATCGGGCCAAAGGGGAAAGAGTCGAATTGCCCGCGAAAGCCGCTGTTTACACCATCTTGTCAACTAGGAATACGAACAACGAGCGCAAGGGAGCGGACTATTCAATGGCCGCCTTCATTGATCCAGCAACCAAGTATGCCTATGTTGGCGGTGCGGATGACGGCCGAGTGGAAACGAATGAATTTGTCAGGACGGACAGTCCAAGCTCCATGTATTCTCTGACACACAGCAATTTTTATATCCAAACGGATTCGGGAATTGTGAGCGGCGAAACCATGCTGTGGAACGGGGCCATTAATTGTGATGAAAGTTTGATAAAGCAGGCGCAGCCCGGCGAAACGCTGGAGGCTTTGATTGACCGTTTTGAGCAGACCAAGAACGGCTCCTGGCCACACGACCAGCGCGGTTGGGAAATCAACTTTGAGAATTACTTTCGAGACGGGTTCTTTTCTTCAGACAACCTGGGCGCACAAGTGACACCCATCGAGAACGTCTCGGTGGCGAGTGGAAAATTGAGGCTGGATTTCGATAGTCTGGAGTATCTGACCAAGGGGAGCGTCTGGCTGGATCTCAAATCTTTTCAGCTCCGGCGGGCGGTCGAATTCAGGCCGGTTCAATTCAACCTCAGGTCGCTTGGCTGGGGTCTGCTGCCAGCCTTGATTGCCATAATGGCCGCGCGCGCCTCGTTGTTGCGGGCGAGAAAGGCGGGCCGTGTCGCCCAATGCCTCCTGAGCGGCGTCGTCCTTGCCATAGTTACATGGTCTTTGCTTGTCCTCTTTCGGATTCACGTGCTCGGCGCATGGCCGACGCATCTCCCCATATTGCGCCCTGTTTTCGCACTGGGAGATTGGGCGGTGTGTTTGCCCGTCATCGGCGTCGCGTTGGCAGTCATGATTACCGCCGCCCAGGCGTCGGTGGTACAGTTTGGCAAACAAATCATGAGACCCAGATTCCTTTTCTGCCTCGCCCTCCTTTTCTGCGCCCCCTGCATTCGCTGCGCCACTTTTCCAACAGACACGGATCTCGCGGTCAATCAGATCGCCGAAAAATATCATCTCGACGTGGACAAGCCGACTGAACAGGACCGCGCCAAGCTGGCGCATGATTTTCCCCGAATGACGCAATTCAACCAGTTTGAGATACTGGAGGGTCTCTGGCCGCAAGCCCGGTGCCCGGAATTCACCGACGCGCTCCTGCCCCTGGCCAAGATTCCAAAACAAGCGGGGGACGCGCACGACGAGACCTTGTGCGATTATGCCTTTATCCGTCTGCTCGACTTAAAACCCGAAGCGGTGCGGCCGCTGATCCTCGAGGATTTGCGACGGCCCCGCCCCATGCTTTCATTAATTGCCCTAAAGGCGCTGCCTGACAAGGAACTGCCGGAATTGGATGACGTATTGCTCGCGCACTTGAGCGCGGCTGATGCGGACTGGGAGAGAATTGCGCCCTTGTTCGAACGCTATGCCAGCGCGCGTATCCTGCCAGAAGTGGTTGCCTTTTACCAAACAGACGCGGAGCGTGGATGGGCGTGCTCGCTCCAAACAGCGCTTCTTCGCTATTGGCTGAAGTACGACCGCCCGGCGGCCCTGCTGGCCGTTGAAAAAGCCGTCAACCTCCGCACCACTGGCTGCTACAAAACCCTGCTTGGGGACACGCTGCACGATTCATTTGACGCTGAGGCCGAAACCTTGGCCCGCAAATACATCAATGATCCAGATGCGAATGTGGTTGATGATGTCAAACATCTATTAAATCGGGATCCGTGGCCCTGGAACTATTAAATCGGGATCGCTCGCCGTGGATGATGAAAGCGCACGACAAGCAGCCATGAGGCGCAAAGTCATGAACCCCAAAATCCTGCTCCGCCCCGCGCTCGTTTTGAGCGGCCTTTTGCCGGGCGCAATCGTTGGTTTGACTCCATATTTCTGTCCCTATTTTTCTGACATCGCCGGGATTTATGTCAGAAAGATGGCGTCAGTAAAATTGGAAGACAACCACCCCGTTCGAGCCGCTTGCATTCGCTCCCGCCGAGGGATTATGCCGCTGTATAGGAGATCCGTATGAAAACGATGACGTCTTGCGCCTGGACACACGAAATCCAAGAACGCGAAAGGCCGCGACCCTTTGGGTGAGGCTCACGCTCCACAAGGTAATCAGATCCGTCGTTGACGGTCAGGAGATGGACGTGACAACAGGCGGCCCATTCGCCGTGCCAATCCCCAAGAAGTCGCCCGATGAATAGCCGCGAAGGAACACAAGAGAACACGAAAGAGACTGAGAGGATTAACAGGATTGACAGGATTTAGAAAGCCAGTCCACATCCCGTCATCCTGTCCACAGGATTCCCCATCTTTGCGCTCAGTGGGTGTTCTCGGCGGCGAGCGGCTTCTTCAACAGCGAGATGTAGTCGGCCATGATGTGGCGGGCTTCTGTCAGATGGGATCACTGAGCATCGGGTCTTCCGAGTCGGCGTCCGAGTCCGTTGGCCCAGCGTCCTCATTGGAAGCGGGTTTCTCCGCGACTTTGTGCGGCGTCAATTCCGGCTTGTCCACGTCTTTCAACGTCAGATCATAGAATTTCTCGTCCGCCTTCGGCCGCGCCGCCCGCTCGATCTTTCTTGCCTCCATGCGCGCGTCGCGGTCCTGCTGCTCCTTGAGGCGCGCGGCCTCGTTCATGGACATGCTCTTGTCGTCCTGCGACTTCCGATACTCGGCAATGTCCTCGTCCAGATACGCAAAATCCTTGCTCGCCGCCCGGCGTTCCAGCGAGCGTTCGGTCAATTCCGGCAGATACGGCTTCACCAGATTCAGGTTCGGGGGCAGATCGGCGCTGCCAATCGTGTCGGCGGGCAGCCAGTTGGGCTGCGAGCTTTCGGAGAGGTTCGCGTAAGTCAATATCGAGGGCAGCACGATGTCCGCCGCCACCCCGTTGCTCTCCGTCGTAAAACCGCTCGCGCGGTAAAACTTCTTGATTGTCAAGTGCAGCGATCCCAGATTCGGGCTGGTGTCCGGGCGCCGGCCCGGGATGAACGCCGAAAGAGGCTGCACTGTCTGCACCGTTCCCTTCCCGAATGTGGTCTTGTCGCCCACGATGATCGCGCGTCCGTAATCCTGCAGCGCCCCGGCCAGAATCTCCGACGCCGACGCGCTCAAGCGGCTGGTGAGCACGATCAGCGGCCCGTCGTACAGGGGCGCGGAATTGGTCGCGTTGTCCGTCAAAATTTCGCCGTCGGGGGATTTGGTCATAACCACCGGCCCCCGGCCCGTGAACAATCCGGTCAATTTGATGGCCTCATCCAGATACCCGCCGCCGTTGGCGCGCAAATCCAAAATGATGCCCCCGACCTTCTCCTTCTTGAGCCGGTTGACCAGAGCGGCCACGTCGGTCGTCACCGTCTTGTGCTCGTGCGGCGGGCCGGAGGCCGGGTCGTCCGAGTCGGTTTCCGCATAGAACGAGGGCACATTGATGACGCCGATTTTGGCGGGCGACTCGAACATCCACGCCTTGGACTCCTCCTCGACCAATTTGACTTTGTTGCGGATCAGCGTGACCACCTTCTGCCGCACCGACGGATCCCGCGGATGGGCCGGCTCGATCGTCAGCGTCACCGGCGTGCCTTCCGGCCCCCGGATCATGTCCACCACCTCCTGGAGCGGCTTGCCGTCCACCTCCACCGGCTCCTGGTCCTCCTGCGCCACCGCCACAATGATGTCATTGTTGGTCAACTGGCCGGACTGTTCCGCCGGCCCGCCGGGGATCAGCGAGTCAATCTTGCACCGGTCCGCGTCCGTCTGCATGAGCTTGGCCCCGATGCCGATGAGGGAAAGCTGCATGCGGATCTTGAAATTCTCCGCCTCGGCGCGGCCAAAATAATCCGAGTGCGGATCGTAGGCGCGGGCCAGCGCGGTCAAATATATTTCCAGCACGTGGCCGTCGTTGGTCAGCTCGTTGTAATTCTTGAGCAGTTGCGCGTACCGCTTCTGCAGCGAACTCACGAGCTTGGCCGTGTCCTTCTCCTTCGACTCGATGATGCAATCGAACTTCTTGGCGGACGCGTCCGTCCGCGCGGCGGCGCCGTTGTTGGTCTCCGGCGTCCGCTCAAACCGGATTTCGCCCAACTCCTTCCCGTCCCCGCCGAAAAAGTGGTTCGTCATTTTGAGCAAGTTCCCGGCTGGCGCGATGCGCAGTTGGACGGTGGCGTTGGTCCCGTTGGGCGAGACCTCCAGCGAGCCGAACTCCCGGCCGCGCTCATCCTCGAATTTGTTGGGCAGGAACTGGAAACTGGACCAATTGGTCGTCTTCCTCGTCAGCGAAACGGTGAGGTTGCTTTGCCCCTCAAAAGCCACCGGCCCCTTGTATTCCAGCTTCTGCGCCAGTTTCTCGTCCAGGTAGTCGAAGCGCACCTCCTCCCGCCACAGATTGGTCGCCTCGGCCAGGTCCTTGGGATTGGGCAGATCGTGCCGCTGGCGCTCCGGGGTGAAACGCTCCTGGCCCGCGAAATCAAAATGCTCCGTCGCCACCAAATTGCTCTCATAGGCCTCGCGTTCTCCCGCCCGCTCCAGAAACCGGGAGAAGATCACGAAGGCCGGGCTGATGTCGTGTTTCCGCAGCGTGTACACCTGCAGATTGCTCCGATACGTGTCGAATTGGTTGAGGTCGGACTGCAAAAAGAACACATGATTATAGTCCAGCGACTCCAGGTAACGATCCAGGAATCTGCCCGATATCTCGGCGTCGAACGGGTGCTGCGAGTACTGAAACGCCTGCACCGCGTTGGCCGTCCAAGCCGCGATTCTCGCGTCCATCTCATCCCCGCTGAGCACCGGTTCCTCAGTCTGGACGCGGAGGGACGGCGCCGCTGGCGGCGGCGTTGTGGGCCGGGCCGCAGCGCCATTGGTCGCCGGAGATTTATCCAGCAGATCCTGATCCAGCAGATCCGTCCTGTCCGTCCTCGGCCGAGGCACGGCTCCAGGCGCTTCGTTGAATGCGGGCGCGCTATCTTGCGCGCGGACGGATGGCGAACAAGCCGCCAACCCCAGCGCCATCAGGCCGCCATAAAAAAAAGATGCTTTCATGCAGTTATGACCACGCCCAACATCGGTGTGCAATAGAGGATTTTCAAACCCAATGAGTTACAAAACTCGAAGTTTTCCTCCCCCTTCCCGCTCCGTTGTTGCGCGAATTTTCTCAAAGACAGGGAAAAATAGCAGAAAATTGGAACATTGCCAGTGTTCATTTGCACTTTTTGCGCAAACACCGGCTCCCAAGTGCGAGATGGCTTCAGCTAGGGCGCAAGCTCCATGAGCCTTTGCCGGTCGCGGGGCAAGGCCCCGGCGGTTCAACGGACCCAAGGCAGGGCGATCACTCGCGTGAGCGCCGGGCGCGGCAAGGCTGCAAAGCCAGCCTGCCAGGCCCAAAACGTCGCGCCCCATCGGCAAAAACCGCCAATCCAGCCAGCCCCAAAGCCAGCATCGCCAGCGTCCCCGCCTGGTCCGGCACGCTGACCAGAACCAATTGATTCTGCGCCGGGTCGCCGCTGCCGGGATCCGTCATTTGGAACACACCGACGCCGAAGGCGCCGTCGTTGGGCGTCTCGGCCGTCGCCGAGTCAAGACCGAGGTTGCTCAGAGCCAATTGATAATAAAAATTGTTCGTTCCCACGGGATACTGGGCATCGTCATAATGCTGGTAGTCTTGAAACCACCAAATCGCCTGCTGCAACTCCCCGGCGTCGGCGTATCCGAATCTCGGATCAAGAGCGTTCGGAACCGCGTAATTATAATACACCAGATTGCCCGTCGCGAATTCGTAGTACAGATAAGCCGCCCCTTTGGTCAGAGCGCGCCCCTCATTATCCTGAAGAAGGTTCATCGAGAAGTCGTAAGTGCCGCCGGGATTAAAATCGGTGTCCACCTCCACACAGAAGGTGTCGAAAGCCGTGCCCACCGTCGCGACAGGAGCATAATTTTGCACGAACTGCGACCCGGAGGAAACGAAAGCCGCAAACTCGCCGCCCACGTCATAATAATACGGCAACACCTGATCCAGGGTCACAACCCCGGATTCACTGGCCATCGCAACGGGGGAAACCACTCCCAAGGCAAAGACCATGCCCGCAAGCCCGCGACTGTTCAATTTCATGCTTTTCTTTATTCAGCTCAATGAATCCCAAGCGTGTCCCATTCTCACACCTGTCCTGTCTTAAATATGAGCATATATCATTCCTCGCACCTTTGCAACTGAATTTTTCGGCCCCAGGCGCAATTCCAACCTAACCGCCTTATACTCAATAACTTGCAAAAGAAACAATATTCCCAAAAGTGATGCGTTTGTACCAATAGATAAACAATCCTTATAGTCACCCTCGTCCAAGCCGGCCGCGACGGCTCAAGGGAGCACGTGCTCGCCCGCCCCTTCCAGTCTGCGCCCCGCCTGGCTGGCGCCCACCGTTGCGCACCAATCCCAATTCTGATTATGTTGTGTTTCCCCCCAAAATGAGGGATGCTGCGTCCCCATTGGAAGTATGCGACTGATCGGCCTTTTAAGCAATGAATCCAACGCCAGGGCGTTTGGCGACTATTTGACCTCGCTGGACATCCTGAACTCTCCGGAACGCGAGCCGGACGGCCAGTGGGCCGTGTGGGTTCACTCCGAAGACCAGCTCGAAGCCGGGCGCAACGCCCTGGCCAACTTCCTGGCCAACCCCAACGATTCGAAATTCCGGCGCGCCTCCGCCAAGGCCGCCGAGATCCGCCGCCGGGAGGAGAAGGCCAAAAGCGACTATGCCAGTCGCGTCATGACCAGCGGGACTCTCTGGGCCAGCGTCGCCCTGGGGCCGCTGACGCTGATTCTGATCGGCCTCTGTGTCGGCGTGGCGCTGAGATTCGGTTTTGATCCCCAGTCGTCTCTGCTTTACCTCAGCGCGGAATCCCGGTCCCTGCCGGAAATCCGCCAGGGCCAGGTTTGGCGCCTCATCACACCGATATTCATGCACGGCGGAATCTTCCATTTGTTGTTCAACATGCTTTGGCTCAAGGACCTCGGCTCGCTGATCGAGGCCCGGCAGGGGAGCGTCAAATTGCTCCTGCTGGTTTTGGTCACCGGGATTGGCTCCAATCTCGGCCAGGACCTGGTCGCCGGGCCGGCCTTTCTGGGCATGTCCGGCGTCCTTTACGGCCTGTTCGGCTACATCTGGATGCGGGGCAAATTCGACCCCGCCTCCGGCCTGCGCCTGACTCCCTCCACCGTCGTGATGATGCTGGGGTGGTTCGTCATTTGCGTCCTCGGTCTGATGCCCAAAGTCGCCAACGGCGGCCACGGCTTTGGCCTGGTCATCGGGATGATCTGGGGCGCCGGGCCGCCTCTGGCGAAAAAACATTTGAGAACTTGATTCTTCCTCTCCCACACCCGCAAACTTCACATCGCACATAAATGAACCGATGAACGACAAATCCTGAGCCAAGAGCGACCCCCTGTTTTCGCAATTCACTATTCTAAATTCCCTATTCGTATGAACGACCAATTCCGAACCGAGTCCGACTCCATGGGTCCGATGCAAATCCCCGCCGAGGCCTATTACGGCGCGCAAACCGCCCGCGCGGTGGAGAATTTTCCCATCAGCAACCTCCGCTTCCCCCGCTCCTTCATCCGCGCCCTGGGCCTGATCAAGAAGCACGCCGCCCTGACCAACCAGGAATTGGGCGGCCTCAAAGCCCCCGTGGCCGACGCCATCGTCCGCGCCGCCCAGGAGGTGGCCGAGGGAAAGTGGGACGCCCAGTTCGTGCTGGACATATTCCAGACCGGCTCCGGCACCTCCACGAACATGAACGCCAACGAAGTCATCGCCAACCGGGCCATCGAACTGCTCGGTGGCAAACGCGGCGAGAAGCTGGTCCATCCCAACGACCACGTCAACCGCGGCCAGTCCAGCAACGACGTCATCCCGACCGCCATTCACATCGCCGCGCTCGACGCGCTGGAGGCCCGCCTGATCCCGGCGCTGATCCGATTGCAGGAGGCGCTGCGGCGCAAGGCCAAGGAGTTTCACCCCGTCCTGAAGATCGGGCGCACCCATCTCCAGGACGCCACCCCCATCCGCCTCGGGCAGGAATTCGGCGGTTACGCCAGCCAAATCCAGCATGGCGTGGAGCGCCTCCGCGCCGCCGAAAGAAATCTCGGCGAACTGGCGCTGGGCGGCACCGCCGTCGGCACGGGCATCAACACCCATCTGGAGTTCGCCCGCCGCACGATCGCGCGGCTTGCCGCCGAAATGGATCTCCCCTTGCGCGAGGCCGACGACCATTTTGAGGCGCAGGGCGGACGCGACGCCGTGGTGGAAACCAGCGCCATGCTCAAGACCGTCGCCGTGAGCCTCATCAAAGTGGCCAACGACATCCGGCTCCTCGGCTCCGGCCCGCGCCTGGGTTTGGGCGAGTTGAAACTGCCCGCCACGCAGCCCGGCTCCTCGATCATGCCCGGCAAAGTCAACCCCGTCATGTGCGAGATGGTGCTTCAAGTTTGCGCCCAGGTTCTCGGCAACGACGCCGCCGTGACTTTCAGTGGCAGTTTCGGCAACTTCGAGTTGAACGTCATGATGCCCGTCATGGCCCACAACCTCCTCGAGTCCATCGAGCTGCTGGCGACCGCCTGTGATGTCTTCGCCAGGCGCTGCGTGGCCGGGTTGGAGGCGGACGGCGAGAAATGCCGGAACAATCTCGAACTGAGCCTT
>JBEKAN010000141.1:0-10385 GCA_050015895.1 Verrucomicrobiota bacterium
AAGAAAGTCAAACCGCCCCCCCCGGTGTCGGACCCATTGCGACGCCGCCCCCAAGCGATTTTTCCATTCCCTCGCCCCGCGAAGCGGGGAGAGGGCCAGGGAGAGGGGAGACTTCCCTCCAAGAGTCGCACTCACAAGTCGCTCCCCCCGGCGTCATCCTCCACGCCGGCAAACAGGGCATCGTCGTCGCCTGTGGCAAAGGCGCGCTCCGCGTCGAAGAACTGCAACTGGAGGGCGGACGCGCCATGACCGCCGCCGAATTCCTGGCCGGCCACCCCCTGCGCCCCGGCGACAAGCTGGGCTGATTTGCTTGCGGCGCCGCCCCTGATTTGATTCGCACGTAACCCCTCCACTCCGATCGAGCGGCGAAGTTCCGTCAAGGAAAAGGCTTGCAAAAACCGGGAACTAGCCCAGAATCACCCACGTCCATAAAATTGCCATCGAACCAACAACTCATCCCCAACAAACCTATGAACTGGTATTATGAGGAGAATGGGCAGCCCGTCGGCCCCATCTCGCAGGAAGAAATCGCCAACCGCTTCGACGCCCGCGTCATCACCCAGAAAACCCGGGTCTGCGCCGAAGGGGCCAGCCAGTGGCGGTTCCTTGACCAGGAACCAAGTCTGGCGCATCTTTGCCCCCAGCCCCCGCCGATGGCAGGGCAGGGGACGCCGGGCCGTTCGTTGACGCTGGATGATTTGCGCGACCCTCGCGAACTCACCGCCCTGGCCTTGCTTTATATTTTCTCGATTCCGGTGTATCTCATTGGGCTTTTGTGGGTGCTCGGCTTGGCCATCGGGACGCGCGGCTATGGCTTGATTTTCGTCGCGTTCCTCATCGGCCTAATCTGGTTGTTAAGTCGGATGGTCCAATACTTCGCCCTCGCCCGCATCAAAACCAACGCCATCCGCGTCACCGAATCCCAATTGCCCGAGGTCAACGAGGCCGTCAACCGATGCGTGGCCGCCATGAAGATCGCCCGCCCCGAGGTTTACGTCGTCCAGCACAACGTCTGGAACGCCTTCGCCCACAAATTGGCCGGCCAGCGATTTGTCGTTCTTTACACGGGCGCAATTGACTCCATCCTCCTCACGGGCGACATCTCCCAGTTGACATGGCTGGTCGGCCACGAAATCGGCCACCACGCCGCCGGGCACACTCGCTGGACCCACACGCTGGCATCCACCGGCGCCTGGTTTGTTTGGGTCTTTCTTTGGTACAGCCGCCGTCGCGAACTCACCTGCGACCGCATCGGCCTTTATTGCGTCGGCAATGTCCGCTCCAGTTTGCTGGCCCTCTCCAATTTGACCGCCGGCTCGCAACTGGCTGGCAAGGTCAGCGTGGAGCAGGCAATGGGCGAGTGGGTCGCCTGTCGCGGGGAGTTCTTTGTCAAATACAGCACCTTTTACTCCACCCATCCGCCTCTGCTTTGGCGTTTTCTCCACTTGCGCGAATCCTCCGCCGAACTGGGCATCGGGTGATGTTCCGGTGAGCACACGCGCCCTCGCGTGTTCCAGTCAGCGCACCCGCCGACTGGCTTCCCCCGTTGCATACGATTGATGTGGGTTTTCAAACACGCATCGGCGGAATCGCTTGCGACCGACGCCTCCGGCAGGCACCCTCTTGCGCCACAGATGGAACCAGTGCCGCCAATCATCCAGGAACAGGAGCCCAAGCCGGTCAGCCGCTGGCGTTGGTGGGTTCATCTCATCCTGGTCACCTCCTATATTCTCGCCGTGGCGGGCGTTGGTTTGACGCGCAACAAGCCGGAGCAGCCCGCCCTTTCCGACAACGTGGGCGGTCTTCTCCTCGTGTGCGCGGTGGAGTTGCTCTCCTTCGGATTCGTCTTTGGCCTGGCGTGGCTGGCCTCCCGCGCCACCGCCGACGATTTGCTCCTGCGCTGGCGCGGGAAGGCGATGCCCGTGCTGCTCGGCGCGGCCTATTCGGTCGGCCTGCGCGTCGCGGTGGGCGTGGGGGCCGCGCTGGTCGCGGTCGTCCTGGTGGGGACTCGTTTGGTGACGATGGACTCGCTCCAGGATTTTTTTGCGACGAACCGGCCCGGGATTGAAAACGCGGTGGACGTTCCCGCGTTGCGCGACAATCCCGCCTACTACTGGCTGACGCTGACGGTGGTCAGCTTCGTTCTGGCCGGTTTGCGCGAGGAACTTTGGCGCGCCTCATTTCTGGCGGGCATGAGAAAGCTCTGGCCGCGCCAATTCGGTTCCACCGTCGGCCGGGTTTGCGCCGTCCTTGTCGCGGCGGTCATTTTTGGGCTTGCCCATCTGTCCATGGGCATTTTGGCCGCGTTGTTCGCGGGTCTGCTTGGGCTGGGCCTGGGACTCATCATGGTCTTTCATCGTTCGATATGGCCCGCCGTCCTCGCCCACGGCTTCTTCGACGCCACCAGCATGGCCCTCATCCCCTGGGCGATGGAACTGATGCGAAATTTGCCCAAGCATTGATATAAGACAATCGAGAGTGAGGTTCTAGTTCGCGGGATACGACCAGACCCAGTCGCCTTGCGTCTCATCGAACAGGGTGTTTCCCGGGACGCCGCCGTCGTCCTTTTCATTCCAGCCGACGGAATAAAGAACAATTTGGCCGTCCGTGGTGCGGCGATATTTGTAGGGCTGTCCGCCGATCACGTCCTTGGGCAGTCGGGAAAGGAACTGCGGCGTCAGCAACTCCAGCGTCTCGGGGAATTGCCCGGTAACGAGTCGGTATCTCTCCAAGGCGCAGGCCAGCGCGGCCTGGTTGGCATAGGTCTGGGGAATGGCGGCATCAATGCCTTCACGGCCAAGAAACAACAATTGCATCGGAGCGAGGAAGCGGTGGTGCAGAATGGCTTTGAATGGCGAATCTGATTGTCCGCCGATTTGCCGAGCCAGTTCATTGGCGTTGGATTGGGCCTTGGAAGGGGAGACCTGTTTTGCGGCCCGA
Organism: Verrucomicrobiota bacterium; assembly: GCA_050015895.1. Classification (GTDB taxonomy): domain Bacteria; phylum Verrucomicrobiota; class Verrucomicrobiia; order Limisphaerales; family Palsa-1400; genus JBEKOF01. Next base: position 2,941 of record JBEKAN010000141.1, read on the forward strand.
TCCACCATGCCTTTGCTTTGCGCGTCGAACATCGTGCAGTAATTCAACTTCTCCTGATAATACCAGCCGGAGGGCATGACGCGGCCGATCAAATTTAGAACGTTTCTGCTAAACGGCGACTGGGCGCCATGATAATATGGGAAGTTTTCGTCAACAATTCCAACCCCGCTCTTTTCGATATAATCAATCCTCCGAGCCTCCGCGGCGCGCTCCCCTTTGAGAGGAAGTTGGATGTCGGCCAGAAAATCATACGACGAAAAGCGCGCTTGAAGCTCCTGCAATTGGGCGTCGCTCCAGCGATGCCCGGCAAGGCCCTCCCAAACCGGTTGAATCGCGTTCAGTAGGCAAGCCACCCGCACCCGATATGAAATCAAGAACGGCTCCAGCTTGATGGAATCGGCCAGGGAAAGGCCCAGTTTCACATCGGCCAGCGCCTCATCGGAGCCGCCGAGCGCCAGTTCCGCGCACGCCTCCAGTTCGAGGCGTTTGCACACATCCTGCACTCTCGCCAGATGCGCCGGCAGTGGGTTCACGGGGCCTTCCGAGCCATACGGGAGCGGATAACGTGAAAACTCCCGCGCGCTGGCGGCGCGAAGTTCCTCGAACACCGCCTGGTCCGGTTTCAGTCCTTCCAGGACTGTCCCGGCCGCAGCCGCCCTTGCGGCAGGGTCGGTGTCATCTGTCCCAAAATGCCGCCCGATATCCAGCTTGCCTGCCTTGAGCGCGTCTGAAGCAATCTGCCAGGCAACAAGATCCGTGAAATGCCGGTGGCCCGTGTCCCTGGCAAGGTTGGTTTGAGCAATGTGCCCTTCCACAAAAGAAAAAAGGTCGCTCGTCAGAATGGGCTGGTCGGGCTGAAGAACAAAAGACTTGAGGAACGGCGTCGCGGCAAAATTCTCGTCATCGGGCGCCGGCTTTGGAATGTAGGCGTCGAAATCAAGCGAATCTCCACGCGCCTCGGTGGCTTCCCGGTAGTGGTTCCAATCTCTTCGACCCCGCCAATCCTCCTCCGCATAAATAATTGCCACCAGCGCGACCAATGCTCCCAAGCAGACCAAAGCGCGCCGCAACCGGCGGCCTCCCAAAAACCGGAAAGTCCGCGGCGTTTTTTGCGGATCTGGGTCCATGAAACAACCATACGCGTCATCCCTCATCCGTCAAGCGTTTGGAACCTCTGCCGGCCGGCCGCAAGGCCAATGCTGGGTGAGGTGTGACTTTTTTCCAGATTTGGCTTGACAATTCCTTCGCTATCTGATACCCCTGTAAGCAGCATGAGGTTGGGGGTCACAAACGTCAGCATCGGCCCGGACGGCATTCCGTCCGCCGCCGCGCGGGGGGTCTTGCGCCAAAGTGGCGCGCACTCGCTTCCGTCCGGCCGTGCGCCGCCCCGCGTCTCCTTCTGCGCCAGACCATCCCAATAAAGGTGGATAAAGGTGGATAAAGGTCAATAAAGGTAAAAAAAAATATTTTTTTGTGACAAATGGCAAGAAATGGCAAAAAATGGCTAGGTCGCGCCCTTTCCCCGCTCGCCTCTTGCCACTGGCGACTATGCCCCGGGTGACATTTCACTTTTATGGGTTCCCATCCTAATCCTAATCCTAATCCTAATCCTGCCGCACCCGTGAGATTAGGGCTGAAGATGAGGAAAAAACCACCCAAAAACGTGGAATGCGCACACCCTTTGCCCCGCGCTCTCCCAAATCGTGTCCAATCGTGCATAATCGTGGATAATCGGGCTATTTCTTGGGTCCGACCCTCCTGGGTGCCTGATTTTGGGTGTTCTCCACCCTTCCTCGCATCGCCGGTCATCCAGAGCGACGGGTGGCCGCACCGTTCCACTCCACCGCACCCTCATGAATTGGCCCTGTGCCGGCCGGGGGAGCTGCGGTATCCTCTTGCTTTCCTTCCGGTCTGGGATCATCCTGCCGCACAAGAGAGCCGTATGAAGCCCGCCCCGCACCCGGCGACAGCCCAAGCGCTCAATTGGGCTGAAGAGGTGAGCCTATGAGGTCAGGCACCTTCAATCTCTTTTTCGCGTTCCTGGTGTTGTTCATGCTGGTGTCCACCTTGTTGGGGTACGATGGGATCGCCCGGCTTCGGCGCAATGTCAGGCCCCCTTTTGGGGCGCCTTTCACCCTTTACACGGAGGTCGGCGGGATTCCCGGCCCATCAGACCGGCTCGTCCTTTTTGTGGATTCCACCCACGGACGGATCATTGTGTGGAGTTGGGCGCTCGCGATTCCAATTCTGTGTGGGTTTTTGGCGTTCAAACAGGAGCGATTGATTTTGGGCGGATCGCTCCTTTTCGCCAACGGCGTGCTGTTTGGGTGGATTGGACTGCAGTTGTTTTTGCACGCCATATTTTGACTAGTGGTTGCGCCATAAAGCCGTATGAATCCGAAAACGCTCCTCCGCCTCGCGCTCGTCTTGAGCGGTCTTGCGCTTGGCGGTTGCGGCACGGTCACTCCCGATATCATCCAAAATCCCGACCCGGCGCGGATGCCGCCCGCGCCGGAAATCACCTCCTTTCGCATGATGGACCGCAATGACGGCTGGGCGCAAACGGCCGGGGTCGTCTTTCGATCGAACATTTGGATGGCTCATGACACCGCCATCCTGAGAACGACAAACGGCGGCCAGTCCTGGAAATATGTCTTGGCGGAGGATCCGGCAGATGGGATGGAATCCTGCTTTTACGACTCAAAGAGGGCCTGGGTTGTCACATTTTCCGATGAGACCAACAAAGTCGCCATTCTTCGCACCAGGGATGGCGGGCGCTCTTGGGTCCAAACCCGGTTGCCCTACCCGTTCACCATGGAGGTGTCCCTGACGTTTCCCGACCCCAACACCGGCTGGCTGATGCTCATCCCGCAGCACGGCATGAATTCCTCGCCGGGAGATTTGTATCGCACAGACGATGGCGGGGCCAACTGGCGCCGGGTCAACGGCACGGAAGGAAATCCATACGAGGGCGACAATTACACCCAGGCGCAGTTTCAAAGCCGGAATCCTTGGCTCTTTTACGCCGGACCTGTAGCCTTTCAGAACGCCTCCACCGGCTGGCTGTGGGGAAATGTGGTGAGCACCATTCCTTTCTTTCTCTCGTTCACCGGGGATGGCGGTTTGACCTGGCAGGTGCGGAACAACCTGCCTTTGCCCCCCTCGCTTCACGATGGCAGTGTTGAGCCGGTCGGTCTGCCGCGCTTTTTTCCAAGTGGAGGCAAAGAGGGAATCCTAGGCGCGCAGTTCGAGCCTGCCGATGGTTCGTCCACGAATTCTTGCTTGGTGATCTACACCACCCGCGATGGCGGTGTGAATTGGCAGCCCACCACTCCGGTCAAATCTGACGCATTCCCCTGCGCGTTCGATTTCATCTCCGCCCAGACAGGATGGATCTGGTGCCCCGACCTTCGGAAATGGGATTCGACCGACCCCACCAAAGGGACGCTGTATCGCACCGACGACGGCGGGACCACGTGGAATTCCGTGAAGCCGGAAAGGAGCATGGAGCAATACCTGACGCACGGCGAAAACATTGTCCAACTCCAATTTGTGGACGACGAATGCGGCTGGGCGCTGGCGCGGTACAGCGACGACCGGACGGAGCTTTTGCATACGCGCGACGGCGGCCAAACGTGGTATCTTCTCGAGAGGAAAATTCAGCCATGAAACCGAACCGAAAAATCCTCCTCTCCCTCGCGCTCGCTTTGATCGGCCTTTTGCAGGGCGCAATCCTTGGTTTGACTCCATATTTCTGTCCCTATTTTTCTGACATCGCCGGGATTTATGTCAGAAAGATGGCGTCAGTAAAATTGGAAGACAACCACCCCGTTCGAGCCGCTTGCATTCTTTCCCGCCGGGGATTATGTTGATCTTCAAGAGCCCCGTATGAAATCCGCCCTGTATTCAGCGACATCTCAAACCGTCAAGGTTGAGCCGCGACGGTATCCTATGAAACCCAAAATCCTCCTCTCCCTCGCGCTGGTGTTGAGCGCCTGCACGACCTCGCAGCGGCCTGATTCCGCTGTCGTTGATGCCACATGCACTCCTCACGGGGTTGTGTTGTCGGACCATACGCTTTATGGAGCAACGAGTGCCGGCGAGGTGTTTGTCTCGGATGGCGGGGCTTTGTTCAAGGTCAACCCAGACGGCACGGGGTTTGCCGTTTTGCATGATTTTACGCAGTTTCCCAATGACGGGGCCCGTCCGATCGCGGCCTTGGTCGTTTCGCGCGGCACACTTTATGGAACTGCGGCTGAAGGCGGAAGCGCCAATTGCGGAACGGTCTTCAAAGTCAAAACGAACGGCAAGGATTTCAGGGTGCTGCATAGTTTCCAGGGCATTGATGGCGGTCGCCCTATGGCGGCTCTGGTTTTGTCCGGCCAATCACTTTATGGAACGACGGAGGGTGGCGGAGTGGGCGAGGGCACGGTCTTCAAGGTCAATGTGGACGGCACGGGCTTCGGCACCTTGCACACTTTTACGGCAGTGCGCGGAGCCAGATACACCAACAGCGATGGACGCTTCCCGCAATCAGAACTGGTTTTGTCCGGCCAAACGCTTTATGGAACGGCGTGGTCTGGCGGGCCGGCAGGTCAGGGAACGGTGTTCAAGGTGAACACCGATGGCACCGGCTTCGTTGTGCTTCATGGTTTTGGGGCCGGGTCTGCGAATGCCTACAATTTCGGTCGTTTGACCGGTATGTCGAGCAATAGCGACGGAGGTTGGTTGGAATCGGGTTTGGTTTTGTCTGGAACCACCCTTTATGGAACGGCATCCCAAGGTGGGGCCTACGGCAGGGGAACCATATTCAAGCTCAACACGAATGGGACAGACTTCACCGTGCTGCATACATTCACGGAGATTGGCGCTCGCCTCAATAGCGATGGCGGACATCCCGGGCCCCTGGTTGCGTCGGGGAATGTCCTTTACGGGACAACATCAGAAGGCGGCGCCGGTGGCTGGGGCACGCTGTTCCGCGTGGGTATGGATGGCGCGGGATTCACCACGCTTCCCGGTTTCACAAAGAGGGAGGGGGCGGGGCCTGTGACAGGCATGATGCGCTCGGGCGACGCCCTTTTTGGAACGACAGGTTTTGGCGGCCCGGGAGCGGGCGGAATAGTATTCACATTCAGCACCAACGGCACCGGCCTCTCCATCTTGCACAGCTTTGTGGAGAAACCGCTTCCAGGAGTGCTGACGGATTAGGCCTTCTGTGGAAAGAAAAACATGAAACCCAAAATCCTCCTCTGCCTCGCGCTCGTTTTAAGCGTCGGTTTGCTTGGCTGCTCCACTGGAGGGACTCTGAGGAAGGACGTGGGCGGCTTGCTCCCTGGGCCAAGTCTCGATCAGCATGCAAGCTTCAATGGAAAACAGCTCATTGTGGGGGACACCGTTTGGGATGTCCAAACCGGGAAGAAGCTGCAACAGTTCCCAGTGCAGCCCATAAGTGTTTACGCGGCCACTTTGGGTCCAGACGGACGGCGCGTTCTCACAGAAATGATAAACGAGGCTTCGATATTTTCCGAGCGAGAGCCAGCACGGCTTTGGGATATCGCATCGGGGCGGGAAATCAGACGCTTTGATTTGTCCGTTGACGTTGAGTTCAGTCCAGACGGGAATCGCATTCTTGGCACAGATGCTGGCAACCATGTCCGAATGTGGGATGGCGCGACCGGCCAATTGCTCTGGATGGTCCAAGGGCTATTCAATCCTGGCGGTTCAAGCCTTCCGTTGGCCTATGCCGCGAGCTTTAGTCCAGATGGCCGAAGGCTTGCAGTGCTTTCCTTCAGGAAAATCACGGTTTTGGATTCCACAACCGGGAAGGAGCTTTGCGCCATTAAACAAGGCGATGCGGAGAAATTTTTCAATTCTGTCCAGTATGGCCCGAATGGGAAGGTTATTGTGACCGATCAAATCAATGGCGTTGTAAAGATCTGGGATGCAACCACGGGCCAAAATGTGCGGGTCTTTTCGCTGGCGACCAATAGTCCGCAATACTGGGCGTACGCCCTCTTTACGCCCAATGGCCAGGAAGTGCTCAGCGCTTCCGAAAATGGCCTCGCCGTTTTGTGGGACGCCAAATCAGGAAAAGAAATCAGGCGGTTTCAAATGGGCGGAACCGATCGAATGCTCTCTCATCAGATGATTCTAAGCAGCGACGGAAAGCGGCTGATCACGCAATGCAAAACTGCCAGAACCGGGGGTGGCGGCCCTGATCAAATCGAGGCGTTGTGGGATTTGGAATCCGGCCGACTGATCAGGCAATTTGACGAATATGGACGTGTGGTGGGTGGATACGCACGAGGTTATGAAAAAATTGTGGGCTTTTCGCCCGTGGGCGAGACGTTTATCACAATCATGGAAGGCGAGCCGGCGGCTTTGTACGACGGCGCGACAGGCGAGATCATCCGCCGGTATTCAAGCAACTGAAAGATTCAGTTATGAAACCCAAAATTCTGCTCTCCCTCTCGCTCGTTTTGAGCGGCTGTTTGGTTGGCTGCTCCACCGCCACCCAAAGTCCACCGGCCACGAGGCTGACGATCATTGAACCGTGGAAAGATGTGACTATCAAACTGGTCCTGGCAGGGTCCTCGGCAGCGGGAGCCCAGAAAAGCAAAAATGGCGAAACGCACGTAAAGCGGGCTGTTTACGAAATCGTGCCAAATCCCATTAACGGGATCAAGGACTATTCGATTCTGATGATCCATGATCCCGATGTTAGGAAGATCTTCTTTATAGATGGCGAGGACAGTTTTTACATATCTGACAATGCGGGAATGCGGGGATACGTTTTGCATCCAGGAGGCGGAGGAGGCGGATTGATCTGGTCGGGGAGTCTGTTTGAACTGCCAGATACAAGCGAAAATGATGCGGCGATCAAGGCGTTTGAAAACGCCTTCGACAGCCAGAAAATGAAGCGAGAGTGGGGGAGTCGGTTGGGACCTAATCGCATGTCATTTCGCCAGGTCGTTACGCCGTGGTATTTCGCACAGTCCCCGGAGCCTGGAGGCGGCCTCGCGTTCTCTGAGATCGAAGCCATTGATCTGAAGGACGGGATTCTGCGATTGGATGTTCGGAATCCATCAACGCAAATTCCTGCCTCTCTCTGGATTAACCTCAAGGCCGAGAAGGTAACGAAGTCCATTGTGGATGGTCAGGAGATGGACATGGGCGTGCTAAGCACGACCAACGATTACGGTTCCCCATTGAAGCGCGAGAAGTGACAGGAGAGAAGCAAACACTCACATGAAACCCAAAATCCTTTTCTGCCTCGCGCTCGTCTTGAGCGGTCTTCTCACCGGCTGCTCCACTGCTTCGGAGGGAGGGCGGAACAGGAGCGGTTCTGTGACCAACGGTTGGCAGACAAAGGCCATTGCATCCGAAGAGGATCTGGACCGGGTTGTGTCGCAACTTCAAATTCCGTCGAACCGGTTCGACGCGAT
>JBEKAN010000142.1:0-10332 GCA_050015895.1 Verrucomicrobiota bacterium
ACACCGGACTGGAATCGGAGCGCAACAACCGCGCGACGTCCGACCAGAGCCTGCATCTGCTCAATTCCAGCCATATCCAGCTCAAGCTGCAACAGAGCCAGATGATCCTGTCCCTGACGCAAACCAACAAAACGCCGGACCAGATCGCCTCGGCAATTTATCTGGGGACACTTTCGCGTCCGCCCACGACCAATGAGCTGCAGATCGCGGAAGGCTATTACAAGACCGGCGGGCTGAACAGGCGGCAGGCGACGTTGGACCTGGCCTGGGCGTTGATCAACAGCGCGGAGTTTCTTTACCAGCATTGACCGCAAAATGAGACGGCCCCGGCCGAATGATAATGAAAGGCAAAGTGACAATATGAAAACGCAGTCCCACACGGATGGCGGAGAATTCAAACCGTATTCGGACGACCTGCTTTGGCGGATGCGCGCGAGCGCGATCTCGCGGCGCGAGGCGGTGCGGCGGGCGTTGCTGGGCGCGGGCGGCCTGCTGCTGGGCCGTCATTTGAGCTTGCGCGCACTGGCGGCGGAGCCAGCGGCCTCGGCCCGGGCCAAGTCGGTCATCCAGATTTGGATGTGGGGCGGGCCGTCGCATTTGGACACCTTCGATCCGAAACCGGAGGCGGGCTATGATTATTGCGGCCCGCTGAACAATCCGATTGCCACCAACGCGGGGGGAACAAAAATCTGCGAGCTGCTGCCGCTGCTGGCCAAGCAGGCCGACAAATATTCCATCATCCGCAGCATGACCCACGGGAACAACAGCCACGAAACGGCGTCTTACATTGTGCAGACCGGACGGATGCCGGGCGGGCGGCTGGTTTATCCATGTGTTGGCGCGGTGGCTTCGTTGCTCGAAGGGTACGGAGCCGGCTACAAGGGGCTGATCCCGCCTTATGTCGTGCTGACGCAGCCGCAGGGGCGTTTTTCGCCGGCCGGATTTTTGGGGGAGCGCTACGAACCGTTTGCCACCGGGGGCGATCCGTCCAAAACGCCCTTCGCGGTGGAAGGGATCGTGGCGGCTGGCATCACCGAGCAGCGGCAGAAAGCCCGGCGCGAACTGCTCCATGAATTGAACACCCTGGAGCATTTCCTTCCGAACGACCCGCAACTGACCGCCTCCGTGGCGGCGGAACAACAAGCCTACGACATGATCCTGGGCGACGGCGGGAAGGTGTTTGATTTGACGCAGGAAAAACAGGATTTGCGCGACCGTTACGGCATGACCCCATTCGGCCAGTCCTGCCTGGCGGCGCGGCGGCTGGTCGAGCACGGCGTTCCCTACGTGACCATCAATTACGGCGGCTGGGACACGCACAAGGAAAATTTCCAGGCCATGCGCCGGCAATTGCCGGTGATGGACAAAGGGATGTCCACCTTGCTCCAGGACTTGTCGGATCGCGGCTTGTTGGAAAAGACCATTGTGTGGTGGGGGGGCGAGTTCGGGCGGACGCCCAAAGTGATGTGGGAGGCGCCCTGGAACGGCGGGCGCGGGCATTGGGGAAATGTTTTTTGCCATGTGGTCGCCGGTGGCGGATTCAAGGGGGGGCGCGTGGTCGGCCCATCGGACGCCAAGGGGGAGGAAGTGAAGGAGCGGCCCGTCTATCCGGTGGACCTGATCGGCAGCATCTATGCGCTGCTGGGGATTGACGGAAACGCCAAACTCCCAAATCCCAGCGGACTGGACACACGAGTGATGCCCACGCCCGACGAAGGCGTGAAATCCGCCGGTTTACTGAAGGAAATCATGTGAGAACGTGTCTCAAAGGCACACTTTTGGTGGGTGCGTTCCTCGCTGTTGGGGCTTACGCGCAAGTCCAGCAAGCCTGGGTGGCCAAATACAACAACGGCATCGCGAGCGGCACTAACCAGGGCGTCAAAATGGTCCTGGATGGCGCGGGGAACATCTACGTGACGGGCTTCTCGCAGAACGCCAATGGGAATCTTGATTATGCCACGATGAAATACGCGCCCAATGGAAATCAGGTCTGGGTGGCGCGATATGTGGCGACAAACACTACCACGGCGCAACCGGCTGCCATGGTCCTTGACTCCCAGACCAATGTGATCGTGACTGGCACAGCTGGCACTGTGAAGTACGACAAAAATGGGAACCAGCTTTGGATGGCCCCCTACGCCGGTTATTCAGTTACGGTCGATGGTACTAACAATATATTCCTGACTGCTGGCGGACTGTTGAAATTAAATCCTACGGGCAGTATCATCTGGAATATGACAACTAATTCCTCGACATATGGGCCGGATATAGTTGTTTCATGCTCACTCGATTCGAGTGGCAACAGTTATGTGGCTGGTTTTTATCATGTATATTATCCACGTGCATACGCTAGTTATTCATGGCTCACCGTTGCAAAGTATGATCCCAATGGGAGTCAGATATGGTTCGAACAGCCTGCTTACGGTGAAAACGCAACCCCTTATATTCAGTCAACTGCTCTAGATCAATCGGGATATTTCTATGTTCTTGTGACCAACCCCAGCGCTGATCCATTTGCCGCGCCTTGGGGTATCGCCAAATACTCAGGAAGCAATGGTACTTTTGTTTGGGCACAAGGTGTTCCAAATAATGGTTCGTACTATGATGGGTATGACTCGGCAACTGCATTAACTGTGGATAGTGTCGGTAACGGTTTTGTGACTGGTGGATACCTAGTAATGAGCAATCCTTATACATCCGACCCGAGTAGGTACGGGACATTCAAATTTAATACAAATGGAGATTATATTGCAACGAATTTATATCCAAGCGTTGCTCATGCAGAAAGTGTCGGCCTCTCGATTGCCATGGACCAAGCCAATAACGTGTATGTGACCGGATATTCGCCGGGAGCAACCACCGGGAACGACATTGTGACGATCAAGTGTGACAAGAATTTGAACCTAATTTGGGTTCAGCGGTATAACGGGCCGGGCAATGGGGATGACGAAGGCAACGCGATTGCGGTGGACGCCAATGGGAACGTTTATGTGAGCGGCTACGAAACCACCACCGCCGGCGGTACAGAGATGGTCACCATCAAGTACGCCCCTGTCCCCTCCATCCAGAAACAGACCAATGGCTCGTTTTTGCTGCAAGAGCAGGGGGAGCCGGGCGAGAGCTTCGATTTCCAGGCCAGCACCGATCTGCAAACCTGGCTCGACCTCGGCAGCACGAACGCGGACACCAACGGTTGCGTCCAGTTCCTCGACACCAACGCGCCGCTGTTCAACCAGCGATTTTACCTCACCCTGCCGCAATGAACAAAGTTCTGAGAACATTTTGCAATGAGATGCCCGCTGCCTTGGTGGTAGGGCGAGACTCAGTCGAGCCGAAACTCGATTTCTTGGGAAAGAGTCACGGCTCGACTGAGTCTCGCCCTTTCCCTCTGCCCCTGAAGGATTACGGATGAAGACGACGTTTCGACAGCAATTCATGTTGATAATGGTGCTCCTGCTGGCGGCGGTCATGTCTGCGCGGGCGCAGCAGCAGACCACGCCGCACACGGGGTATGTTTTTCCCGCGGGCGGGCGTCAGGGGACTTCGTTCCAGGTCAAGCTGGGGGGGCAGTATCTGGCCAATATCACCAACGCAAACGTTTCGGGCGATGGGGTTCAGGCGGAGGTGGTCGCTTACGACAGACCTCTCACGCAGGCGGAACTCACCCCGTTGCGGAACCAGCTCAAGGAACTCCAGGACAAGAGAACCGCCGCGCAGGCCGCCCGGAGCGGCGTCGCGCCCACCAACGGGCAACCCCGCCCCGTTTGGACGGCAGAGGACATGCGGATGATCGCCGAAATCCGCGACAAAATCGCCGGGTCGCAAAAGAGATCAAGCCAACCGGTGCTTGCGGAAGCTGTCACGCTCAAGATCACCATCGCCACCAACGCGGAGCCGGGCGAGCGGGAACTGCGGCTGGCCGGGCCGATGGCGTTGACGGAGCCTCTGGTGTTTTGCGTGGGCCAACTGGCGGAATTCAACAAGCCCGCCCCGCCCGCCGACAGCCAAAACCAAGGTCCAAATCGCGGCGGGGCGAACGGCGCCGCCCAGACCGCCGTTCCGCCCGTCGAATCGCGCATTGAGCTGCCGTGCGTGGTGAATGGGCAGATCATGCCCGGCGGCGTGGACCGTTACCATTTTTGGGCGAACAAAGGGCAGCGGCTGGTTGTCGCGGTGACAGCGCGGGAACTGATTCCTTATCTGGCCGACGCGGTTCCCGGCTGGTTCCAAGCCGCCGTCTCGATCTATGACTCACTGGGCCGCGAAGTGGCGTTCGCCGACCATTATCGTTTTCATCCCGACCCGGTTTTGTTTTACGAAGCGCCCAGAGACGGCGAATACGTTCTCCAGATTCGCGATTCCATTTACCGCGGGCGCGATGATTTTGTCTATCGCATCACGGCGGGCGAAGTGCCCTTCATCACCGATGTGTTCCCGCTGGGCGGACCGGCGGGCGCCCAAACCACCATCGCGCTGAGCGGCTGGAATCTTCCCGCCGCCACGCTGGTCGAGGACGACACGGATGTCGCGCCGGGAGTCTATCCGGTTTCCACGCGCGCGAAGGAACTTGTCTCCAACCACCTTCCCTTCGCGGTGGACACGTTGCCGGAATGTCTGGCATGGGGAACCAACCATTCGCGGGCCGACGCCCAGCCGGTCACCCTGCCCATCATCGTCAACGGGCGCGTGGAGCGACCGGGCGAGTGGGAGGTCTTCCGCTTCCAAGGCCGCGCCGGGGAGGAGATGGTCGCGGAAGTGACCGCGCGCCGGCTGAATTCGCCGCTGGATTCGGTGCTCAAACTGACCGACGCCGCCGGCAAGCAACTGGCCTTCAACGACGATTACGAGGACAAGGGGGCGGGGCTGCAAACGCACTACGCCGATTCCTATCTGCGCCTCACGCTGCCGGCCAACGGCGCGTACTACCTGCATCTGGCCGACGCGCAGCAGCAGGGCGGCCCGGAATACGCTTACCGCCTGCGCATCAGCGCGCCGCGGCCCGACTTCGAGTTGCGGGTCGTGCCCTCCAGCCTCGCTGTGCGCGGCGGCATGTCCGTGCCTGTCACTGTGCATGCCCTGCGCCGGGATGGATTTTCCAACGAGATCACACTGTCATTGAAAGGCGCCCCGGCGGGATTCGAGCTGAGCGGCGGCACCGTGCCGGCCAATGAGAACCAGGTGCGGCTGACTCTCATGGCTCCGCCCACGGTCGCGCCGGGAGTGTTCAATCTCGCCATGGAGGGACACGCGCGGATCCAAGATCAGGAGGTCGTTCGTCCGGCTGTCCCGGCGGAGAACATGATGCAAGCCTTCGCCTACTGGCATCTTGTTCCGTCGCAGGAACTGGCGGTGCTCATCCCGGACCGTCCCCAGTTCAGGCTGGCCTTGAAGATCCTGGATCCTGACCCGGTGAAAATTCCCGACGGCGGGACAGCCGAGGTGCGGCTGAGAACCCCCACCGCCGCGTTCTACACCAATTTCCAACTCGAACTCAGCGAGTCGCCGGATGGTATCACCATCGCAAACGTGGCGCCGGAGGGCGTGGGGACCAAAATCGTGCTGCGCAGCGACGCGGCCAAGATCAAACCGGGCGCGAAAGGCAACCTGATTGTCAACGTCATGGCCAAGAGGCCGCAAGCCGCCGCGGGGGCGACCAACGCGCGGCCCAACCAGCCGCGCGCGCCGGTGTTGGGCGCGCTGCCCGCCATCCCCTTCGAAATCGTGGCGCCGTAAAACTAATTTTCCTGTGCCGTCGCGGATTCGCATCACGGTTTCCACGGGAGCGTTGGGCGTTTGGCGAAGGTGCCACCCCAGCCCGTCGTGCCGGGCGCATAATAAATGGTCGCGCGGTCGTCTGAAAGGAACACAGACGGGCCGGCGGCGGGGGCGTTGCCCTGGAAATAAACGTTGGTCAGGCCGGCGCACTCAAAGAACGCGCGGTCGCCGATGTTGGTCACGCTGCCGGGAATCGTCAGGCCGGGCAGATGGGCGCATCGGGAGAACGCATCCGCTCCAATGCTTCGGACGCCGTCGGCGATGGTGACGCGCGCCAACCCGGCGCACTGGGAGAACGCATGGTCGCCAATCTCGGCCACGCTGCCGGGAATGGTGACGGCGACCAGGTTGGTGCAATCATAAAACGCCCCTTGTCCGATGCTGGCGATCCCGTTTGCCAGGGTGGCGTTGGTCAGGCTCCAGCACTGGTAGAACACATCCTGCCCGAAGCTGGTGACGCCGCCCAGAATGGTGACGCCGGCCAGATGGTCGCAGTTCATGAACGCCCCAAGCCCAATGCGGGTGACTCCGCCGGGAATCGTCACGCTGCTCAGGCGCGGGCAGTCCCGGAACGCATAAGCCCCGATGTTGGTCACGCTGCCGGGAATGGCGACGGCGGCCAAATTGGCCCGGTACTCGAACGCATAATCCCCGACGCGGGTGACGCCGCCGGGAATCGTGTAACTTCCGTCGCCGCCGCCCGGGTAGGCAATCAGCGTGGTTTGGTTCTTGTCAAACAACACTCCCGCCAAACTCGAATAAAACGGATTACCCGCCTCCACCGTGATCGCGCTCATGCCGGAGCAGGCGGAGAAGGCTTCCGGCCCGATGCTGCTGACCGTGCCGGGAATGGCGAGGGTGGTCAGGCCGCCGCAGTAGGCGAAAGCCTCCGCCCCGATGCTGATGAGTCCGTTGGCCAGGATGGCGTTGGTCAGGCCGGCGCACTGATCGAACGCCCCGACCCCGATGTTGGTGACACTGCCCGGAATCGTGATGCTGGTCAGATCGTCGCGGCCCAAAAACGCATCCCCCCCGATGCTGACGACCCGCAAGCCGTTTGTCGCGGCTGGAATGACCACCGCCCCGCCATTGCCGGTGTAACCGGTGATGGTGACGGTTTCGCCGCCGGGATTGATCGTGCAAGTGAATTGGGCCTGCGCCGCCGCCGCGACCAACAGCAGAAATGCCAAACCAATGGGCCATCGTCTTTTCATGCCAATGCGCGCCCCGGTCCTGTCCCGATTCCGTTGCTCGTTCTACCTCTGCGGAAATGGGGCGTAGGTGCGATTCAACAATTCCTTTGGCATCGGCACCACGCAGATGTTCAAGGCGCGCTTGTCCTTGGAGATCAGCGCCGATTCAATCTCGATCTTCGTGTTGTCCCCGTTGAACGTTGGGTGGATGTGGTCCGCGCCCGCATTCTGGGGTCCGGCCAGCAGCGTGGTTTCGCCGCTGTGCCGGTCAAAGACCCACACCTCATAAGCGAAATCGTCGCAGGCCGCCCAGCGGCCATCGGAGGATCCGGCCACGTGCCAGTCCGAGTTTCCGACAGACCCCGCCGGCACCTGCCCGGCAATGCGCATCTCGCGGGTCCGCAGGTTCACGATGCCCACCCCGGTCGGATGTTCCTTGGTTCCCGCGATGCCCCAATCGGAATCCGGCGTGGCGGTGCCCATTCTTCGGTGGCCCAGGATGGCGATGGCCACCTCATCCTTGCCGATAAACGCCTCGTGCGTGATCCAGTCGAACGGCGCCTCGGGAAACAACGGACGCAGATCGGTCCCGTCGGCTTTGACATACCAAGTGCGCTGCGGCGCCTTGCCGCCAGTTTCCCAACAGAACACGATATCGCCCGGAGTCCAGGGATTGCTCTGCACATGACCGATCTGGAAACCGACGTTGCAGATCATTTTCACCTCGCCCGTCTGGAGGTTCATGCTGCGCAAACCGCTCGGGCCGGCCCCCATGTTCCGAGGCCCGAACGCCTTCTGGAGCGTCTGCCCTGGGGACAATTCCGCCGTTTCCGGCCCGTTGACCCGGAAGTACATGAAGTCGTCATTGGCGTCCAAACCCATGTTGCCGTCGGCGTTGAGGCCGGTCGGGATGGTGCCGCAGACCCGGGTGTAACTTGCCGACGGCTTCACGGTTCCGGCGACCACATCGGGCAGCAAATGTTCGAGGTCAATCTCCAGAATCTGACGAGGCCCGCCAAAGCCGCCTCTTCCGCCCCCTGGGCCGCGACCCGCCGTCGGCGGGTTTGTCGCGTCGCTCGCGGCTGGCGCCGTTCCCCGGGCCGCGTCCGGCGCGGTGCCGGGCGCCGGAGCCGCGCCCCGGCCTCTTCCACGGCCGCCGCCTCCTCCTCCGCCCGCCATGATGTAGAGCTTCATCGTCTTATTGCCGGCGCACAGCATCCCCGTGAAGCCCGTGTCGGTCACTTGCACGATCAACCCCGTCTCCTCGTTCACCGCGAAGGCTTGCGAGCTGCCAGGTTCGCGCGAGCCTCGGAAGATCAGCCACTTCCCATCCGAGGTCCATTGCCGGTGCGTCTGATAAATTTTCGATTGAGTGTATTCGCTGTTGTCCGTGCTGGTCAGAAATTCCAGCGGAACTCCGGTGACCGGGTCCGGCACGATCTTCTTTTCCGACGGCCAGGTTTTGCCCATCTGTCCAAACACGGTGGACGAGGAAATGGACACTAGGACGGCTAGACAAGCCGCGGTTTTGAATGCACTGGACTTCATGGACGGTTCCTTTCTTTGCAGGTTCAAGGGTTGTGGTCTAAAACTTCGGGAATCATGGCCGCATCTTTGCTGCGACCGCTGCGGAAGTCAAGCCCTGCCGTGTGCTAACACCCCGTCACACCGCGCTGTCCCCCTCCTCCTGTGTGCGGATGCGGATGGCCGCGTCCACCGGATAGACGAAAATCTTCCCATCGCCGATCTTTCCCGTGTGGGCCGCGCGCTGGATGGCGTCCGTCGCCCCCTTCACCGCCGTGTCCGGGAGAATGATCTCAATTTTCACCTTGGGCAGGAAATCTATCGTGTATTCGCTGCCACGGTAGATTTCCGTGTGGCCCTTCTGCCGCCCAAACCCCTTGACTTCCGAGACGGTCATTCCCTGCAAGTTCAACTCGTTCAACGCCTCTTTGACTTCGTTCAATTTGAACGGTTTGATGATGGCTTCTATTTTCTTCATGGCATTCTTCGGTTAATCGTTGTACGCCCTCTCGCCGTGCTGCGTGAGGTCCAGTCCCGAATCCTCCTCCTCCGCCGTCACCCGCAGGTCGGTCACCGCCCCGACCAACTTCAGGATCACAAAGGTTCCCGCGGCGGCCAGAACCACCGTCAGCAGCAGCCCGCAACACTGCCAGCCCAACTGCGCCGGGCCTCCGGCCAGCGACACCACTTTGCCGCCGGCGGTGAACGTGTTCTCGATCGCCGGGTTGACCTCGATGTTGGCGAACAACCCCACCAACAGCAGGCCCGTCGCGCTGCCCACGGCGTGAACGCCGAAGACATCCAGCGAGTCGTCGTAGCGCAATATCATCTTGAGCTTGCTCACCGCCATGTAGCATACCACCCCGCCCGTCAATCCGATCACGAACGCCGCCGGGATCGTCACAAATCCCGACGCCGGCGTGATCGTCGCCAGTCCCGCCACCATGCCGGAGGCCACCCCCAGCACGCTGGGCTTGCCCTTGAGCAGCCACTCCGTCACACCCCAGCCCAGCGCCGCCGCCGCCGCCGAAAAATGCGTCGCCGCGAACGCGCTGCTGGCCAGCGCCCCGGCGTTGAGCGCGCTGCCCGCGTTGAATCCAAACCAGCCCACCCACAAAAGCCCCGCCCCGATCAGGCTCAAGACCACATTGTGCGGGGGCATCGGCTCGCCCGGGAAACCGATCCGCTTTCCCAGCACCAGCGCGCAGACCAGCGCCGAGACCCCCGAACTGACATGCACCACCATTCCCCCGGCGAAATCCAGCACCGGAAACCGCCCGCCCAGGCTCCAGTTCAGCAACCCGCCCTTGCCCCAGACCATGTGGCACAACGGAAAATAAATCAGCGTCACCCACAGCACCATGAACAGCACGTATGCCTTGAACCTCATCCGCTCCGCAATCGCCCCGCTGATCAGCGCCGGGGTGATGATCGCGAACATCATCTGAAAGAGCATGAAGCTCTCCTGCGGGATCGTCGGCGCGTAGTCCGGATTGGGCGCGCCACCCACTCCGTGCAGCATGAAATACTGCCGCGGATCCCCAAAAAACACGTTCCCCTCCCCGAACGCCATGCTGTAGCCGTACACCATCCACAACGCCGACACCACCGCCATCAACACCAGGCTTTCCATCATCGTGCCCAGCACGTTCTTGCGCCGCACCAATCCGCCATAAAACAGTATCAATCCCGGCGCCGTCATCATCAGCACCAGCGCCGCGCTGGCCAGCACCCACCCGTTGTCCCCCGCGTTCTTGGTCCGGGCCTGGTGGTCGGCCGCCTCCAGCCGCGCGATCCGCTCCTCCATCGTTGCCGCCCCTTGCGCGCGGACCGGGTTCAG
>JBEKAN010000143.1:0-10264 GCA_050015895.1 Verrucomicrobiota bacterium
AGAAAATCCTGGCGGTCGGCCTCGTCCCAAAAGATCGGCTCCCGGCGGTCCCCTCGGCTGAGGACGTGGTAGATGGCCCCTTCATATTCGATTCTGATTTGCCGTGGCATGAGCGCATGCTCCCCAAAACCAGCCAGGGAGTCAAGCCATATTGTTACAAGACTATAGTTTGACCCCTTTTCCCTTTTCGAAGGTCACGGCTCGGCAGGAGCCTCGCCCTACCACGCCAATTTTGGTGGGGCGAGGCTCGGAGCCATCGCTTTTCCCGTGGAACCGACCCCGGCCCGGGGCCGGGAAGGGAGGCGGGGGTCAGGGGGGCGGAAGGGGGGCGGGGAAGCGGAGATCGGAAATTTTCACGTCGTATTCGGCCTCGGTCTTGGTGACGAAGTTGGTCAGTTGCCGGTTGATCTCCGCCTCGATGAGGCGATCCTTGATCCAGGAGGTGGCGGCGGGCAGGTCCGCGGCGGAGGGGGGGATTTTTTCCAGGAGTTTGATGATGTGATAGCCGACCCGGGTTTCCACCAGGTCGCTGACCTGGTTGGTCTTGAGGGTGAAGGCGGCGATTTCGATGGGTTGGAAATCGGGGCCCAGGACGCCGCGGGCAAACGGGGGGTACTCGCCGCCTTTGTCCTTGGTGGAGTCGTCGTCGGAGTATTGTCTGGCCAGCTTGGCGAAATCCGCGCCGTTGGTGGCCTGGGCCTGGACTTGCCGGGCGAGTTTTTCTTTCTCCTTCTTCTGGTCCGGGGGAAGGGGTGCTCCGGACACGGGATCATAAGCGGAGATGAGAATTTGGGCGACGCGGACTTTTTCCGGGATGACGAATTTGTCGGGGTTGGCGTCGTAGAATTTTTTGACGGCGTCGTCGGCGAGGGCGTTGCTGGGGACCAGTTCGCGAATGAGGACGGCCCGGCCCAGTTGTTCCTCCTCGCGGCGCGCTCGGATTTGATCCAGGGTGGCGCCCCCGGACTTGAGTTTGTCTTGAAAGGCCAGATCGCTGGGGGCGGATTTTCGGAAATCCTCCAGGTCCTTGGCGACCTGGTCGGAGACCTGTTTTTTTTCGGCGTCGGTGGCTTTGAGAACCTCGATCTTGGTGATGATGAGTTGCTGGAGGATGTTGGACTCGATCTGGGGGCGCGCGGCCTCGGGGATGACTTGTTTCTGTTTGGCCATCGCCGCTTTGAAGGTGTAGAAGGCGTCATCCAGGGCGCTGCGCTTGATTTCAAAGCCCTTGCCCCTGGCCACGACGGGGTCCGGGAAAAGGGAGTCCAGGGAATTGGTCTGGTCTTGCGCGGCGGCGGGCGCGGAGGCGGGCGGGAGGCAGAAGGCGAGCGCGGCGGCAAGGGCCAGGCGCGGCAGGGAGAGTCGGGGGATCATGTAGGGGACCGGGTTTGAAGCGGCTCAGAGTTTGACGACGCGAATGTTGCTGATGTCGGGGTCTTTCTTGATTTCCGCCAGGAGGGCGGGCGGGGGAACGCTGTCCAAATTCAACACGGTCAGGGCCTGGCCGCCGAGAGCGTCGCGGCTCAGGCTCATGCTGGCAATGTTGACGTTGTGGCGGCCCATGAGGGTGCCGATGTGGCCGACCATGCCGGGACGGTCCTTGTTGTTCATGAGGAAGATGACGCCCTCGGGCACGATCTCCACCGGCTGGCTGAAGAGGCGGACGATGCGCGGGAGGCTTTTCGCGCCGAAAATGCTGCCGCCGGCGGAGATTTTCTCGTCGCCGGAAACGGCGGTGACCTGGAGCCATTCGCGGAAGTCTGTGGCCTCGCTGGATTGGATTTCCTCGACGAGCAGGCCCAGGGAGGCGGCGCGGCCGCGGACATTGACTTGGTTGACCTCGTTGCCGCCGGCCAGTTGGAGGAAGCCTTTGAGAATGGCGCGGGTGACGGGATCGGTGGGCAGTTCGGCGGCCTTGCCGCCGTAGGTGATGATGAGGCGGTCGTTGCGTTTGGGGGCGATCTGGGCAACCAGGCGGCCGAGCTTTTCGCCCAGGATCAGGAAGGGTTTGACGGCCTGATAAGTTTGGACATCCAGGTTGGGGAGGTTGACGGCGCTGCGTACGGCGCCGTTGATGAGGAAATCAATGATCGCCTCGGCGACCTCGATGCCGACGTTTTCCTGGGCCTCCTCGGTGCTGGCGCCCAGATGGGGGGTCATGACGACCTGGGGCAACTGGCGCAAGGGGAAATCGGCGGGGGGCGGCTCTTTTTCGTAAACGTCCAGAGCGGCGCCGGCCACCTGGCCGGATTGGATGGCGGCGAAGAGATCGGCCTCGTGGATGATGCCGCCGCGGGCGCAATTGAGGACGCGGACGCCTTTTTTCATTTTGGCGAAGGCGGCGGCGTTGATCATGCCCTTGGTTTCGTCGGTGGCGGGCATGTGGACGGAGAGGAAATCGGCGTGGCGATAGAGCTCGTCCACATTTTCCCGCATGTCCACCTGAAGGGCCTTGGCGCGGGCCAGGGAAACATAGGGGTCGAAGGCCAGGACCTTCATGCCAAAGGCGGCGGCGCGCTTGGCGACTTCGGCGCCGATGCGGCCCATGCCCAGGATGCCGAGGGTCTTGTTGTAGAGTTCGGTGCCCTGGAACTCTTTGCGGTTCCAGAGGCCGGCTTTCATGGAGGCATGGGCCTGGGGAATTTTGCGCGCCAGGGCCATGAGCATGGAAAAGGTCAGTTCCGCGGTGGAGATGGTGTTGCCGCCGGGGGTGTTCATCACCACGATGCCGCGGGCGGTGGCGGCGTCCACATCCACATTGTCCACGCCCACGCCGGCGCGGCCGACGACCCGCAGGTTGGGCGCGGCGGCGATGACGTTCTTGGTGACCTTGGTTTCGGAGCGGACGACCAGGGCGTGGCTCTCCTTGACCAGCGGGAGCAACTCCGCCTCGGTCAATTTCTGTTTGAGGACGGTGACAGTGAACTCAGGGCGCTTTTGCAACAGCGCGATGCCTTTTGGCGAGACCGGGTCACATACTAGGATATTCATAAGAGTGCGGCAGTTTATGGGGAGGCGGGGAAAAGGTCAATTAAATGAAGAGACGGGAATTTTGGAATTTTGCGCGGGTGAATTTTGCGCATTGACTTTTGGCCGGGTTGCGGTATCAAGTTGGGTTGGATGATATGACGCGCTGTTTCTCAAGGTTGTTGCTCGCCGCCCTGCTCGGCGCGGGGTTGGTGGGCGCGCGTCCCCTGGCGGCCCTGGCCGGGGACAAGATTGAGTATTCCTGGTCGTCGGAAAAAACTCTGGCGATGCCCGCAGTGGAGCATCCGGAAGAGAATCCGGTGGATCTTTCCTTTGGCCGCTCCAGCGTGGGGCCGGTGGTGGACTTTGGGTTTCCCGCCCCGCCCCCGGTGACGATTGTGCCCTTCAAGAACGGCAACCGGCTGGAGGGCCGCAATGGCAATTCCGATTCGATCTTTGGGAACCCCCTGGCGGAGGGCATATTGGGAAACGCCGATGGACGGCGGGATGAGGATTGGAACAGTTCCAGCGCCGGCACCAACCTCAACAGCCGGCAGAAAAGCTGGGATTTGGGCTCGGCGTTCGGAGCGGATGACCGGAACTTGGGTTATGGAGAGGCGGGTTCCCGCGGGGATTCCGCCGATCCGTACGCCAGACGCGACCGCCTGAATAATTCGGCCTCCGGCAGGTACGGGGAAATGGACTGGACCGGCCGCGCGGACAGCACGTACTCAAGGGCCCTAGGCAACCAGAAGACATCGGTTTTCGATTTGTTTTTCCAGAAGCAGCCCAGATTCAGCCCGGAGACGGACTTCTACAACTCCGCTGGGGCGTCCGGCGACGGGGGCGCTTACGGGGAGCCGGCCATGCCCGCGGTTGACGCGGGGGCGGGGAACCGGGAGGACCTCCATTCGTCTCCAGGCGGGGATTCTACGGCGGACGCAAGAAGTTCCGTCCGGCCGGAAGGCGGGGATCGCAACCCCATCCCTTATGAGCGCGCCTGGGATCGGCAATCCAACCCCGACCCGGTTTCCCAGCAGAACGCCAAGCCGCAGTATGTCCCGCCCTCGACGGGGCAGTCGCCGGCGCAGCAGCACCCGTCGAGGCTGAGTTTCCCCAAGGGTCCCGGCTCCGTCTTCTGAGGGATGAGGCGGGGAAGGCAATGGGGGGCGGGCGGATGGCGGGCGGCGTCCTTCGGTCCAAAGATTTATGTTTCCTTTTGAGGCGGGGTGTGGTTTAATGGCGAGACGGAAACAAACCCGCACAAATCAATTCCCGCGTTGTCAGCCGGCAATGGCGCGGGCCGTCCCACCAAGGTGAGGCGCCCGACCACAGGAAGAAGTATGAAGTCCCAGAAGCCCCCCATGCTTGCGCTGGCAAAAGGCCAGTTGTGGAAGATGGAGGACAAACACATCGAGATCATGGAAGTGGGCAAGACCCTGACCCACTATCGCCTTTTTCAAAGCCAAAAGCGGGTGCCGATCAGTTTGGGCGGCATCACCGCCGTGCAGGCCTACCTGAGGTCAAACGGCGCCAAACTGATCCGAAAAGCCGCCCCGGTCAAAGCGTGATTGGGGCTTCAGGGGCGGGGAGCGAAATCAATAGCCGGGGAGCGTGTTGTTGGTGGAGGCGCCGAATTCCCATGTTACGCTTTGCGTGTGGCCGTCCGCGAAGGTCACGTCCGCGTTGCCGTCGTGGCGGGTGGTGAGATAGTTGTCAATCGTGCCGTCCCCGAACGGCTGCCAGCGGCCGGAACTAAACAGCGGGTCAATGGCGGCGCCGATGGCTGGCCCGGGCGCCTCGGTGGTATCGTTCGTCGCCACGACGCCTTCCGCTGTCATGATCTTGCTGGAGGGGGCGTTGACTTCACTTTGCCTGAAAAGAAAGGGAGTTGAGCCGTCAATTATGGTGGTCATGCCCAAATTGGGCCCTGTGGCGGCAGGCATATCCCAACTGGTGAAGCCGTAACTGTAATTGTAGGGGCCATCCGCGTGCGTGACGTCTATTCTTTGTTTGTCATCAATATCCATCGGACAGCGGAAAATGTTCGTGGATGCCGCGGTGCCCAAGTCGGCGACCAACGGGCTTTGGCGAAGGGTCCCGGTCGTCCCATCGCTGAATGTGGTGATAGGCACCCGCCAATAAATCCAATCACACTTCTGTGGTCCATACTCCGTGGCGGAGGCGCACCCGGCATAGACGGAGTTGTTGTCCCCCAGGTAGAGTTCCATGCCGAGGCCCAATTGTTTCATGTTATTGATGCAAGAGGCCTGCTTTGCCCTGGCTTTGGCTCTGGCCAGGGCGGGCAGCAACAGCGCCGCGAGAATGGCGATGATGGCAATGACCACCAACAACTCAATCAAGGTGAAGGCGGCGCGGAGGGCGGTTCGGTCTTCGTGGGGTTTCATCTTGGGGTGAATATACCTCAGTCTCCGCTTTTTGTCACTCACCATTTCTTGGCGGAATTGAGCGGGGGATTGCGGTGGGGGTTTGGGGTTGCGCGGGAGCCCGGCGCGGATGGAGGCGGACGGAAATTACGGCGCCTTGATCGCCGCATAGACGCGGTGGACGTCCTCGTGGTCGTCCAGGGCGTTGAGGAAGTCGGTGACCTGCCGGCGGGCGTCGTCGCCGAGATGGACGAAATTTTTGGCGAGGTGGCGGATCTCCGCGGCGAGGATGTTCCAACCCGCCGCTTTGAGGGCCTTGCACACCAAGTCCAGGTCTTTGATCTCCGTCAGGAAGCGCGCCCCTTTTTGGCCCGCGGGAACCTCCTCCCCTTGGAGGGACTCGACTTCCTGCGCCCCGGCTTCGATGGCGTCGGACTCGGCGTCTCGACCGGGGTCGGCATGGGTGGCTTCAATGACGCCCAGATGGTTGAAGAAAAAGGCGACGCTGCCCGGCGGCCCCATCGAACCGCCTTTGAAGAGGTTGCGGATTTCCGGGGCGGTGCGGTTGCGGTTGTCGGTCAGGCACTCGACGACGACAGGGACTTTGTGCGGGGCGAAGCCTTCGTAGGTGATGAGATCGAAGACGACTTTTTCGTCGGTCAAGCCGGCGCCCTTTTTGATGGCCCGCTCAATGGTGTCGCGGAAGACGGAACTTTTGCGGGCCTTCTCGACCGCGGCGGCCAGGCGGGCGTTGAGGTCGGGATCCGGGCCGCCGAGTTTGGCGGCGACCATGATTTCGCGGACGAGCTTGACGACCATCTGCCCTTTTTTCTGGGCATTGGCCTCGCGTCCTGCCTGTTTCCATTGGGCGCCCATCTTATCGGGGTGCTGAATGTGTGGTTGTCATTTGGACCGGGGCATTTTGCGGCCAGGGGGCGCGGTCGTCAACCCTTCTGGAGAACTGGGCGTGAAGGGTCCTGGACGGGTGAACTAATGCAACAGTTGGAGAAGGAGCTTTTGCAGGTCCATGGGGGATTTGCCCGAGCTGGCGGCCGCCCCGGCGCGGCCCGCCATGACCACAGCCAGGCCATCCAAATCCTTCTCCGATTGGATGTTTGTGAAGACTTGGTTGGTCAGCCCGAAATCCACCTCCTCCGCCTCGGCGGGCGCGGCGAGGTTTGACACGCGAAGTCTCTGGAACGTCAGGTTCAAGGTGTCAATGCCGGTGAACTCCATCTTGGAGGATTGCCCCGCGAGGGCGGCCTTGGCCGTGTCGCTTTTTTCCTTGATGCTGAGAATGTTCAGACGGCCGTCCTTGTCCTGCACGATGTCAATTTCCGCCAGGTCCACGCGCACCAGTTTGAGGTGCAGCTTCCCGGCGCGGATGGCGTCCCTGTCATACTCCACAAAAATCTCCGGGATGTCCAGGAAGGGCGACCCGCCGAACTGCGGGGAGTTGTAAATCTTGAAATTCTCAATGGCAATGGTGGGGGTGGCGAGGCCGATGTCAATTTTCCCGATTCTCACGTCCATCCCCGTTTCGGACCGGAGCCGTCGTTGCACAAATTCTTTGACAATGGTGTTGAGCAGCAGAACGGCCGCCACCAGGAGCACGACCACGAAGAGGAACAAATAGAGGGCCCACTTGAAAAGTCGTTTCATGTTTTCAGGCCGGGATGTCCTCGGGCTGGACCTCCAGACATTCGTCATGGTCTTCCCAGATGATCGCCGGGTAATGTTCCAGAAAGCGGGGCATCAACCCAAAGCCCGCCTCCGCCAGCAGCTTTTCGGCCCGCTGCGCCGCCTTTTCGCAGGCCTGGTCGTAATCCGCCTCCTTTTTGCGGCGCGACTCCTCCCAATGCGCCACCTGGTGAACGGGAGCGTATTCCGCGGCCCATTCCTTCACCGGCTCCAGCAGATCCTCCGGCAAGTCCTCCAGCGCCACCAGTGTCTCCGAGCAATGCTGGCAGAGCAGGCCGGTCTCCAGCACATCGCGCGAAAAGAGCGGCAGGCCCGGCGCCCTGCAGCAGGGCGACTCGAAAAAGCCCGCCGGCGGGGCGACCATGCCCTTGAGCCAAATCTGGCGGTGATGCCCCTGTTCGGCCGCCAGGCGGTAGGCGCCGACCAGCGGATGGGAAAAGCGCCACGCCCGGCCCTTGAGTTGCGCCAGCGTTTGCGCCATCCATCGCGCCAGCGTCAGGTCGTCGAACTTCTCGAAGACCTCGCTGTATTCCTTCCAAAGTCGGTCGGGCGGTTCCAGCATCAGGAGGACAAGGTAGGGGCAAAGGCAAAAGTTGAAAGTTTATTTCAGCTTCCCCTTCCCAATTCCCCCGGCGATCCACTATACATTCGGGGTGTCGAACCGGCCCAATTCTTTGGAGACGCCCCTCCTCCAGTTGCGCGGCGTCGGCCCGGAACGCGCCGCGCAGTTGGAGCGGCTGGATCTGCGGGTGGTGGAGGATCTGCTTCTTCACGCGCCCCGGCGCCACGAGGACCGCCGGCGTTTCCAGCGCGTCGCCGAACTGCAACTGGATCAGCCCGCCCTGACCTGTGGAAAAATTATCGCCGCCGGCGTCTCGCGCTACCATCACGGCGAGCGCTCTGTTTTTGAGTTCATTCTGGACGACGGCACGGGGCGTCTGCACTGCCGGTGGTGGAACCTGCCCTACATGGAGAAGTACTTCAGCGCGGGCGATCAAGTCGTCGTCTTTGGCAAGCCCAATTCCCTGCGCCCGCGCACGATGGACCACCCGGAGACAGAAGTGATTCAAGCCCTGGAAACCTCCATCCACCTCCATCGCATCGCGCCGGTGTATCCCCTGACGGAAGGATTGCCGCAACGCTGGCTGCGCTCCTTGATCTGGCGTCTGCTCCAGGAATTTGCCGCGGGCCTGCCCGAGCCGCATCCGGAAATCCCCCTGGCCAACGAACGTGTCGCACTGGAATCCCCCGGTCTTCCGCCGCAAGTCCCGCTCCCCTCCCGCTCCCGCGCCATCCAGATGCTCCATTTCCCCGAGGAGATGGCCGACGTGGAAATCGCCCGCCGGCGTCTGGCGCTGGATGAGTATATTGAACTCCAACTCGCCATGCGGACGCGGCGCAAAAATCTGGAGGCCCGCGCCAGCACCCGCCCCTGCGCCGGGGACCACAACCGTTTGATCAAGCCCTTTCTGGCCGCGCTGGGATTTGAGCTGACCGCCGCGCAAACCAAAGTCCTGCGCGAAATCCGCCGCGACCTCGGCGGCCCGCGCCCGATGCGCCGGTTGCTTCAGGGCGACGTGGCCTCCGGCAAAACCGTCGTCGCCGCCTGCGCCGCGCTCATGGCGCTGGAAAGCGGGGCCGACGCCGTCCTGATGGCGCCGACGGAAATTCTGGCGGCGCAACATTTCGAGAATTTCCGCCGCTGGATGGAGCCGTTGGGCGCGCCTGTCGCCCTTCACACCGCAGGCTCCAAGATCGAAGCCAGCCCGCGCCCCGCCCCTCATCCCTCGCCGCCCGCCCCTCATTCCTCATTCCCTGTTCTTAATTCCCAATTCCCAATTCCCCATTCCCCTTCCCTCCACATTGGCACGCACGCGCTGCTGGAACAATCCTACGCGCCGGAGCGGCTGGGTCTGGTGATCATTGACGAGCAGCACAAGTTTGGCGTGGGGCAGCGGGAGGAACTGGTGCGCAAAGGCAGCTATCCGCATTTGCTCGTGATGACCGCCACGCCCATCCCCCGCACCCTGGGCCTGACGCTCTACGGCGACTTGGATGTTTCCGTCATTGACCAGGCCCCGCCGGGCCGGGGGCGCGTGAAGACATTTTTGCGGCCCGCGGAGAGCCTGCCCAAAGTGTGGGCCTTCCTGCGCGAGAACCTCGCCCGCGGACGCCAGGCCTACATCATTTATTCCCGGCTGGAGGACGAGGATTCCACGGCGTGCGTCAAGGCCGCCACCAAGGAGTTCGAGAACCTGGAAAAAATCCTCGCCCCCTGGCGCGTGGGCCTTCTCCACGGTCGCCTCAGAAGCCAGGAGAAGGAAAAAGTCATGGCCGCCTTCCGGCTCAACCAGACCCACGTCCTGCTGGCCACGTCGGTGGTGGAAGTGGGCCTGGATGTTCCCAACGCCACCGTGATGGTGATTGAAAACGCGGAACAATTCGGCCTGGCCCAGCTTCACCAGCTTCGCGGGCGGATTGGCCGCGGCGCGCGCGAATCCCAATGCATCCTGGTCGCCGCGGGAAAATCGCCCGAGGCGCGCGCGCGCCTGAAAATCATGGAGGAGACGACCGATGGGTTTCGCATCGCCGAGGAGGATTTGAAACTGCGCGGCGCGGGGGAGTTGCTGGGCCGTCAGCAAAGCGGCGTGCCGCGCCTGCGGTTTGGAAACCTCTCCACCGACCTTGAATTAGTCCAGCGCGCCCGCGCATTGGTGAAGGAGCATCTCGGATAATAGGGAATGGGGAATAGGGAATAGGGAATAGGGAATAGAGAAAGTCGCTCCACCAATGCGCAACTCCCTCAGAATGAAGCACTTGGGGCCAAAGACACGAGCGAACGCTGACTGGGGGTTGGTCCGCGAATTACAAATGGCATGCTTCCAGGACGGACGACGCCGATCCTTCGCCCGGTTGACTTTCAAACATAAACACTTGCAGTGCAACAGGTTGCGCTTGATGTGAGGTGAAGCTGTTGTCTGGCCCCTTTGATGGGATCAAATGTGAAATGTTAAGATCTGACACTGATGGAATGATGATGGAATGTGCTGGGTGCTTGTTGAAAGGGCTGTTCACGATGTCCGTAGCCACCCAAAAGTCTTTTCTTTTCGCGCCGCTTTCCTAAACTCCCCTCATGGCGAAGAAATCAGACTTTATTGCGACGCCGAGTCGCACCACTCCCAATTCCTCAAAGTCATGCCTGAGCAGTA
>JBEKAN010000144.1:0-10186 GCA_050015895.1 Verrucomicrobiota bacterium
GCGTCCAATCTATGCTGCTCGCCCCTTTGCTATCAACGAATACAGCCATTTTTATCCAACCGGCTTTTGCCATCCGGTCAACCACCAAACCGCGAAGATGTTCTGAAACTTCTAAAGGGTCGTCCATGACCCGATTGAATCATACGGGAGAGCCTTCGGTCAAGCAAAACTGTACAAATCCAAAACACTTTCAGCGCGGCAGCCGGAGAACCAGGAGTGCCCACGCCTCCGCACATATCTGGCCCCGCGCTGCGGATTGTCCACTAAACCACCCAACAACCCATGAATCCACTGACCATCGAACGCCGGGCGAAAATCCTACGCCTCAAGATCAAATACACCAAATCACTTGCCGTCAGCATCCCCATCCATCCCCAAATCACGGTTTTCCAAATCGCGTATACAATGAGGCGGCCGATGTAATGGCGGGGAGCATACACCACCGGCCAGAGCCATGACATCGTTATCTGGACGGTGCCAACGCCGGCCGGGCCCGGCGCACGGTCACGGGCGGGCATCAGCCCGGCGCAAGCAGCCGCGCCAGCAACCCTGAGAACCGGTTCTCCGTCCGGTTGCTACTCATGGCCATCACCAGCGTCTTCCGCCGGCCAATGAGCACGACCAGCCTCCGGCACGAAGAAGGCGCAGCTTGGCGGGTGAAAATTCGGGCTTTGAACACCCCCCTGGTTGATTTACCATTTGCATTTAATGATCGCGGACAGATCCTCAAGCATGGAGGACAGGCTTCGCCCCAGTGAACAAACCGTGGCTGCGACGGCGTGCGAACCGGCCGTGGTCATTATTCGCGAGCACATCATTCTGGTCTGGCCCAACGATCTCAAACCACAGTGGTACGCGGAGTCGCAGGTCCGCAACCCATTGGAAATGGCCGACTGGCTGGAGACGGCTTTTCGGTTTAGCGCGCGCTGGACGCGATTCGACCCAAACGACCACTATGCCCGGCGCAATGGAGAGAACATCCGGCTTATCTTCGTCCACAACGGGTCTTTCGATTTTAACTTTGGCGGCAAGCGACCTTTCATCGGTCTGAGAGACCTGAAAAAACCACTCGCCGGCAGCGAGGACTGGTTTGGCTGGCTCGCCCACGAATTAAGTCACGACTTTTGGCATGAGCATCCCGCTTTTCAGCGCGTCAAGGACGTTTGGGGTGAAGGCATGTGCGATTACGAGCGCTATTCCCTGCTTTTGAACATGGGTATGCCGGAGGCGGCACGGCACTGGAATCAGTTGCTTCAAGATGCTCACCTTGACGACCGCTATCGCGCCGGGGCTTGGATGTTCCTCCGTTTTCAACGCTCACATTCTCTCGATGGACCTGCCGCCCTGTGGGAATATCTTTGGGACAAAGATTTCGACGCAATTCTGGGCAAGCCCCGGTGGATCAAGTAAACTGTATACCAAATGACCACTGTGACGGCCTCCATGAGCAACTCCGGGGGACGCCGGGGGCCGGTCGGCGCGGTGGCCATGGCGCCGGGATCGGCAAGTGGCCGCTGCCAGGGATCCCCAATCGGCCACATCCCCGGTCCCTCCTCACTTTTCCATCAAATCATCCCAGGAGCAGCCCAGGGCGGTTTTGATCCTCTTGCACCTACCCATTCTTGTCCACGCTCTGAATCGCTTGCTTAAGTGCCTCTCCCAGATTGACTTGCAACGCGTCCGCAACCCGCAAAAGCGAGTCCACGGTCGGATTATCGTGATAATTTTCGAGGCGGCTGACTGTGGATTGATTCAGGCCAGTCATGTAAGCGAGCTTGTTTTTGGACAGCTTGAGCCGTTTTCGTTCGGCGCTCATGAGACGAACGACTTCGGTACAAATCGCGGCACGGCGTTCAGCTTTTGTCACGCCTGAATGACTACACGCTTTGGCCCTTGACAATGGATATGCTTATACGCATAAGATGCCCCATTGAATCACAGGACTGGCCGGGACGGGCTGGGGAAAACTCTTCCGGTCTTGAGATCGACCGGTCATCGGGCCGACTGCCGGAAGATTCTTGAAGTGACGGATGGCGATTTGGCAGCCGTGGCGCTGGACATCACCGGCGAAACCGTGATGGCGATGCTGCCCGGCCCCGTAATCGGTCCAAACGAAAGGATGGCAGATCGCAGAATGAAAGGCTTTTGCATGAGCTTTTTTAATGTGTTCACCGGGGAGTCGAGGCGGCGATTGGCCACTCGAAGCCGCCACCGCGGGTGGGGCCAAGGATGTCCATTTCGTGCCGGACGGGCAACGGCCACGGAGGCGGGTTTATGATCCGCCCATCAGCCTGCCCCAATCACACCCCATCGCCTTTTGCAACCTCATGGCGGTGGTCACCAGCACGTTCAACTCGCCGGCCTCAATGCTCTGCAAGGTGCGGATGTTCAAATCGGCCTTCTCGGCCAGGCGCTCCTGGGTCAGGCCGGCCGCAACCCGCTCCCGGCGCACATTCGCGCCGAAAGCCTTCAGTTGGACCGGGATCTGTCGCTTTGTTGGCACGGTGCATTGCACCGCATTTCAGGCTTGACGAAAACGGGGCAATGCCCCGTAATCGGGGCGAACCCCAAATTGGTGGATTATCACATGAATCTTTTCGGAAGACTAATTGGACTGGTCCGTGATGACGTGACCCACGCCCTCGCCAACGGCGCGTCGGTTCGTCCGATCCCGGTGCAGTCGTTCCCGATTGTGGACGACATGCGGTTTGTCTCAACTCAGCGAATTGTGGCTGAATTCAAAATATGGTCTGGAACATTTTGATTTCAATTCTCTGCCTCGCAGTGGGCGGGCTGGCGGGGTGGCTTGTCCTCAACCCAAAACTCTTGCGGGCGAGAAGCGAGGCTGCCGCCCTCAACGCCGCCTTGGAAATGGCGAAAGAGGAAATTGTGACCCTCCAGAGTGACCTCGAAGGGGCCGGGAAGCGGATCGCCACTCTTCAGGGCGAATTGGAGACTGCTCGAAAGAAACTCGATGAAGTGGAGAAAGCAAAGCGTCAAGCTGCACTGGCACCCCTGAATCGTGAGGAATTCCGAACACAACTCTTCGGCATCATCGACGCGGAAGTCAACAGGATCTTGGAATCAAAGCGGGCGAAAGGGGCCGGCGGAGCCAATCAACCGGCCAACCCGTCTGGGTCTGCGTCGCCGCTGGGCGAAACGAAGAGCAGCCGGGTGTTGGATTACGCCGACGCACTCGCTTTGACATCGAGCGTACGGGGAATATTCGTCGAGACAATCCGCGTGGTCCCGGAACAGGTCGAGGTTGCGTGCCTGATGGCGGAGGCGTTCTTGGCCCCGACTGCGGCTGAACGAAGAAGGCTGATCAAAAGAGCGGCGAAATTTGGTGGGGTGGCGGGAATCAGCTTCATCATCGCGGCCGCGCTTGCGGCTGTTGGCCTGGCTCATGGGGTAATCGGCCTGATTTTGGCATTTCTTATTGGACCCCATTTCCCGTTTGGATTGGCGCTTGCCGGAGTAACCTTGGGTGCGGTCGCGGCTTATTTTGCTCTGACCGGGAACCCGGAGGTGGACACGGAACGATTCCTGAAGGCACTAAAAGGCGGCTTGGGGGAGGCGATCAAGAAGATTTGGGCGGAACACGGGGAGAAACTTTCCCGATGGCACCCGAAGGTTGAAAAGGATGCCTGCCAGTTAGATGCAAAGACCTGAACAGTTACGAAAATCCGTTCTTTATGATCCAGTGGCCCGCAATAATAATCTATGGCGCAGCTCGAAAAGTTGTCAGCTGGCTGGGGACGCCCTCGCGGGCCCAAAAACATGCGGAAGCGGAAGCAGCGGATCAACGAAACGCGGAGCGGAACCAGGCCCGTAGGCGTGCCGAAGCAATTGATAAGGCTCGGCGCTTTTGTGACGCATGCAAAACTGAGCTGGGGACTCGAGAAGCATGCTTTTGCCCCAAATGTGGGAGTTCTCGGATTGTCACCCGCGGGCTAATTCTGGAGCGCGAACAAGAGGAGCATCGGAGCAAACAACAGAAGCAACTTGAACAACAGGCGCGAATTCAGGCGGAGCGGGCTGTCAAAGCCTCGCAGGAGCAGCAACGAAAACAGACAGAGATTCGCCAAGAGGCCGCTCGGAAGGGGTGCAGGGCAATCGCCTCTTGGCTATATTGCGCCCGATGCGGATGCGAACGGGAAGCAACCCACAAGTTCTGCATCAAATGCGGCGGAATTTTGAAATCGATGCCCCCGACCGTCGCGTTCGAGCGTGCGAAACAGGGGTTTCCCGACTGTGTTCGTACGAAGGAGGACTTCAATCGATTTGTCAAATGGTCCCAACGCCTGCGGTGAGAAATAGGTCATGACCATGATCGAAATCCGCTTTGAGGTGCCTAACCCCGTCAAGTTTGCCCTGTGAAAGATGATCTTCAGCCGGGTTGGGGAGCAGGCCGCCACGCTGGCTGGCAAATTGGTTCATCAAGATCTGGCGGTGGTTTGGGCGCCATTTTACCAGCAAACCACATGTCCACCCCGCCGGTGGCCAGGCAGTCCATGCCCAACTGGATCGGTTGGTACAGCGCAAGCTCCGGACATGCCGCCCCCCAACGCGCGACAGCGTGGCCCGAGATGCCGCGCAATTTGAGTCTGACGGGGACGCGAAACGCATACCCGCTTCCATTCTGCGGCTTCTTGTTTGATGCCGTCAGACCCTTGCCTGCGCGGCCGTCGCAAGGTTGTTGCCCTTCTTGGGCAGCACCATGTCCCCCACGCAAGACCATTCATTCCTGGGGCCGGGGCGCCGGCTGGGACGACAAGAACTGAACCCGGCCAAATCCTATGGTTGAGGGACCAGGCTGGGGTCCAGGCGGCATTGGGTGCCTTTGTCAAGACTAATGGTTGCGGTCTTCCCACCGCAACGCACCTGGCAGGGGCTACCGGCCTGGCTGTGGATGACAGCGGAAGCCAGTTTGCCGTTGCGCCAGGACATGTCCACTAGAAAACCGCCGCGGGCGCAGAGGCCCGTGACGACGCCGTCGGGCCAGGCGGCGGGGAGGGCGGGGAGGAGATTGATTTCGCCCTCGTGGCTTTGCATAAGCATCTCGGCCATGCCGGCGGTGATGCCGAAATTTCCGTCCATTTGCATGGGGGGATGGAGTCCGAAAAGATTCGGGCAGGTGTTGCGCGCGCTGAACAGCATCTGGAGCATGCGGTGGGCGTCCTCGCCGTCGTGCAGACGGGCGTAGAGGGCGGTACGCCAGGCGAAGGACCACTCGCGCACGTCGCTGTCGGCGGCCGTGCCGCGGGCGTCGAGTGAAATTTTCGCGGCGGCGGCCAGGGCGGGGGTTTTGGCGGCGCTGATCTGGCTTCCGGGATACACGGCGAAAAGATGGGAGGTGTGGCGGTGGTGGTCGTTGGGGGTGTCCAGGACGGGGTCGTTCTTCTCCGTCAACCACTCGAGCACCTGCCCCCAACTGCCCACGGCGGGAGTGGCGAGATGGCCGCGCATGGAGGCGACTTTGGCGCGGTAGTCGCCGTCAACACCAAGGATGTCGCATGCCTGGATGTAATTGTTGAACAAGTCCCAGACGATTTCCTGGTTGTAGGTCACGCCATCCTCGTCGGGGCCGTGCTCGGGGGACCAGCCGTGCGGGACGACCAAGCGGCCATCGGGCAGGGTCTTGAGGTGATCCTCCCAGAATTGGCAGGTTTCCTTCATGATGGGGTAGGCGGTTTGGCGAAGGTATTCTTTGTCCTGGCCGAAGGCAAAGTGCTCCCAGAGGTGGTGGCAATACCAGGCGTTGGCAGTCTTGTCCCACTTGTAACCCATGCCCCCCATGATGTTGTGGGAAGTGCGAATGGCGAAGCCGCGCGTGGTCATGCCGCCATCGGGGGTCTTGAATTCGGGCGAGGCGGCGGTGGCTTTGCGCCAGGGTTCCAACTGGCTTTGGATGAGATCAAACAAAGGGGTGTGGCATTCGCCGAGGCCGGCCACTTCGGCGGGCCAATAATTCATCTCGACATTGATGTTGGCGTGGTAATCGGAGTGCCAGGGGGGACTGTTGTTGTCGGTCCAAAGACCTTGCAGATTGGCGGGCAGGCCGCCGGGGCGCGAGCAGGAAATCAGGAGGTAGCGGCCATATTGGAAAAGCAACTGCTCCAGTCCCGGATCAACTTTCTCGGCGGCGGCGAGTTTGCGTTGGTCCGTTGGTTGGGCGATCTGGGCGAGGGTGGATTGGCCGAAATCCATGGTGACGCGGTTGAAGAGGGCCTGGTAATCTTTTTGGTGTGCGTCCTTGAGGACGGCATAGGCTTCGGCTGAACCGGGGATCAGCGCCGCGGAAGGGGCGGCGGCGTCCAGCGCCGCCGTCAGCCGGGCGTGCGGGTCTTCTCCGTGGTAGTTTTTGGAGTAGTCCATGACGTAATCGGTGCCGGCGACGATGAGGAGGGTGAGACTGTCGCAGTCTTGAAATTCGAGGGTGTTGCCGTTCGTCGCCAGCGAGCCACCCTCAGACAGAACCTCGGCCATCCATTCATATTTCATGCCAGTGGCCAATGTGCCTGAGACAGTCAAAAAGTACTTGCCCTCAAGCTTTGTGGCCGCTTGATGGGAGTCCCGCATTTTCACGCTGCCGGAATAGCTGTGCGGTTTGTCGGCGGTGAAGCGGGCCACGAGCAGGCCGGCGGGATGGCTGCAAAAGAATTCGCGCTGATACCGGACGCCGCCGGACTGATAGGAGACGTGCGCCAGGGCGGTGGCGAGATCCAAGTCGCGGCGGTAATCGGAGATGTTGGTGTGGCCTGGCAAACTGACATAGACGCTCCCGAAAACCTGGTAGGAACCCATGGTGCCGTCCGCGCCGGAGGGATTGAGGCCGCCCAGCCACAGGCTGTCCTCATTGATGGAGATGCGCTCGCGCTGGGGAGCGCCGAAGATCAGGCCGCCCATGCGGCCATTGCCGATGGCGAGGCTCTCGTTCATGGGGTTGCGATTGCCGGAGGCTTGCTCGATAGCGGGTTGCTGGTACCAGAGTGTCAAATCGGCGGCCAGGCAGCCGGCGGCGGAACACAAGGCGGAAACCAGAACCACGAAGTTGCGGGAAATGCGGGTTGTCACGGGCATAATGGGGATTAAAGGGTCGAGGATGGCTTGAAATCAATGAAAAGTGTCGTGTTTCAGGCCACAATGTTGAGCCAGGAATTCGATTACATTGGGTTTTCCAATCATCTGATGCGGGTCTTGATTGAATGTGTCACAGTGGCGTTCTGGCACGCTGGTGGCGGGGCCGGGTCTTGCGCAGATCCAGACTGGCGCTGGAGGGCGAAAACCCGCCATAAAATCCACCACCGTCCGCGCGGGGCCGGGTCACGCGCAGCGCTCATGGCGCTTGGTCGGTCCAAGCGTTCCGCAAGCGACGCACGCGTTCCCCGGCAAAATGCATCGGTTTTTCCATCCAAGCACCAAGCAGCAGGGGCCAGCACTGCGCCCGCCAGCAAGTCCCGTCCCTTGATTAACGACATGACCAATCTTGAACTTTCAAACGGCAAATGTGGGCATGCCGCCGCCTAATCATTTTGGTGGATTCCATTTGCATTCCTTATCAAAAAGGTCCAGAAATGGAGCCGTCAGCAAAGCTTTATTCGGTTGCCGGGGACACGTGCCCCAATCTGCCCGGATGTGAGGCTGGGCGGGGTGGAAATGGACATGATGCCTTCCGACGCAATGAAAAATGTCTATAAAAACAACAAAAGCGCTGTTGGGAATTCTCACCATTAGTTTGGCACTTAGGGCCGACACGCTCTATTCCTCCAGTTTTGACACCGTGGCGGCCGGGGATTACGGGCTGAGCAACGCCCTGCTCCCCGCCATCTTGGGCCCGAGCGTGGAACAATGGACGGTGCTGACCAACGACGTGGCGGTGGTGGCGGGCAGCGGTCTTTGCACGGCCTACGAGGGCGGAACAAACTATCTGGCGCTGGCTAACGGGCAGATCGCGGAGGTCACCTCGACGGTCGTCGGGCTGCCTTACTCGCTGACGTACGCCTGCCGCGGGCCGGGGCTGGTGGATTGGTGGCCGTTCGACGGGGACGCGGAGGACATCATTGGAACGAACAATGGAGCCGTCACCAGCGTGACGGCTGTCCCCTGCGAGGTTGCGCTGGGGTTCCAATTCAACGGGATCAGCTCCCAGATAGACTTCGGCCCCAGCGCTGGGAATGTCGGCACGAATGACTTCACGATTGATTGGTGGATGAACACAACGAACAGTTTCTTTCAGGCGTTCATGGCAAAACGGGGTGCTTGCGATTGGACCAGCTCCCTAGTTGTTAATATCGTCCCAGCAAGCACGAGCGCTCCATTTCTCCCGGCGGGGTGCCTGCAATTTGGGTTGATGGATGGCATTTACTCCACGCCCATCAGCTCGTACTTGAGCACCGTCACCTCAGTAGCCGACGGACAGTGGCACCATGTGGCCTGGGAAAGACGGGCGGATACCGCAGGCGGCACCGCAACCGAGAAGGTCTATGTGGACGGACAACTGAACAACACAGGATCCGATTCGACCGTCTATTCGGTGATCAACTCGAGCGATTTGGTGTTGGGCAACAACGTCTGTGTGGGAGTTGATGGCGAGAACCACTATAGCGGGGCGGTGGACGAGTTGGACATCTGGAACCGGGCGTTGAGCGATGTGGAAATCGCGGCGATTTACGAGGCGGGCACCCAGGGCAAGAAGGGCGGCAGCAGTTACATTCTGCCCAATTGCCAGATCCTAGTCAATGGGGCCACCAATTCCACCGTGATCGTCCCGGCCAGCGGCACCAATTGGCTCACCAACGGGGTTTACTTCACCGCTGTCAGCGACACCACGACGGTGGTGATCCAGGGAAATCCGCTGGGGATGTTGTTCGATGATTTCGTTTGGCAACCCCCGATAACCCCGATCCCAAATTGTGCCACCGCAACACCAGAGGTGATAAACGGCTTTGTGGTTGGTGCGACCATCACCGATGGCGGCTCTGGCTACACGAACACCCCAACCGTGAGAATAATCGGGAATGGTGGCGGCAGTGGAGCGCAAGCCGTAGCCGTGGTCAGCAACGGCGTAGTCATTGCAATTGATGTTCAGGATGCTGGTTCCAATTACACCAGCGCAGCACTGGTCGTCATTGACCCTCCATTCATTAGCAGTCCGGTTTTAGGCGGCTCGCCCATGTCATTCCTGACCTTTTCCAACCTGACAGTTGGCGGCGTGTATCAATTGCAGCAGGCGGTGGCGTGGTATTGGACAAACCAACCGGTCAATTTCACGGCCACAAACTCCGTCTATACGCAAATGGTTTCCGGCGTGACGACCGGCGGAGATTACCGGCTGGCCCTCAATCCAGTTCCGTCTCAGGCATTTGCCCTGCCGGAAGTGGTCAACGAGTTTGTCGTCGGCGCCACGGTGACGAACGGCGGCTCCGGCTACTTGACCAACCCGCCGGTCAGCATTGTTGGGGGTGGTGGTAGCAATGCCACGGCGGTTTCCAAAATCTCCTCTGGTGGCGTGGTGACGAACATCACCATCACCGACGCAGGCAACGACTACTCCAGCACGCCAATTGTTGAAATCGGCCAGCCGCCCGCCGCCGCCGTGTCGCCTACGGTCCTCCCGGTTCTGCGGTTGGACTCAGCCAGTCTGGCTCCGTATGACAATTACCAAATCCAATTCACCCCGGCCCTCGGCGAGCCTTGGGGGAATTGGGACGAGGGAGTGTTCACCCCGACGGCGGTGACGAATTCGCAGTATCTCTTTATGACGAATGGCCCCGGCTTTATCCGGCTCGAATATCTCCCACCCCAGCAGGATTTCTCCATCCCTTCCATTGCAGCGAACGGCTGGTATTACGGGTTTGTGGATTTGCCCAATGACGCGACCAACCTTCTCATCCAGGTGGGATTCAACAACGGCGGGCCGCTCGGCATCTTCTTGGACAACGCGGATGATGTCAGCACGAATGATTACGGGGTGACTCCCATCATCCCGCCGGGCGGGCAATTGGATGGTCCCAGCACCAATTTGGATATTCCGCTGCCGCCGGTGACTGTGACGAACATGCCCGCCATAACCGGGGGCCGATGGTATTACGGCATCTACAATGAGAACCCCTTGGTGGCGGTGACGAACGTCAATGTGGCCATCACCATCACGGAGAACCTGACGCATCTCCCCGTCCCGTCC
>JBEKAN010000145.1:0-8422 GCA_050015895.1 Verrucomicrobiota bacterium
GGAAGACCTGGGTCTTGTATTCGAGGCGGCGGAAGGCGCGGGAGTGGATGACGCGGTCGCGGTCGCGCTGGTATTCGGTGCGCCAGAGGGCGCGGGGTTCGGGGTGGACGCGGCCGCGGGATTGGGCGCTGAGCTGGGCGTAAGGGGCGAGAGTCTGGCGTTCCCGTTGTTCGAGTTGTTCTCTGGAACAAGGCATGGCAGGCCGCCGGCGGGATCAGTTGGCCAGGAGTTCCTGGACGGAGAAGCCGCGGAGTTCGAAGAGGCGGCGGATGGCGTCCTCGATGAGGTTGTTGGGGCAGGAGGCGCCGGCGGTGATGCCGACGGTGATTTTGCCCCGCGGCAGCCAGTTCCGGGTGTCCACCTCCTTCTGCAACTGGAGGCTGTAGTGCCGGATCAATTTGTCGGAGACCATCATGGCGGCGTTTTTGACAAAGAAAGTGGGGAGTTTGGCCTCGCCCATTTCGGCCAGGTGGGAGGTGTTGGAGGAATTGTAGCCGCCGATGACCAGGAGCAGGTCCATGGGTTCGCAAAGGAGTTTTTCCAGGGCGTCCTGCCGCTCCTGGGTGGCGCCGCAGATGGTGTCGAAGAAACGGAAATGGCGGTCCAGTTCGCCCGCGCCGAAGCGCTGGACCATGGCGTTTTTGATGCGGCGCTGGACTTCCTCCGTCTCGCCGCGGAGCATGGTGGTCTGGTTGGCGACACCGACGGCCTGGAGATGGATGTCCGGGTCGAAACCGAGGGAGTAGGCGCCCTTGAATTTTTCAAGGAACTCGGCCTTGTCGCCGCCGTGGAGGATGTACTGGCAGACGTAATCGGTTTCGTCGAGGTTGTAAACGACCAGATAATGGCCGGGGCCGTCTGCGCCGGCCTGGGAGGTGGTGGCCTTGGTCTCCTCGTGTTTGGCCTTGCCGTGGATGATGCTGGTGACCCGCTCCTTGGAGTATTGGCGCACGCGCTTCCAGACGCTCATCACGTCGCCACAGGTGGTGTCCACGAGCTGGCAGCCTTTGGCGACGAGCCGGTTGCGGGTGCCCACCTCGGTGCCAAAGGCGGGGATGATGACCACATCGTCGGGGCGCAGACTTTCCAGCTCCTGCTCGGTGGGTCTGGCGGAAATGATCTGGATGCCCATGTTGCGAATCTGGTCATTGACCTCCGGGTTGTGGATGATCTCGCCCAGGAGATAGATGGGCTGGGGCAGCGGGAACACATTGCGGGCGGCGTAGGCCAGGTCAATGGCGCGCTCGACCCCGTAACAAAAGCCGTATTTCTTGGCCAGCTTGACGGTCAGCAGGCCGTCGGCGCTCAGGACGTGGCCCTTGTCCCGAATGCGGTCCACCAGGTGGCTGCGGTAATGGGAGAGGACCTGGGCCTGCACGGCGGCCATGACGTCCGGGCGGCGCAGGTTGATTTTCCTGGGCGGTCCGCTGGTGCTGGCGTTGCCGTTGCCGTTCCCGTTCCCATTCTGCGAGTTGATGGACATACCG
Source organism: Verrucomicrobiota bacterium (assembly GCA_050015895.1). Classification (GTDB taxonomy): domain Bacteria; phylum Verrucomicrobiota; class Verrucomicrobiia; order Limisphaerales; family Palsa-1400; genus JBEKOF01. The sequence continues at coordinate 1,488 of JBEKAN010000145.1, forward strand.
ATGGCAATTTACCATGTCCTGGGCGGGTTCAAAGGTTAAAAGCGGTATCGCTTGCAAGCGGGCGGGGTTGTGCGATGCTGTCAGCCTGCTGTCGCGGAGCGTAGCTCAGCCTGGTAGAGCACTTGGTTTGGGACCAAGACGCCGCAGGTTCAAATCCTGTCGCTCCGACCATTCTCGTTTTGCAGTCGGATGCCTGGTTCCCGCGCTTTCCCCATTGGTCGGGCGGCGGGTTCGGCGTGGCGGAGATTGGCCTAATGAACACCATAAATTCTGCTTGTAAAGCAGCCTCCCAGGTGCCATAATGAACCGAATATGAATTCCTTATGCGGATTGCCCATCCGGCCCTGGCTGGCGGGATTCATGATTTTCGCCTGGGAGGGTCCGCGGGCGGGCGCGGCGGAGCCGGCGGCGGCGCAGTTTCACCAGGACATCCAGCCCATTTTGCGGGAGTACTGCTACCAGTGCCACGGCGACGGGATGAGCAAGGGGAATGTGGCGTTCGACGAGCTGAACTCGGACAGCGAGATCCTCAACCAGGATTTGTGGAGCAAGGCCCTGGGCAAACTGCGCGCCGGCCTCATGCCGCCGCAGGGGGAGAAGCGCCCCGGTCCCGCGGAACTCCAGCGCGTGGAGGATTGGATCAAATATGGGGCCTTTGGGATTGACCGCTTGAATCCCGACCCCGGCCGCGTCACGCTTCGGCGGCTCAACCGGGTCGAGTACCGCAACACGATCCGGGATTTGACGGGGGTGGATTTCAACACGGATGACGAGTTTCCCCCGGACGACACGGGCTACGGGTTCGATGACATTGGCGATGTGCTCACGGTCTCGCCCATGTTGCTGGAGAAATACATCAAGGCGGCGACCACCATCGTGGATCAGGCGGTGCCCAAGGTATCCAAGGTGATGCCTCAAATCAAGATCGCCGGCGGCAGATTTCACGGCGCGGAACCCGCTTCGGGCAACGGCCGGGGCGGCGGCGGCGGGCGCGGCGGGCGCGGCGGCCGGGGCGGCGCCGACACCCTGCTGGGCTTGTCCTATTACAAGGCGGCGACGGTCTCCAACACTTTTGAGGCGCAATTTGCCGGAAATTACCAGTTGTCCCTGGAGTTGTCGGTCCGGGGCACCTTTGAGTTCGATCCGGGCAAATGTCACGTGATTTTCAAGGTGGACGGGCGGGATTTGTTGAGCAGGGATTTCGCCTGGGAGGACAACAAGATTTTTCCGCCTTTTGTCTATGATCAGAAATGGCAGGCGGGGCCGCATCGGATGTCTTTCGAGATTCAGCCTCTGACACCGGAGGCGGAAAAGGTCCAATCCCAATTGGACCTGCGGATTGACTCCCTGACCATCGCAGGCCCGATGGATGAGATGTATTGGACCCGGCCGAAGAACTACGATTTGTTCTTCACCAAGGAGCCGCCCCAAGGCGCTTCCGACCGCCTCCGATATGCGCGCGAGGTGCTGGGCGATTTCGCGCTGAAAGCCTTCCGGCGTCCGGTGGACGCCAAGACGGTGGATCGTTTGGCCGCGCTGGCGCAGAGCGTCTATAAGCAGCCTGGGAAGACTTTCGAGCAAGGGGTGGGTTACGCCATGATCGCGGTTCTTTCCTCGCCCCGGTTCCTCTTCCGCACGGAGGAGGCCCAGAAGACTTCCTCCAAGGATCCTTATCCGCTGGTGGATGAATACTCGCTGGCTTCCCGCCTCTCCTACTTTTTGTGGTCCTCGATGCCGGACCAGGAGTTGTTCCGTCTGGCCGCCCAGGGGGAATTGCGCAAGAACCTGCCGGCCCAGATCAAACGGATGCTCGCCGACCCCCGCTCGGAGGCGATGGTGGAGAATTTCACCGGCCAATGGCTCCAGGTGCGCGATGTGGAGGGGATCACGATTGACGCGCGGACCGTGCTGGCCCGGGACAAGGGCGAGGAGAAACAATTGCAACAGCAGATCGCGGGCCTGCTGGCGGGTAACGGCAAACCCCCGGCCCAGCCCAACGCCTCGTCGCAGGCCAAACCGCCGGACAAGACCGCCAACCCCAACAACTTCAACGGCAAGTTTTCCCCCCCTGCCGTCCAGTTGACTCCCGATGTGCGGCACGCGATGGAGCGCGAGACGCAATTGGCCTTTTCCACGATCATGCGCGAAGACCGCAGCGTGTCCGAGCTGATTGAAAGCGACTACACGTTCCTGAACCAGAGCCTGGCCAAATTCTATGGTCTCACCAACCTGGACGTGACCGGGACCAACATGCGCCGCGTGGACCTGCCTCCGGACAGCCCGCGCGGGGGAGTGCTGACCGAAGGGGCCTTCCTGGTGGTGACCTCAAACCCGGATCGAACCTCGCCGGTCAAACGCGGACTGTTTGTGCTCAACAACATCCTGGGTTCCCCACCGCCGCCGCCCCCGCCCAACATCCCGGCGCTGGAGGTGGCGGAGAAAAATTTTCACGACCACGAGCCGACTTTGCGCGAGACGCTCCAGGAGCATCGCGACAAACCGGAGTGCGCCGCCTGCCACTCGCGCCTGGATCCGGTCGGCCTGGCCTTCGAGAATTTCAACGCCCTGGGCCTCTGGCGCGAGCGCGAGCGCGGCCAGGCGATTGAGCCGGCGGGCCAGTTGATCACCGGCGAGTCTTTCAAGGACGTCCGCGAGTTGAAGCACATCCTGGCCGCCAACCATCGCGAGGAGTTTTACCGCACGCTGACCACCAAGCTGCTCACCTACGCCACGGGGCGCGGCCTGGAAAACTACGACACCGAAACGGTGGATCAGATCGTCCGGAGGATGGACGCGGAGGACGGCCGGTTTTCCGCGCTTTTGACAGGCATCATTGATTCCGCCCCGTTCCAAAAAGAACGGCGCCAGGCCATCCCGGCTCTTTCCGACACGCCTCAAAATTCCCCCGCGAACAATGTCAGCGTCAACAAAAAGGATGATACAAAACTGTGAACACCCATGATTCCATGAATCCCGATGTGGCCGCGGAGCGGCGCATGAGCCTGAGCCGCCGCCGCTTCCTGCGCGGCTTGGGCGCGTGTGTCGCTCTGCCGGCCTTTGAGTCCTTCAGCCCCTTGCGCCTCCTGGCCGAACCGGTCCGGGCCTCCGCCGGGGCCGCCGCCAAAGCGCCGGTCCGCATGGCTTTCCTCTACGTGCCCAACGGCATCATCCCGGCGGGCTGGTGGCCGGAGGGCGACGGCGGCCGGGATTTCGCTCTCTCGCCCACCTTGCAGCCCCTGCAAAACGTCCGCAAGGAGGTCCAGGTCATTTCCGGTTTGGAGGACCTTTGCGCCAATGCCGGAACGGACGGCGGCGGCGACCACGCCCGCGCGGGCGGCACGTTCCTCACGGGGGTGCGCATCAAAAAAACCGCCGGATCGGACATTTACGCGGGCACATCCTTTGACCAGGTGGTCGCCGGGAAGATCGGCCACCTGACGCGCTTCCCCTCCCTGGAACTGACGTGCGACGCGGTTCGCAAAGCGGGGGATTGCGATTCCGGGTACTCCTGCTCCTACGAATATAATCTGGCCTGGCGCTCGCCGACCCAGCCGGTGATGCCGGACCCCAATCCGCGCCAGGTCTTCGAGCGGCTCTTCGGCGAAGGCCCTGCCGGCCAGCGGGCGGCCAACCTGCAACGGCGTCAAAAAGAGCAGGCCTCCATCCTGGATTTTGTCCTCACCGACGCGAAGGCGATGGACGCGAAATTGGACGGGCGCGACCGCGCCAAGCTGGACCAGTATCTGACCAGTGTGCGCGACATCGAGCAGCGGATTGAGCGGGCGGAGAGCATGCCTTTGGCGGCGACCTCCGCCGACGCCCCCGCCGGCATCCCGCCGAGCTACGCCGAGCATGTGCAGTTGATGTTGGACATGCTGCTGGTGGCGTTCCAGAGCGACTCGACCCGCGTGGCGACCCTCCTGATCGCCGGCGAAGGCAGCAACCGCTCGTTCGCCGACGAGATCGGGATCACGGAGGGGCATCACAACCTGACCCACCACAGAAACCAGCAAGATATGATTGACAAAGTGAAGAGGATAGATTTGTGGTACGCCCGGCAACTGGGAAAGTTCCTGGAGAAAATGGACCAGACCAAGGACGTGGACGGACAGTCCCTGCTCCACAACTCCATGATCCTTTACGGCTCGGGCAACGCCGACGGCAACCGCCACACGCACACCAACCTTCCGATCCTGGTCGCCGGGTCCGCCGGCGGCGGCCTCCAGACGGGCCGATACCTCAAATGCGAGCCGACGCCCCTGACCAACTTGTTTCTGAGCATGGCGGATCGGATGGGGGTTTCGGATCTCCAGCGACACGGGGATTCCACAGGACGGCTGGCCGGCGTCTGAAATTATGAAATTGGCACATATCGCCCGCGGGGCCGCGCTGCTGTTCTTGTTGGCGGGGCCGAGTTCTGTTTTTGGCGCGGCCGAACCGGCCTCTCCAACCGCCCCCGCCGCCGCCAACACCCCTCCCACCGGGCGGGGAGCCGGCCAACGCGGCGGCAATCGCGGCGCTCCGATTACGCCGGAGGAACAAGCCGAGGTCGCCAAACTGGCCGATCTGCCGGCGCTGACTCCCGGCGCGGGCGACGGAGATTATTCCATCGGGCCGATGTTCGCCCCCGCCCCGGAACAGACACCCAGAGCCGATGTGCCCAAGGGCAAGGTCGTCCAATTCACGATGGACTCCGCCGAGAGCAAATTCTATTCCGGCATCAGCAAGACCAACCCGGGCGTGGTGGTTCCCTACAAGCGCGCGGTGACCGTCTATATCCCCAGCCAGTATGTCCCTGGCGCGCCGGCTCCATTCATCTTGACTCACGACGCGCAGGGGGCGAAGAACAACCAACTGCCGGCGATTTTGGATAACATGATCGCCGACCATCGCCTGCCGGTCATGATCGCCATCATGGTCATGTCGGGCGGCGGGGACGGCCCGGGCAGCGAGCGCGGCCTGGAATACGACACCGTGTCCGGCAAGTATGCGGAGTTCATTGAGGCGGAGGTGCTGCCGAGGGTGGAGAGGGATTATCATCTGACCCTGACCCGCGACCCCGAAGGCCGCGCCACCCTGGGCGGCAGTTCGGGCGGCGCGGTGGCCTTCACCATGGCATGGTTTCACCCGGAGCTTTACCACCGGGTGATCACCTATTCCGGCACCTACACCAGCAACCAATCCCCGACCAACGCGGCGTCGCCGCACGGCGCTTGGGAATACCACGAGCACTTTATCCCGGAAAGTCCGCGGAAACCGTTGCGCGTCTGGATGGAGGTTGGCCAGAACGACAATGGCGCGACGACGAGCGCGTCCGGATTTCACAATTGGGTCATCGCCAACCAGCGCATGGCCGCCGTGTTGAAGGCAAAGGGTTACCATTACCAGTTCGTCTATGCCAAAGGCGCTGGCCACGTGGACGGCCGCGCCGTCGCCCAAACCCTCCCCGAAGCCCTGCTCTGGGTCTGGAAGGGCTACCCGATCACGCAGTAATGCCGCCGGCTCTCTTCGCAAGGTAGGGCGAGGCTCCTGCCGAGCCGCTGCAACGCATCCGCAATAAACTATGTCGCCAAGTATAATTCACAGTTCCAGCGCCCATCGGATGGATTCTCGGATTTGCCTTACGACAGCAGGCTCAAACCTTCGTTTTGGCATCATCGAGTTCGCTCCAGATTTTGTTCCGTCGTTGAAGGTCCACTAGATTCTCATTCTCCGAACTTTTCAGGCTGACAGGCACTCGGCCGGTGCGGGCGATTTCGGCGACGAAAATGCGGAACATCTCGGCGGTGGAAGTGCCGAGTTTCTTGGTCACGGCATCGGCCTTGGTCAGCAGAGGCTTCTGGACACGGCAACGAAAAAGCACAGTCATGCTCCAATTGTGCCACCGAACCTCCATTCGTCAAGCCCCCCGATTCTGAACCGGCCAGTCTGAAGTTTTCCAATTCCCTCGCCCGTCGAAGCGTGGGAGGGTCAGGAAGGTGGGGCGAGAATCCTTCGAGCCGTGACATCTCCCGCTCCACCGGCCTGGAGGGGAGGGCCAAGTTAGCCTTCCCTCCAATGCTGCCAGTGCCAAGTTGTGCCCATCATGCTCCTGCCGTCCTTTCCGTGCTCCCAAAAAGTCGGGATTCCCCTCGTCTCGACCGCCAACGCCTCGGCGGACCGCGCCACACTCCGCCCCGACAAGTGCCTGGTCGTGAAGCCGCTGGCTTCCAGCTTGCGCCCGGTGCCCGTGTGCAAACACCCCTTCGCAACCTGGAATCCACAGGCATTCCCACCAAAGAGTTAAAGGCATGGACGGAGAGTTTTGGGGTGTCAATGTTGTTTTCCGCTGTCGAGGAGGGGAATAAATCACAGTAGGTGATCACTCGCTCTCCGTCTTCGTGCCGAACTACGAGGGCGTCGCCTTCTACGGATTCAATATACTGTGGGTTGGATACGGTAAAAAGCGTTCGGAAACTGGTTAGTATCTGCCGATACATTGAACAGCACGTTGCTGCCCGACCCCTGCAATTTGGCAAGCGCCTGCCAGTTTGATACCACCAGCAAATTAGTGGCTCGCTGAAGTTCGTACCAACGAAGCTGCGAAGTGATCGACGCACTCAAATCAAAGCTCGAGGCCCACGCTAGGAGGAGAGGCGGATTTGAATTTGTTGGATTACTGCCAAGCATCCACTCTTGCAGGGTGGTGTATCCATCCGGGTCCGGAACCTGCGTTTCCACGCTGTCATTAGTTGACAACCCGTAATGGTTCAACCAGCTGAAAGGGATTCCGTGGGTAGTTGTTTGCTCGATTGCGCAAAGAGAATTGTCGGCCGGATTGAATGCATACAGTACATTCGAATTGCTGTCGAAAGCCATAACAGTCGTCGGAAACGGCATGGGTGCAATCTCGGTTGCAGCACCATGAATCGGAAATGTGGTGGTGTCCCAAATCG